>NZ_JACLZC010000100.1 GCF_016901735.1 Pseudoflavonifractor phocaeensis | reverse complement strand
CCGTGCGGAAGTGGCCCAGATGCTCTACAACTACAGCAAGATCGGCTGAACAGCGGAGCTGCCGTAAGGCAGGCTGAGAGCCGGTAAACGGCGGAGCCGCCGGTCCCATCCGGGACCGGCGGCTCCGATTTGTTTCGACACAAAATGTCCGCCGTGCAAGGAATATAATAAACTCAAAAAATTAGTAAATTGAATGAATAAAAACCCAAACAAGAAGAGGCGGAACATACATATGGAGGACAAATGCTTCTCTCAGAAAGTACCGTGACGGGCACGGGAAAGAAAGGTTACAGATTGGAAACAAACTTACTTAAAAAATATTCAATTTGTACACTTGCAATCCCGATATAATTCCGTGCTCTCAACATGTTGTACAAAAAATTTTTCTATGATATACTGGACACATGCGAACGGCTGAACGATAGGGACCTTTTGCCCAATTGGAAGGGGCAAGAAGAAAGGAGGTTGCCCCGCCTCGAAAGGGCGCTTTTGCGGACAAAAGACCTTCTGTGACAGCCATACAGGCAAGTAAACAACGGGAACCAGACTGAGAAAAAGGAAAGGAAGGAAACCATTTTATGAGAAAATCTTCAAAGCGTTTCCTGTCCACGGCGCTGGCGCTGTCCATGGTAGCCGGACTCATCGTCCCGGCCAACGCAGCCCAGTACAGCGGCGCCGAAGTCTATGACCATGTGCTGGACATCTATGAAGAGGATTTCCAGGACAACGTCAGATTTACGGACGACGGTGTGGCCAATGTGACCGGCCAGGAGTGGTATGCCGACAGTGAGACGGTCGGCGTCAACCGCGAGCGCGCCAAGACCCAGTTCGTCTCCTATGACAGCACCGAAAAGGCCCTGGCTGCGGAAAAGAGCGTCATGGACGAGGTGGGTCCTGAGAGCTCTGACTATTACATGCTCCTCTCCGGTAAGGATTGGGACTTCGCCATGGTCACCAACCCCGAGGAGGCCGCCAAGGTAGACGCCGAATACCTGGCCGAGGAGTACACCGGCGATGCGTTCCAGCCGGAATACGTGCCTCAGCCTTGGCAGACCTACCGCAACGAGGACGGTACCTTTAAGTATGACGAGCCCATGTATTCCAACCAGATCTTCCCCTGGAATGAATGGGAGGGCTTGGACTATAGCAATCCGAAGGCCCCCACGGTGTACAACCCTGTGGGCTACTACCGCACCACCTTTACCACGCCGGAAAACTGGGATGGTCGTGAGATCTTCATCTCCTTCCAGAGCGTGGAGTCCGCTTATTATCTCTATGTGAACGGTAAGCCCGTGGGCTATTCCACTGACAGCTTCACCGCTCACGACTTTAACATTACCGACTACCTCAACCCCAACGGGGGAGAGAACACCATCGCTCTGAAGGTCTTCCGCTGGTCCATCGGCAGCTGGCTGGAGAACCAGGACTTCATCCGCGAGAGCGGTATTTATCGCGATGTGTACCTCTACTCCAAGGACGAGGTGGAGATCCGTGACTTCTTCTTCAACACGGAGTTTGATGACCGGACCGACGAAAACAGCAATGTAAGCGTCACGGTGGACACCACCCTCCGCGGCCTGTATAACGCGGCCGAGGGTCAGTACACCGTTTCTTCCTACATCGTGGATGACAACGGTGAAACGGTCGCCGCCGCCGACGATCAGACCGTGACCATCGCCGCCTCCGCCGGCAAGAGCGCCGAGGAAGTGCTGCGGGACGAGGGCACCACCGTTACCAGTGAGATGTATGTGGAAAATCCGGCCAAGTGGTTCCCTGACACCCCCAACCTGTACTCCCTGGTGCTGGAGCTGAAGAACAGCGACGGCGAGGTCATGGAGTCCGTGGTGGAGCGGGTCGGTTTCCGCGAGATCTATAAGGTGGACATCGACGACGCCGGCCACGAGCAGATGCAGATCACCGGCCGTCAGATGATCCTCCGCGGCGTCAACCGCCACGACACCGATCTGGAGACCGGCCATGCCCTGACTTATGAAGATTATTACACCGATCTGACGTTGATGAAGCAGTACAACCTCAACGCCATCCGTACTGCTCACTATCCCAACGATCAGGTCCTCTACGATCTGGCCGACGAGCTGGGCATTTATGTCTGTGCCGAGGCCAACATCGAGAGTCACGCTGCTGCCAGCGGCGGTATCAAGGTCCCCAGCGGCACCGGTTCCGGCCTGCCTGAGTGGGTGCCTCCCGTGCTGGACCGTGTGGCCACCAACACGGAACGCTATAAAAACCACGCTTCCGTGGTGATCTGGTCTCTGGGCAACGAGGCAACTTACAGCCAGAATACCCTCAATGATGATTACAGCTTCTGGGTAGCTTCCATGTATCTGCTGGCCCGTGACCCCAGCCGTCTGCGCAAGTACGAGCGCGAGAGTGACGGCTACTACGGCCATAGATATGTCAAGGCAGAGGGCGCCGATCCCTGGACCACCGATGTGCGTAAGAATAACATCGTGGACGTGCAGAGCACCCAGTATGCCCTGCCCAGTGGTGTAGCAGGCTACAACGGCCAGATGCCCTACATCCATTCCGAGTATAACCACGCCATGGGCCAGGCCTACGGCAACGCCAAGGAACACTGGGACGTGATCCGCGAGAAAGATAACGTCCAGGGCGGCTTTATCTGGGACTACATCGACCAGTCCATCCGCACCGTCAGAGACAACGGCGACGGTACATATGATGAGTTCTGGGGCTATGGCGGCGACTGGATCGATACCAAGCGCAATGATAACGCCTTCTGCGGCAACGGCCTGGTCTATGCCGACCGTACCCCCAGCCCCAAGCTGGAAGAGGCCCAGAAGGTCCATCAGCAGGTGAACTTCTACGCCGACACCCTGAATGTGACCCCCGGCGGCACCATTGATGTAAAGGTGGTCAACGAGTTCGAGGCCACCAACCTGGATGCCTTTGACATCACCTGGACCCTCACCGAGAACAGCATTGACACGCTGGCCTCCGGTACCCTGGCGCTGAGCACGCCGCACATCAACGGGAGCTCCCTGGACGGTGACAACACCGAGACCGTTACCATCGACATCCCCGCTGATGTGGCGCCGATGGAAGGCAGCGACTATCTGCTGACCTTCTCCGTCAAGCTCAAGACCGCCACGGAATGGGCCGATGTGGGTTACGAGATCGCCTATGAGCAGTTCGAGCTGTCCTTTGACGATTCCACTGCCCAGACCGAAGTGGTTACCGACAAGGACTTCACTGACGTCCAGACCATCGGCAGCGAGATGATCCTCACCGGCGAGACCGATTACGGCCAAGCCTTTGAGATCACCCTCAACACCAAGCTGGGCACCATCGTGTCCTACAAGCTGGACGGCGAGGTGGTCATGACCGCCGGTCCCGAGCAGAGCTACTACCGCGCCGAGACCTACAACGACACCACCGTTACCAAGGATAGCCGCCTCAAAAATGCCGGCGATCCGGAGAACATGACCAACCTGAGCGTTTCCGCTACCCGGAGCGGCAATACGGTGGTTATGGCTATGAGCGGCACCATGGCGGTGCCCGCCAGCGCCCTGATGGCCTATGTCGTCTACGGCAACGGCGAGATCGTAGTGCTGGATCAGTTTATCCCCTCCAGCAACTTCGCCTCCGGCGGCCTGCCCAAGATCGGCTCTCGTATGGAGATCAGCGGCGACTACGATAACCTGACCTACTACGGCCGCGGTCCCCAGGAGAGCTATGTGGACCGCAAGAGCGGCGCGCTGGTGGGCGTGTACACCGACACGGTGTATGACCCCAATGACGCCATGGGCGAGGATTCCAGCTGGGAAGGCAAGAAGATGCTCAAGCCGCAGGACAACGACAACCGCACCGACGTGCGCTGGACTGCCCTGACCAATGACGCGGGCACCGGCCTGATGGTCACCGCCGACGACGTGGTGGAGATCTCCGCCCTCCACTACACCGCCGAGGAGATGAACAGCCAGACCTACAACAATGCCCAGTACCGTCATCCCAACCAGGTGCCTCAGAAGGATGAGATCGTCTGGAGCATCGACCTCCATCAGAACGGCGTCAGCGACACCGCCTTCATGGGCCACCGGCCTCTGGACGGATACCGCTTCGCCACCGACCGGAGCTACTCTTACTCCTACCGCATTTCCCCCATCCAGCTCACCGACGTGAGCGAAATGATGGACAAGGGCAACGAGGCCTTCCCCGTGCCCGCCTCCTCCTATCCCATCACCGGCATCTACATCAACGGCAACGCTGTGGCCGGCTTTGATGTGGATCCCAGCGTGGTTTCCACCTACACGCTGTCCGCCACCGAGACGGTTGACGTTACCGTGGACGGCACCAGCGACTTTGAGGTGGCCTACAATGAGGACGGCACCATCTCTGTCATCGCCTACAACAACTACGGCCAGAAATTCGAGTACCGTGTGCAGCTGGCCCGCGAGGGTACCGAGTTGCCCTACACCGTATTCAGCGGCGTGAAGGTAGACAACAATTACAGCGGCCAGGTTGCCGGCAACATCATTGACGGCAATTCCGGCACCATCTGGCACTCCAACTGGGCCGTCAGCACGCCCATGAGCACCCTGTGGTTCATGGTGGAGCTGAGCGAGGCCACCGACATCAACGGCATCCGTTATCTGCCCCGTTCCGACAGCAACAACTTCAACGGCGCCTATGGCGACCATGACATTTATGTGAGCAGCAAGCCCATCAGCGAACTGACCGGCGATCCCAACAGCGGCGACTGGACCTATGTGGGCTCCGGCAGCTGGACCAAGGGCAACGGCTGGAAGTCCACTGCCCTGAATGAAGTGGTCAACGCCAAGTCCATCATGGTCATGCCCAAGACCACCTACGGCGACACCGAGAACGCCTGGGGCTCCTGCGCCGAGTTCCGCGTCACTGCCGCTTCTGTGGTGGATACCGCCAACATGACCGTGGAGCTGGACGAGAGCTACGTCTACATTGGAAGCCCCGTCTGCCCCGATCCCGTGGTCACTCTGGACGGGATGCGTCTCATCCGCGGCGTGGACTACACCGTGAGCTATGAGAACAACGACGTCACCAGCGGCACCGGTACGCTGACCGTCAACCTGTGCGGCTCCTTCTCCGGCGAGCCCGTCTCCAAGGACTTTGCCATCACCGAGGGCGATCAGTATACTGTCACCGTGGAGAACGGCACCGAGGAGAGCATCACCGCCTATGTGGGCCAGACTGTCACCGTCACCGCCGCCGAGGCTGCGGAAGGCACCATGTTTGACGCCTGGACCAGCACCGATGAGGCCGTGACCTTTGCCGATCCCAGCAGCGAGTCCACCACCTTCGTGATGCCCGACCATGACGTCACCGTCACCGCCACCTATGTGGCCGCCTATAACGTCACCGTGGTGGGCGGTACCCTGGACGAGGAAGGCACCATCACCTCCCAGAAGTACAAGGTGGGCAGCACCATCACCGTCTATGCCCAGGTGCCCGAAGGCAAGGTCTTTGACCACTGGGAGACCGACGGTGAGGACGCCGTCATCGTGGATACGGCCCGTGATCCTGCCATCATGAACGCCACCCCCGCCCGCGACATCACCATCACCGCCGTCTTTAAGACCGACGAAAACTATTTCGAAATCGTGGACGAGCTGCCCAGCTACGCCTATCTGGGCCAGACCTTCGCCGCTCCCGAGACCATCAAGGTCATCAAGGGCGACCAGGAGATCGACGCAGTGGTGACCTGGAACGAGGGCCAGCTCAATGCCATCAACACGGCCACCGAGGTGGGTGCCTACACCCTGAGCGGCAGCGTGGAAGGCCATGACATTACCTGCACCATCACCGTGGTGCCCGGCGATGTGGTCTACTTCGTGGACGCCGGCGCGGATGAATTCACCGCTCTGGGCCAGGCCATCGTGGACTACAACGGCGATACCATCCTCAACACCACCACCGACCAGGCTTACACCGCCGAGAGCGGCTGGGGCTATACCAACCCCGAGAGCGAGGTCGAAGGCCACAGCGATTATGGTACGGATACCTACAGCACCATCCGCAACATGACCGACAGCAAGGGAGAGGATGAGAACGACGGCCGCGGAAAGCCTCTGTTTTATCAGTTCGACAACCTGGAGCCCGGCACTTACAATGTCTACATTGGCTACAAGAACATTTGGTATCAGACCAATTGGCAGCGCAATGCTACTATTGAACTGATCAGCAATGACCAGGTCCTGGCCACCGCTGAGAAGAACCTGAATGTTGAGGACGGCGAATATGTGGCGCTGGAGGCTGCCATGACTGACGCTTCCGGCAGCCTGACCGTGAAGCTGAGTCCCAAGGAGAATACCAACGCCAACAACGATATGTTGGTGAGCTACATCGTCATCACCCGTGTGGAGGGCGAGGAGCCGGTGCCCACCCCCGAGACCTACAC
>NZ_JACLZC010000099.1 GCF_016901735.1 Pseudoflavonifractor phocaeensis | reverse complement strand
CATTGCGGTCCATTTTCCCGCGCTCCAGCATCTCTCTCACCACCTACTCCTATTTTAACTCTCTTAAACGAAAAAGCCCAGCTTTCGCTGGACTTTTTCGACAGGCTCAGCGGAGCGCTCACACGAGCGCTCCGCTTTCTCATAGTTCTCTTTGCAGGTACACCATGTCCACCAGTTGCACCCCGCACTCATAGATGGGATGGTCGTAGTGGTCGGTGAAAAAGTTCTTGACCAGATGGTGCCTGCGAAAGCCGCAGGATTCATAAAACGGGATGGTGGAGGGGCTGTCCCCGGTGCCCACTTGCAGCACCGTATACTGCTCCGTATAGGTCCGGACGAGGAAGGCCACCATGGCCTTTCCATAACCCCTACCCTGGAAATCAGGCGCGACGGCGATGTTCTTCAGCTCCAGGATGCCGTCTCCCTCGTCGGTCACCACGCACTCGGCCTTGACGCCGCCGTCCTCCAGCACATACATGGTCCCACGCTCCAAATATCGGTCCACCATGTCCTCTTGCTCGTCAGCCAGCAGCAGTAAGTCGAGATATCTCTTTTTGTCCGTCTCCACTTTTCTGATTTCCATAGGCACACCTTATTTTTTCAGAAGCCGCTTCAGCGCGGCTGCGTCCAGCAGATTTACTGTCACGAACTTTCCCCGATAGAATACCGACCAGTTGTTGAACACGCAGGGCAAGGACTTGGCCTTCTCCAGAGTGTCCACCGAAACGAGGGTGTAGGGTGTCTCCAGTTCTTCACAGGTTTTGCGCACCAACTCCACACTCTGATGAATGTAGGGACACTGGGAACTGTAATAGATGGTCAACTCCTCAGGTTCAATCGCCTGCCGTTTGGCGTTCTCCCGGAAGCGGGGCTTCGTACCGTCGAAGGAGAGGGCCAGTAGCCGATAGCCGTCCGAGGTAGTATCTACCGTTTCAAATCCATACTTTTCTGCGAAGGCCTGGTCTGAGAGCCAGGCTTTTTGCTTTTCCGCTCCCAGCATACACACGCCGGACTTTCCCTTGGCCCTGGCGTCAGCCAGGCAGTACTCCATCAGCTGCCTACCGTAGCCCTTGCCCTTGAACTCCCCGCTGACCCACAGGCAGTAGATATAGAGGTAGTTATCCCCATCCACCGGCACCCAGGCAGTCTCCAGCGGAGCATACTCGATGAACACCACGCCCTTGGCGTCCAACTTGCGGAACACATGTCCCTCCCGGAGCCGCTCCCGGAGCCAGACCCGCTTGGCCTCCACGCCGGGGTGAGGCTTTTTGCTGCGGATAATGCAGCATAGGTGCTCCCGATCCAAATTTTCTTCCGTCAGATTGAGAAACTGATCTTCCATGTCCGCTACCTCCCGGAAAATCTGCCTCCATGATACCATGCCCTCCACGGCAAGACAATCCCAGATCCCACCGGCAAAAGTTTTTCTCTAAGATAAACATGACAGACAGTTGTCGTGTTCCTATGCTATAATGCAGACAGACTCAGGAAAGGCGGTGGTTTCCATGAAGATGGAGCGGCTTATCGGCATCCTGTCCATTTTGCTCCAGCGGGAGAAGGTCACCGCCCCAGAGCTGGCAGAACAGTTCGAGGTGTCCCGACGGACCATCCAGCGGGACATCGAGTCCCTGTGCCGGGCGGGCATTCCCATTTCCACCGTCCAGGGTGCAGGCGGCGGCATTTCCATCATGGAGGGCTACCGGGTGGACCGGACCGTGCTCACCGCCCCGGAGATGCAGGCCATCCTGGCAGGCCTCAGGAGCCTGGACAGCGTCAGCGGCACCCGGCGCTACGCCCAGTTGATGGAAAAACTGTCCGCCGGGACGGGCGGGCTGGTGCCCGGCGGTGCCCACATGCTCATCGACCTCTCCTCTTGGTATAAAACCAGCCTGCCGCCCAAAATTGAACTGATCCAAGGTGCCATCGAGCAGCACCGCACCATCCGTTTCGCCTACTTCTCTCCCAAAGGGGAATCGGTGCGCATTGTGGAGCCCTTCTACCTGGTGTTCCACTGGTCCACCTGGTATGTGTGGGGCTGGTGCCGGACGCGTAAGGATTTCCGCCTGTTCAAATTGAACCGCATGACGGAACTCACCGCCGGAGAACCCTTTGAGCCCTGGTCTGCTCCCCTACCTGATTTGGAACCAGAGTGCATCTTTCCGACCAAGTATCAGGTCACCGTTCTCTTTGACCTGTCCTGCCGCTGGCGGCTGGTGGAGGAGTACGGGGCGGATCGGTTCACCGTGGAGCCGGACGGCCGGCTTCGCTTCACCGGCGGCTTTCCCGACGCGGACAGCGTGCTCAGCTGGGTGCTCACCTTCGGGGACAAGGCGGAACTGCTGGAGCCGGAGGAACTGCGGGAACAGCTGCGAAAACTGACTGAAACACTGTCCGACCGTTACAGGAGGAATTGATATGGCCTCTCATCAGGATTTTGTGGACTATGTGGCCGAGCAGCTGCGGGAGGCCGGGGCCATCCGCAGCCGAAAGATGTTTGGTGAATACGGCCTCTACTGCGACGGCATGTTTTTTGCCGTCATCTGCGACAACCAGTTCTTTGTCAAGGTCACTCCAGCGGGGGAGGAGGCCTTTCCCCATCTGCCCAAGGCCCCGCCCTATGAGGGGGCGAAGGACTACATCTGGGTGGAGGATGTGGACGACCGGGACACCATGACTGCCCTCACCCGCCTCACCTGTCTGGCACTGCAGGATCAACCGAAAAAACGGAGGAAATGACTATGGCCTTTGACTATAAGAAAGAGTACAAAGAGTTCTACCTGCCACCCAAGACGCCGGGCATCGTCACGGTGCCTGCTATGAACTTTCTGGCGGTGCGGGGCCAAGGCGACCCCAATGAGGAGGGCGGCACTTACAAGCAGGCCCTGGAGCTGCTTTACGCTGTGGCCTATACCATCAAAATGAGCAAGATGGGCAAGCATAAGCTGGAGGGCTACTTTGACTATGTGGTACCGCCCCTGGAGGGGCTTTGGTGGCAGGAGGATACTCAGGGCGTGGACTACTCCCGCAAGGCGGATTTCCGGTGGTTCTCCCTCATCCGCCTGCCGGAGTTTGTGACGGAAGAGGCCTTCCGCTGGGCCATCCGGGAGACCGAAGAGAAAAAGCAGCGAGACTTCTCCAAGATGGAGTTCTTCCCCTGGGAGGAGGGCCTGTGCGTCCAGTGTATGCACCTGGGCCCCTATGACGACGAGCCCGCCACCGTAGCCGCCATGGAGGAATACGCCACGGAACAGGGCTATGGGTTGGATTTCAGCCAAGGTCGGTTTCACCACGAGATCTATTTGAGTGATGTGCGGCGGTGCAAACCAGAAAAACTGAAAACCGTCATCCGGCAGCCCATTAAACGGGCAGAGTGAGGAATGGGATGAACACAATCATTCGTAAAATACGCCCGGAGGAACATGACCTTCTGCGGGAATTTCTCTATCAGGCCATCTATCTCCCGGAGGGCATGGAGCCGCCGCCCCGGTCGGTAGTGGATCTGCCGGAGCTGCAGGTCTATATTGCGGACTTTGGCACACGGCCCGGCGACCACTGCATAGTAGCCGAGGCGGCGGGAAAAGTGGTGGGTGCGGCGTGGTGCCGCATCATGGCGGACTACGGACACATCGACAACGACACCCCCTCTCTGGCCATCTCGTTACTGCCGGAGTATCGCGGGCTGGGCATCGGGACACGGCTATTGAATGACCTTCTGCTTCTGCTCCAGGAACATGGATATTTGCGGGCATCACTCTCCGTGCAGAAAGAAAATCCGGCCCTGCGCCTCTACCAGGGGACGGGATTCCGCATCGTGACGGAAAGGGGAACGGAGTATTTGATGCTTTGGGACAGCACTCAAAGGGGACAACAGGAGAATATGAATATGGAAGCAGAGAAACAGAGGGAAAGTAAAATCCGGCAGTGGTTTTCCATGTGGCTGGACAAGCAGGACACGGGAATTGAGGAGCTCTTCGCCCCGGATGCCGTCTACATCGAGAGTTGGGGGCCGGAGTACCACGGCAACGGAAAGATCAAACTGTGGTTTGACGAGTGGAACACCCGGGGCACCGTAGAGCGCTGGGACATCCGGCAGTATTTCCGCAAGGGGGATCAGACCGTAGTGGAGTGGGCTTTCCGGTGTGTCATGGCGGACGGCACCGTCCAGAGCTTTGACGGACTCTCCCTCATCCGTTGGAACGAGGCGGGCAAGATCTGCTTTTTGCAGGAATTCGGCTGCAACGAAAACCGCTACGATCCCTACGCTCAGGGGAACACCCCGGTATTCCGGGAGGAGCAGGCATTGTGGTTTTGAAGGGAGCATTGGTATGGCAACTTCCAGGGTGACAGAGTATTTCCCCTGCCCAGTGGAGCGGGTGTGGCAGGTGGTGACCGACCTTTCCCATACCGCCTGGCGGAGCGACTTGGCACGGGTGGAGGTGCTGGACGAGGCCCACTTTGTGGAGTACACCAAAAGCGGCTACGCCACGAACTTCACCGTCACGGCCTGTGAGCCTCTTCGCCGCTGGGTCTTTACTATGGAAAACGGTAATATGTCCGGTTCCTGGGAGGGGGTCTTTGAGTCGGCAGAGGACGGTACCCGGCTCCACTGCACTGAGACCGTCAACGCCAAGCACTGGTGGATGCGCCCCTTTGTCCCCGGCTATCTGAAGCGGCAGCAACGGCTGTATCTGGACGATTTGCGGAGAGAAGTGCAAAAATAGGGGCTGTTATTTTGCGTTGCTTGCGGCAACGGGCCGCTTTCCCTACAATGGGGGGCGAAAGGAGTGAGTCCACATGCTCAATGAAAACATCAAAGCCATCCGGAAAGCTAAGGGTCTTTCCCAGCAGGAGCTGGCGGTCAAGGTGAATGTAGTGCGGCAGACCATTTCAAAATGGGAGCAGGGAGTTTCCCATAGTTAAGGATACCACACCACAAACCCACGCTTACATTACTTCCAGAACATCAAATTTTGGAGGTACACCTCATGAAAAGACTGATTTCCTGTGAATTTAACATCGATACTGCCTGTGTAGAACTTTACTTCACTGATGAGAGCAAGATTTCTATTGACTGCACTGCCGTTGAGAATGAAGTGGCCGATAACCGCTTTCAGAGATCTGAATTGGATTGGTTGATTTATAATGACCCGATCGCTTATGCAGATCTTGTTCTCAATGGCGATCCCAAAAGATACCTCAAATCCGTAACGGAATACAAACAATAAAAAATCATAGGGTACAGGAGCACCAGTGCAACCACTTATCGTATGCACTGGTGCTTTACATTTGTAAAATGATCGCGTGATTTCAAAGGTAAAAGTAATGCGTTCGCATAATATTTCTCGCTTTTCGCAGCAAGATATGCTATAATGAAATTATAATTTCGCCACAATGTAGTTTAGAAGATGAGGTGCAAAAAATGGCAGTGTCCTATAAGAAGCTATTCAAGATTCTCATTGATCGGGATATGAAGAAAAAAGAGTTCCGCGATTTTGTCGGCATCAGCTACTCTACAATGAGCAAACTTGAAAAGGGTGAGAACACAACTGTTGAAGTGCTGGAAAAAATATGCCTCAAACTCGGATGCGGAATTGAAGATATTATGGAAATACTCCCAGACACCACTATTTCAAAAGGCGCAGAGTAACTTTCAGAAAAAGGGTATCCACAAAATAGAAGTAGGGTTTAAAGCTGTTCCCTTCCTGAATATCATCAGTATAAGTTATCCGCTTCTTCTGAGTGGAATGTGATAATATGTGATGGAAAATCATGAGGTGTTACCGTGCAAATATTGGACAACATTAATAATACCATTAAAGATGATTTGCAGAAGGAAGTCAAAAAAGGAAGCAAAATATCGATTGCTGCTGCTTGCTTTTCCATCTATGCTTATCAAGAATTGAAGAAACAGCTTGAGGGCGTAGAAGAGCTACATTTTATTTTTACATCGCCTACTTTCATTACCGAGAAAACCCCAAAAGCCAAAAGAGAGTTTTATATTCCCCGTTTATCTCGAGAGCGCAGCCTATATGGGACTGAGTTTGAGGTAAAACTGCGCAATGAACTTACTCAAAAAGCCATAGCTAAAGAATGTGCAGAATGGATTAGAAAAAAGGTTGTTTTCAAATCCAATATTACTCAAGAACAAATGATGGGGTTTATAACTGTGGATGAAAGCACTTATATGCCAATCAATGGATTCACCACAGTTGATTTGGGCTGTGAGCGCGGAAATAATGCTTATTATCCTGTACAAAAAACCGAGAGTTTTGAAAATGCAAACTACTTTCTGAAACTCTTTGACGATCTGTGGCACGATGACAAAAAACTTTAAGAAGTAACAGATATTGTAATTGAAAGTATCAGTACTGCCTATAAAGAAAATTCGCCAGATTTCATTTACTTTTTTACTCTCTACAATATTTTTAATGAGTTCTTGGAGGACATTTCTGACGATGAGCTGCCCAATGAGGCAACCGGATTCAAGGACAGTAAAATTTGGGGAATGCTTTATAACTTCCAGCGAGATGCTGTTCTTGCAATTATTAAATAGTGTGTACACAAGTTCAGGCTAAAACGGCGCACCAAATAGCAATGCAACGAATTTGCACTGCGGCGAGAAAAGATGCTGTATTTTTAGCATATCGCGTGG
>NZ_JACLZC010000098.1 GCF_016901735.1 Pseudoflavonifractor phocaeensis | reverse complement strand
GGCGGTGGACGTGTTGGGGACGGTGGCGGTGCCGCTGGAGCAGGCGGTCAGGGTCAGGCCCAGCGCGGCGGCCAGGGCAAGGGAAAGCAGCTTTTTCATCAAAAGGTTCCTCCTAAAAAATCATTCTATTTCCTCACTGGCAAAGCCAAAAAAGAAAACCATGGCATCCCGTCAAACGGAACGCCATGGCGACGACTGCACATAAATCCGGCTCAAAGCCGAATTTTTGAGGGTTTGGTCGGCGATAGCGCTCCACACGGGGACGGGTGTGGCAGTCCGTGAAATATTTTCCCACGGCCCAGGTTCCCGGCTTTCAGGCAAAAGGCCGGTCCTTCGGCGGAAAGCCCTTTGGCCGGCGGGCTGCTCTGCCCCATGGTCGCCGGCTACTCTTGCGTTTCCGCGCCTCTATCCATCAAATTGGCTGTAATTCTATCATGTTTCTTTCAGAGTGTCAAGGCGGAGCGGAAAGATGGAAAAAACGGTCAAATCTTCTCCTCCGTTCCCGCCCCACGCTTTCCTCTTTCAGCAGGGCTTGGGGGTGGAGCTGGCGTAGCGCTGGTAGTAGCGCCACTGGTCCTTCAGAATGCGCAGCTTGTGGACCAGATTGCGGTCGGCCTTGTAGTAAAGGGGGTTGACCGCCGCGCCGGCCTTCATGAGGGCCCGCATCTCGTCGTGGTACTGCTCGGGGATGTAGCGGAAGGCCACCCCCTTGGGCACCACCCGCCAGAGGTGGCGGTTCTTGGTGACCGTCAGGCTGCCGGGCTTCCCCTCGATCCGGTCCTCCACCAGATACTTGGCCAGGTTGTGGCCCGCGCCGGTGACATAGTAATTGCTCCGGCCCTGACGGCAGTTGATCTCAAAAACCTTGTACTTGCCGTCCCGCCGGTCGTACTTCACGTCAAAATTGGAAAAGCCGGTGAATTGGATGTCCTCTAAAAAGGCCCGCAGCTTTTCGCACAGCTCCGGCTCGTGCTCGGTGATGATGACGGCGTGGTTGCCGATGCCGTGGCGGGTGTGCTCCTCCAGGAGCACATGGCCCAGGCACATGAGGCGCACCTTGCCGCTCCGGTCGGAGTAGTTGGTCACCACCCGCATGAAGCTGTCGTCCCCGGGGATAAAGTCCTGGATGATGAGGGAGTCCTCATAGCCGTTTTGGTAGATCTCGTCGATGACGGCGTCCACCTCCTCCCGGGTGTTGAGGACGTAGGCCTTTTTCTGGGTGGGGAAGGGGTGGTCCCAGTAGGTGGCGCTCTCCGCCGGCTTGACCACATAGGGGCCGGAGAAGGGCAGCTTAAAAGCGTGCCCCTCCCCCTTGTGGTAGACATAAGTCGCCGGGTGGTCGATGCCGTACCGGTCGCACAGCTCGTAAAAGCGCTCCTTGTGGATGAGGCCCTCCATCTGCTCCAGGGAGACGTAGGGGGCGACGACGTTTTCGGGGAAGGCGGGGAGGTTGCAGGCGATGGAGGTGAGGTAGTTGTCGCCGCAGCCCAGGACGATGACCTTCCGGTCGGCAAATTCCCGGGCCACCTTCTTCACGTTGGCAAGCACCACGTCGGGGGCGTCGTTGTTGGGGCACACCCGGTAGTCGATGATATCGCTCCCCTGGCAGGGTCCCGAGGGGAACATGCCGTAGGCCACGGTCTTGACGCCGTAGGCCTCGTGAAAGGCCCGGGCCATGCTGTATACATTGATGTCCGCCCCCAGCAGCAGGGGGACAAAACGGTTTTCCATATACTCGCTTCCTTGCTTTCCGCCCCGGCGGGGCGGGGTTATTTTGCCGTCAACCGGCGGTCCGCTTGACCTGGTAGACCCCCTGGACCTGGCTGAGCTTGTTGATGACGGCGGTCAGCTGTTCCTGGTCCTTGACCTCCATCACGATGAACACGGCGGCAAAGCCGTCGGGGAGGGAGCGGGCCTGGAGGTTGGTGACCTTGACCTTGTTGGCCGACAGGATGGTGGCGATGTCCAGGGTGAGGGCGTCCCGGTCCTTGGCGGAGATGTTCAGGGAGGTGGCGTAGGTGCCCTGCTCTCCCTCCAGCCAGGAGACCTTGATCCACCGGCCCTCCTCCTCCGGCTTGCGGCGGGCGGGATCGGCGTTGGGGCAGTCGGCCCGGTGGACCGACACGCCGAAGCCCCGGGTAATGAAGCCCACCACCGGGTCGCCGGGCACCGGGGTGCAGCACTTGGCGAATTTGATGAGGCAGTTGTCCACCCCTTCCACCACGATGCCCGACTCGGAGTGGCGCACCGGCTCCTTGGGGGCGGGCTCGTTGCGGGACTGGGCGGGGATGATGGCCTCGGCGCCGGCGGGCATGGCGCTGGCGATCTTGAGCCTGCTCTCCCGCTCCCGCTCAATGCGCCGCAGCTCGTCCTGGATGCGCACCACCGCTTTCTGGGCGGACATACCGCCGTAACCGATGGCGGCGTACAGCTCGTCCAGGGTGCCGAAGCGCACCTTTTTGAGCACAAAGGGCAGAATATCCTCGGCGGTGATGGCGGCCAGGGAGAGGCCCACATGCTTGAGCTCCGACTCGAACGCGGCCCGGCCGGTGGCGATGTTCTCCTCCCGGCGTTCCTTCTTGAACCACTGCCGGATCTTGTTGCGGGCCTCGTTGGATTTGCACAGCTTCATCCAGTCCCGGCTGGGGCCGTGGGCCGCTTTGGAGGTGATGACCTCCACAATGTCGCCGTTGGTGAGCTGGGTGTCAAAGGGTACCATGCGTCCGTTGACCTTGGCGCCCATCATGTGGTTGCCCACGGCGGAGTGGATGGAGTAGGCGAAGTCGATGGGGGTGGCCCCGGCGGGCAGGTTGATGATGTCGCCCCGGGGGGTAAAGACGAACACCTCGTCGGCAAAGAGGTCCACCCGCATGGAGCGCAAAAACTCCTCGGCATCGGTATCCTGCTGGGCCTCCAGCAGCTTGCGCACCCACTCGAAGGCCTCCTCGGTGCCCAGCTTCTGGTTGGCCATGCCCTGTTTGTACTTCCAGTGGGCGGCGATGCCGTATTCGGCGGTGTGGTGCATCTCCCAGGTACGGATCTGTACCTCAAAGGGAAGGCCCTCCCGGCCGATGACGGTGGTGTGGAGGGACTGATAGCCGTTGGGCTTGGGGGTGCCGATGTAGTCCTTAAAGCGGCCCAGCACCGGCTTGAAGAGGTCGTGGATCACGCCCAGCACGTTATAGCAGTCGGAAATATCGTCCACGATGACCCGGAAGGCATAGAGGTCAAAAATCTCGTCCAAAGTCTTGTTCTGGGCGTACATCTTCCGGTAAATGGAATAAACGTGCTTGACCCGGCCGTAGACGGTGGCGTGGGTGTTCTCCTCGGCCAGCCGGTCCTCGATGCGCTTGCGGATGGCGGACATGAACTCCTCGTGGGCGGCGGTACGGGCCTCCAGCTCGTCGGAGATCTCCTTATAGCCCACCGGGTCCAGATATTTGAGGGAGGTGTCCTCCAGCTCCCATTTGACCCGCTGCATGCCCAGACGATGGGCCAGGGGCGCGTAAATCTCCATGGTCTCCAGGGCCTTTTCCCGCTGCTTTTTGGGGGTCTGGTAGTTCATGGTGCGCATATTGTGCAGCCGGTCGCAGATCTTGACCAGAATGACCCGGATGTCCTTGGCCATGGCCATGAGCATCTTGCGCAGGTTCTCCATCTGCTCCTCTTCCTTGGAGACATACTGCACCCGGGTCAGCTTGGTGACGCCGTCCACCAGCTCGGCCACGGTCTTGCCAAAGAGCTTGGCGATGTCGTCGTAGGTGGTGTCGGTGTCCTCGATGGTATCGTGGAGGAGGGCCGCGATGATGGAGTCGGTGTCCAGCTCCAGTTCGGCGGCAATCTCCGCCACGGCCAGGGGATGTGTGATATAAGGGGAGCCGTCTTTGCGCAGCTGCCCCGAGTGGGCGTTGTCCGCGTAGGCGAAGGCGTCGTAGAGCCGTTTGGTATCCACGCCGGGATTATAGGCCTTCACCTTGTCTTCCAATGCCTGATAGCGTTCCAAAATCGGGTCCATGACATCACCGCTTTCTGATCCGTCCGCCTCAGGACCCCATCATTTGGCGCAGGCGGCGGAGGATTTGACTTTCATTGAGATCCACCTTGCCCTGTACGGCGTTAAAGACGATGTGCAGGGCGTCCGGCCGGCATTCCAGCCGGATGAGGCCCCGCTCGTCGAACACCTCCAGGCAGATCATGGCGCGGGGGAAGGGGGCGTGGTGGCCCCAGTCCCGGGAGAGGTTGCGGGTCAGACGGCGGGGGCTCTCCTCCACCACGCCGGGCCCGGCCCTCCCTTTGAGATAGCGCCAGAGGAGGACAAACTCCTCCCGGCTGGGCAGCAGAAGGGCCGCCTCCTTGGGGGTCAGGTCCTCCCCCCGCCGGAATTTTTCATAAATGGCCCGCTCCCGCTGTCCTCTGGTGAGGGCGGGGCGCAGGTCGGTGATCTGGAGCTGGACCGACCGCCAGCCCCGGTATTCGTTGATCTGGGGCGAAAAGGCCACCTCCACCCGGTCGCCGGCGGTAAGACCGCTTTCGGCGGCGGTGACGCCGAAAAAGATGGCGTCAAACTGCCGTCCGCCGCAGTTGAGGCGCAGCTTCAGGTGCCGTCCGCCCCCCACCTCGGCCAGGGTCACCACCGTGCATCCGGTGAGGCTGAACACCGGCCTGGGGTTGCCGGCGCCGTAGGGCTCCAGCAGGTCCAGGGCCTCCACCTGTTCCAGATTGAGCAGCTCCGTCTCGGTGATTTCGGCGTCCACCGTCAGGGTTGCCACCATATCGGTGCCGCCGGTCTGGCTGCGGACCTGCTGGTTGAGGCGGGCGCGGAATTCCGGGATCTTGTCGGCGTCGATGGTAAAGCCGGCGGCCAGGGCGTGTCCGCCGAAGCCCTCCAGCAGATCCTGGCAGGCTTCCAGGGCGGTAAAGAGGTTGAAGCCGCCGAAGGAGCGGCAGGAACCCTTTCCATGGCCGTCCTGGAGGCAGATCATAAAGGTGGGACAGGCGTATTTTTCCGCCAGCCGGGAGGCCACGATGCCCACTACCCCCTGATGCCAGCCGAGGCCGGCCAGTACCAGGGCCTGCCGTTCCTGGGGCGGGGTAGCGTCCACCAGGGCCACGCTCTGGGCAAAGATCTCGGCCTCGATGGCCTGCCGCTCCCGGTTGCGCTCACACAGGAGCTTGGCCAGCTCCTCGCCCCGGGCGCTGTCCCCGGTGAGGAGCAGCTCTGCGGCCACCTGGGCGCAGCCCATCCGCCCGGCGGCGTTGATGCGGGGGGCCAGGGTGTATCCGATGGCGGTGGAGGTGAGGGGCCGTTCTCCCAGCCCCGCCTCCCGCAGCAGGGCGGCCAGGCCGGGCCGTTTGGTGCGGCGCAGCGCCGCCAGTCCCAGCCGGACGATGGCCCGGTTCTCCCCGGTGAGGTGCATCACGTCGGCCACGGTGCCGATGGCCGCCAGATCGCAGTAGCGCTCCAGCAGCGCTTCCCGCCGGTCCGGTCCGCCCAGGGCCAGCACCAGCTTCAGGGCCACCCCCACCCCCGCCAGATGCTTGAAGGGATAGGGGCAGTCGCCCCGCCGGGGGTCCACCACCGCCAGCGCCCGGGGCAGCACCTCCTTGCACTCGTGGTGGTCGGTGATGACCACATCCACCCCCAGAGACGCGGCCAGCTGGGCCTCGGCCACGGCGGTGATCCCGCAGTCCACCGTAACGATAAGCCCCACCCCCTGGCTGTGGAGGGCTTCCACCGCCTCCCGGTTGAGGCCGTAGCCCTCCTCCAGCCGGTCGGGGATATAGGGGATGATCCGTCCCCCCTCCGACTGGAGGTAATGGGTGAGCAGGCAGGTGGCGGTAATGCCGTCCACGTCGTAGTCGCCATAGACGGCGATGGTCTCCCCGCCGTCCAGCGCCCGCCGGATACGGGCCACGGCCTTGTCCATATCCGCCAGGTCCATGGGCTCATGGAGGAGCTCCGGACCGCTGGCCAGGAAAGATCTGGCTTCCTCCGGGGTGGTGACGCCCCGGCCGGACAGCACCAGCGCGGCCAGAGCGGGAATCCCCGCCGCCTCCAGCGCCGCCCGGGCGGCGGGATGTCCCGCCGTACAGCTCCATTCCTGATATTTCACCTGGCTCACCCCCTTCCGTTCAAACTGAATAAAGTTTATTATAACAACCTTTTTCCTCCGTTACAAGAGAGAGACGCAAAGTTGACAAGGCAACTCCCACATGTTATCGTTAAACCACCGTGGCACAACCACAGCAGGAGGTACGCATATGGAGAACAATGACAGAGATCAGGTCCGCGGTGAGGAGACGGACCGCCCCCTCACCGACGCGGAGGTGGAGGCGCTGACCGCCGGCCTGAGCCAGGCCGAGATCGACGAGCTGGCCGCCGCGCACCGGAAGGCCGCCGGAGAGCCGGAGCCGCCCGCCGAAAAAAAGGCGGCGGGCAGCCACTGGTCCCTGGGCCTGGCCATCGGCCTTTGCCTGGGCGCTCTCATCGGCAAGCTGGCCTTTGACGATCTGGGGGGCGGCATGACCATCGGCGCCGTGCTGGGCATGGGCGTCGGTATGTATCTCAAGCGCAAGCCCTAAGAAAAATGGGAGACACCCTTCCCTTGGCCGGGATGGGGTGCCTCCCCTTTTTATGCGGCTCTTTTTCCTCCCTGTACCGTTGGAATTTTGTCCATGATAAACCACGCCCTCCGGCGAGGGCGTGGCAGTCTGTCGAAAAAGTGGAACGTGTTGCGGGAAACGTCAAAATGCCTGCATGGATGCGGGCGACCACAAGGGTCGCCCCTACAAGACGGGAGGGGATCGCACTCCCCCGCCGAGGGCGGCGGTGCCCACAAGAAAGAT
>NZ_JACLZC010000097.1 GCF_016901735.1 Pseudoflavonifractor phocaeensis | reverse complement strand
GGGGGAAGTAGAAGGCTTTGCCGGGATTGTCCCTGGTCAGGGGATGGCGGACGCCGTGTTCGGTGCAGATGATGAAGGCGGGGGCGTCGCTGCCGGCGGCAAAGCGGAGGATGCCGCTGGTGCTGCCCACATAGTCGGCCCCGTCCGTCACGGCCTGGGGACACTCGGGATGGGCCAGCACCAGAGCCTCCGGGTGGAGGGCTTTGAGGCGTTCCACCTCGTCGGACAGCATCCGGTCGTGGGTGGGACAAAAGCCGTTGGGGAGGAGGATCTCCTTTTCCGGCACCTGGGCGGCCACATAGCGCGCCAGATTCCGGTCAGGCAAAAAGAGGACGCGCCGCTGGGGAAGGGCCCGGACGATGTCCACCGCGTTGGCCGAGGTGACGCACACATCGGCGCAGGCTTTCAGCACCGCCGTGGAGTTGATGTAGCACACCACCGCCAGGTCGGGGTCCTGACGCCGCAATTCCGCCACGGCCCGGGGGTCGGCCATGTGGGCCATGGGACAGTCGGCCGCCGGCTCGGCCATGAGAACGGTCTTTTCCGGATTGAGGAGCTTGGCGCTCTCTCCCATAAAGGATACGCCGCAGAACAGGATGGTGCTTTGGGGCAGCTCCACGGCTTTTTTGCTCAGAAAAAAGGAGTCGCCCACATAGTCGGCCAACTCCTGTACCTCCGGCTCCACATAGTAATGAGCCAGGATCACGGTGTCCCGCGCCTTTTTCAACGCCCGGATCTCTTGCGCGATCTCCATTTCGGTTCACCTTCCATCTCAAAGTGCAGACATTATACCATATGGCATTATAGGTGACAAGACAGATAAATTGACAGAAAAACGGGGGGACTGAGAGGGAAAATTTTGGCTTGCAACGGAGAGAATTGTAGATTATGATGGAAAAGAAAATGGGATTTTGGATAAAATAGGATAAAACCAATAAAAGGAGGAGCCTTTATGGAGATCGAGCGAAAGTTCCTCATCGAAACGCCGCCGCCGGACACGGAGGGATACCCCCACGAGACCATCGAGCAGGGGTATCTCTGCACCGACCCGGTGGTACGGGTGCGGCGGAAGGGGGAGCGCTTTATCCTGACCTGCAAGGGGCCCGGTCTGATGGTGCGGGAGGAGTTCGAGCTGCCGCTGACGGAGGAGGCGTACCGCGGTCTGCTGGCCAAGGCTGACGGGACGGTCATCACCAAGGAGCGGTATTACCTTCCATACGGGGCCTATACCATTGAGCTGGACCGGTTCGGACCGCCCTTTGCCCCGCTGACAGTGGCGGAGGTGGAGTTTCCCACCCGGGAGGAGGCGCTGTCCTTTACGCCGCCGGACTGGTTCGGGCGGGAGGTCACCGGCGATCCGGCCTATACCAACGCCAGCATGAGCCGAAAAAAGGACTGAACAAAAGACAGGCGGAGCCGTCTCAACCCCAAAAGGGAGACAGCTCCGCCTGTTTTTTTGCGGAAAAAGAAGGTCAGGCCTCCATATGGCGGCCCAGGAAGGTGGAGATGGTCTGGACCAATTTATAATCGGTCTCGCTGGTCTCCATTTCCTCATCGCCGCCGGCGAAGAGGACGCAGCCCAGCACGTCGCCCTCCGCCAGAATGGGGGCGGCGCAGGAGACGAGGTAACGGCTGGCGCCCTCAATCACGGGGATGGGGGTTTCGTTGGGATGGTGCTGATAAATGCCCCGGCTCTCCATGATCTGCTCCAGGCCCTGTGAGAGAGGCCGGTCGGTGAGTTCCCGCTTGCCGGGACCGGCCACGGCCAGGCAGGTGTCCCGGTCGGTAATGATGGCCATGTGTCCGGTGGTTTTGTTGAGGGTGTCGCACATCTGCCCCACAAAATCCCCCAGACCGCCCATCAGGGAATATTTTTTGAAAATGACCCCGCCATCGCTGTTCGTATAAATCTCCAAGGGGTCGCCCTCGGGGGACACAGGGAATCAGAGAATGTCGATGTATTCGCCGCTCAAAGCCTTATTCATGGAGCGCACGGCGCAGAACTTGCCGCACATGGAGCAGGTGTCGTCGTGCTCGGGGGAGCGGTCGTCCCGGATGGCCTTGGCGGTCTCCGGGTCGATGGCGCAGGCCCACTGCCCCTCCCAGTCCAGAGCCCGGCGGGCGTCGCCCATTTTGTCATCGATGTCCCGGGCATGGGGGATGCCCTTGGCGATGTCGGCGGCATGGGCGGCAATTTTGGAGGCGATGATGCCCTGCTTTACGTCCTCCACGTTGGGGAGGGCCAGGTGCTCGGCGGGGGTGACATAGCAGAGGAAGGCGGCGCCGTTCATGGCGGCGATGGCTCCGCCGATGGCGGAGGTGATGTGGTCATAGCCGGGGGCGATGTCGGTGACCAGGGGGCCCAGCACATAGAAGGGGGCGCCCATGCAGATGGTCTGCTGTACCTTCATGTTGGCGGCGATCTGGTCCATGGGCACATGGCCGGGGCCCTCCACCATGACCTGTACGTCCTTCTCCCAGGCCCGCTTGGTGAGCTCGCCCAGGCGGACCAGCTCCTCGATCTGGCACACGTCGGTGGCGTCGGCCAGACAGCCGGGCCGGCAGGCGTCGCCCAGGGAGATGGTCACGTCGTACGCCCGGCAGATGTCCAGAATCTCATCGTAGTACTCATAAAAGGGGTTTTCCTGGCCGGTCATGCACATCCAGGCAAAGACCAGGGAGCCGCCCCGGGAGACAATGTTCATCTTGCGCTTATGCTTGCGGATCTGGTCGATGGTCTTGCGGGTGATGCCGCAGTGGAGGGTGACAAAGTCCACGCCGTCCTGGGCGTGGAGGCGGACCACGTCGATGAAGTCCTGGGCGCTGAGGGTGGCCAGGTCCCGCTGGTAGTGGATGACGCTGTCGTAGACGGGCACGGTGCCGATCATGGCGGGGCACTCCCGGGTGAGTTTTTGGCGGAAGGGCTGGGTGTTGCCGTGGCTGGACAGGTCCATAATGGCCTCGGCGCCCATATTGACGGCGGAGAGGACTTTTTGCATTTCGACGTCGTAATCCTTGCAGTCCCGGGAGACACCCAGATTGACGTTGATCTTGGTGCGCAGCATGGAGCCCACGCCCTCGGGGTTGAGGCAGGTGTGGAGGCGGTTGGCGGGGATGACCACCTTACCAGAAGCCACCAGCGGCATCAGGGTTTCCACGGTCATGTACTCTTTTTCGGCCACGGCCTTCAGCTCGGGGGTGACGATCCCCTTGCGGGCGGCGTCCATCTGTGTGGTATAATTGCGTTCCATGGTTTTCTCTGCTCCTTTTCGTATCCAGTCAGACTTCCAGATCGGCGTAATCGCCGGAAATGGCAAAGGCATGATTCATGGGCCCGCTGCCCTGTCCCAGGTCCAGCCCGTCGGCCAGCGCGCCGGAGAGGTAGCGCTTGGCCTGCTCCACCGCTTCCACCAGTCCGCGCCCCTTGGCCAGGTTGGCGGCGATGGCGCTGGAGAGGGTGCAGCCGGTGCCATGGGTGTTGGGGTTGTCGATGCGCTTGCCGTGGAGCCAGGTGATAGTCCCGCCGCTCCACAGCACATCGTCCGCGTCTTTGACCCGGTGGCCCCCTTTACAGAGCACCGCGCAGCCGTAGCGGCTGCCGATGGCTTCCGCCGCCCGCTCCATGGAGGCCCCGTCGGTGATGGTCAGTCCGGAGAGCACTTCCGCCTCGGGAATGTTGGGGGTAAGCACTTCGGCGAGAGGGAAAAGCTCCTCTTTCAGCACGGAAATGGCCTCCTCCGAGATGAGACGGGCCCCGCTGGTGGCCACCATCACCGGGTCCACCACGATGTGCGCCGCGCCGTACCGGCGGAGCTTTTGGGCGATGACGGCGATGAGGGAACCGGAGGACACCATCCCCACCTTCACCGCCTGGGGCGGAATGTCGGTAAAGATGCTGTCCAGCTGCTGGGCCAGAAATTCCGGGGGGACTTCCAGGATACCGCTGACGCCGGTGGTGTTCTGGGCGGTCAGGGCCGTGATGGCGCTCATGGCGTAGACGTGATGGGCGGTCATGGTCTTGATGTCTGCCTGAATACCGGCGCCTCCGCTGGAATCGCTTCCGGCGATCGTCAATGCTGTGACCATAGAAAAAACTCCTTTCAGCAATGCCGTTTTGTAACGCGACGGAAGGTGGTGCCCCCAATCCGCCGCGAGGGATTCAGTTTTTGGAAGAGACCAGGTCAGTGAGCATGGCCCTTAAGGTCCGGGCGGCTCCTTCCACGTCCTGCTGTGCAAAAATGCCGCTGACGATGGCCGCGCCGGCCATGCCGGAGCCGGTCAGCCGGGGCAGGTTGCCGGTGTTGACGCCGCCGATGGCCACCACGGGCAGGTCCACCGCTCCGCAGATTTTTTTCAGCATACCGGGGGGCAGGGCGCTGGCGTCGTCCTTGGTGCTGGTGCCGAACACGGCCCCCACGCCCAGATAGTCCGCGCCCTGTGCCTGGGCGAGGCGGGCCTCCTCCACGTTGTGGGCCGAGACGCCGATGAGCTTGTCCGGGCCCAGGCGCCGGCGGGCGTGGGGGAGGTCCAGATCCTCCTGGCCCAGATGGACGCCGTCGGCATCCACCGCCAGAGCCACGTCCACATTGTCGTTGATGATGAGGGGCACGCCGTACCGGCGGCAGAGGGGCAGCAGGGCGCGGGCTTCAGCACGGAAGGCCTCCTGATCCAGGTGCTTTTCCCGCAGCTGTACGCAGGTGACCCCGCCCTTGAGGGCCTCCTCCACCACCTCATAGAGGGTCCGCTCACCCAGCCAGGTCCGGTCGGTAACGGCGTAGAGCAAAAAGGTTTGGTTATTCCAGTGCAAAACGGGCTCCTTTCTCCAGCTGTGAGCCGGTCATGTGGTAGATGCTGTCGATGATGCGGTCCCGGTAGGCCATGTTGCCCTCGCCGGGGGCCAGTCTGTCCCAGCCCAGCTCACCGGCCAGATCCATGGCGCACACGGCGGCGGTGACCGCCTCCAGAGGCTCGTCCGGATTGGCGGCCAGAAAAGCGGCGGTCAGGGCGGAGAGCTGGCAGCCGGTGCCGGTGACCCTTCCCATCTCGGGCCGTCCGCCCCGGACCACAAAGCAGCGCTGCCCGTCGGCCACCAAGTCCACCGCGCCGGTGACGGCAATCACCGCGCCGGTTCGCCGGGCAAAGGACCGGATCAAGTCCTTTGCCGCGTCCATCCGGTCCTCGGTAATGGCATCGGCCGGGTCGGCGTCCACGCCGTGCGCGGCGCTGTGGAGGGCGGCCAAGGTGCGGATCTCGGAGATATTGCCCCGGACGGCGGAAAATTTAACGGTTTTGAGCAGCTCCCGGGCGGTTTTTGCCCGAAAGTCGGAAGCGCCCACCCCCACTGGGTCCAGCACCACCGGATGGCCCAGCCGGTTGGCGGCCTGGCCGGCGGACAGGAGGGAGGGGACGGTGCGGCTGCTGAGGGTGCCCAGATTCAGGTGGAGGGCGTCGCAGCCGGCAGTGATTTGGGCGGCTTCCGCCGGGTCGTCGGCCATGATGGGCCGTGCGCCCACCGCCAGGAGGAGGTTAGCCACGTCGTTGGCGGTGACATAGTTGGTGATGTTGTGGACCAGGGGCTGCTTTTGCCGCACCCGGTCCAGATACAGGCCCGGCGCGGTCATGGCTGTTGTAAGCGGCGGATCACGCCGGAGTGGGACATGGCGGACAGGACCACCCAGGAGACGACGGACCCCACGGCTGTGGAGATGAGGAAGGGGATGATAAAGGCATAAAACGCGGCGGACTGTCCCATGACGTAGACGGACACGGGATAGGCGGCCAGACCGCCCAGCACGGCGGTGCCAAAGACCTCCGCCGCGCAGGTGGGGAAAAGCCTGGGAAATTTGGCATAGACCAGGCCGCAGAGCAGCGCGCCGAACATACTGCCCGGAAAAGCCATGGGGGTTCCCAGGCCCAGGATATTGCGCAGAAGGCTGGCCACGAAGGCCACGGCCACGCCGTACCAGGGGCCCAGAAAGACGGCGCAGATGATGTTGACCATATGCTGGATGGGGGCGCATTTGGAGCCCAGGAAGGGGAAGGAGAACATACTGCCCACCACGGCGACGGCGGTGAGGATGCCGGCAATGGTCAGCTTCTGGAGGCGGGTGGATCTCATGGTTGGATACAGCTCCTTTTCGGATGTGATACTTTCCTGAAAGCAGGAAAGGCGGTCGAAGCTTTCTGGCTTCCTCTCACGCCGGAACACGGCTTCCCATCGCTGTATGCACATAACACGGCCCAGGGCGCTCCCCCTTTGCCGCGCCGTCTCCCGGCACAGACGGCGTTTCTTCTGCCGGTTCTCGACCTCCTGGCGTTCCAATTAAAAAACGGATGCGCCAACCTGACGCATCCGCTTTTCGCATCCCTACGTTGGCATTACCCAAATCAGGTTCACGGGTCGGAGTTGGATGACTCCCTCTCAGCCTGCACACAAGCTCCCCGGTGATATTTGATTGATGATGTATTAGTATACGAGGATTGGGGGAATTTGTCAAGCGGCGGGAAAAAAGAGAAAAAAGGGCTTGCAAAAGAAAACAGAGTGTGCTACAATAAACGAGCTGTCAGGGACAGCGCAAGAGAATAGATCCGGGTGTGGCGAAGTTTGGTATCGCGCTTGAATGGGGTTCAAGAGGCCGCTGGTTCGAATCCAGTCACTCGGACTTACAAAACCGTCTGTGGAAACGCAGACGGTTTTTGTTTTTGCAAAGGTTACCCCGAACCAGCGGCCTCTTGGCGCCGGAGGCGCGTAAAAATCGGCCGCTGCCCGGGAGGGCAGGCGGAACGCCGGCCCTCCCGCTGGTTCGAATCCAGTCACTCGGACCAAAGATTGGGAGCGGATCTACCTGATGGAGGGACCGGAAGGTTTTACAGTAGAGCGACGCGGTCGTGGAAGTAAGGGTCGTCCCAAACAACTGTCGAAAGCGGTGGAA
>NZ_JACLZC010000096.1 GCF_016901735.1 Pseudoflavonifractor phocaeensis | reverse complement strand
CGTTGCCTTTGCTTCCCTCCTCGCGGCATAGCCGCTCGGCCTCCGCTAAAAATGTGCCACCGGCACATTTTTTAACGCTGCGGGGCCTGGCGCCGCCCGCGCAGGGCCGCTCCCCACGGGAAATGAAAAAACGACATTGCGGAAATTTGCGCCTTTCCCGCAGGATACTTGCATTTTAAACTGAAGCGCTGCGGACCCACGGTCCGCGGCGCTTTTTTCTGAAAAACGCACAGCAGCCCGCCGGAGACCGGCGGGCCGCTGCGCAATGGAGAGATAGAGGATGGCTTTCACAAACGGCAGGGGATCATACGCCCAGCAAAGTAGCCAGGACGATGAAAATGCCGCAGGTGATGAAGGGAATGAGGATCTGGGTAATGGCGATGTCGAAGTAAGCTTCCTTGTGGGTCAGCTTGCAGATATTGAGCAGGGTGATCTGAGCGCCCTGATGGGGCAGAGTGTCCAGGGTGCCGGCGGCAATGGCGCCGATGCGGTGGACGTCCTCCAGGCTGGCGCCCAGGGAGATGTAGGTGTCCTTCAGGGCGTTGAAGGCCACGCTCATGCCGCCGGAAGCGGAGCCGCAGGCGCCGGCACAGACGGCCACGGTAATCATCACGAATACCAGGGGGTTCATCTCAAGGGTCTTGAGGCCCTCCACCAGGTCGGAGAAGGCCTGGGTGTTCTGCACCACGCCGCCGAAGCCCACCACGATGGCGGTGTTCAGGATGGACACGCCGGAGTCCGCGGCGCCCTTGTTGAACACCTGCACCCACTGGCTCACGCCGCCCTTGACCCAGCGGAACATGAACAGAGTGGCTACGACCACGCCCACAAAGACCGCCGCCTCCACCGGCAGGCCGGCCCGCGTGCCGTCCGCCTGGGGGAAGATGGGGGCGTTGTAGAGCACCAGGATGAGGAGAATGGGAATAAAGGCGATGACCGGATTGGGCAGCGCCTCATCGTCGGAGGCCTGGAGCTCTTCCTCGGTCAGCTGGTTTTTCAGACGGGGATCGTCAAAGAAGAAGCCCCGCTTGGTGAAGGAGCGGGAACGGTACTCCAGCCAGACGAAGATCATGACGAAGGAGGCGATGGTGGCCACCAGGGAGGGACCGAAGGCCGCGAAAGCGGTGGTGCCCAGCACCCGGGTGGGGATGACGTTCTGGATGGAGGGAGAGCCGGGGCCGTACATGGACCAGGTCCAGCAGCCGGCGGAGATGGCCGCGGGGATGAGCCGCCGGGTCAGGTTGGCGTTGCGGAACATCTGGAGAGCGATGGGGTATACCACGAAAAAGACCACAAAGCCGCTGATGCCGCCGTAGGTCAGGATGCCGGTGATGCACATGATGATGGGGGCCACGAACTTGCCGTGGCAGGCGCCGGACAGGGTGCGGGCGATGGACTTGGCCGCGCCGGTGAACTGATACACCGCGCCGAACAGAGCGCCCATAAAAAACACCATGAAGTAGTCGGAGACGTACTGGGCCGCCGCCGGCATAAACTCGTCCAGCAGGCCGCCCAGAATGTCCAGGGGCTGTCCTTCCAGCAGAGAGGTGCATACCAGCACAAAGACGGTGACCAGCGGCGCCAGAATCAGCGCGCTGACCTGCTTAAAGGCCAGAAGGCCGAAGAGAATCAGGGCGATCAATAGTACAAGAATACCAATCAAGGGGAGTTCCTCCTCACTTACAGTCGCTCAAAAAAGGGAAATGGAATAAAAAGGAAATCATTTGGACGAAAAAAGGGGGCCCGTGCTCAACAGCGCGGGCCCCGCGGGAGAGCAAGGTTGTTTATTTAAGTCCCATCAGCGCGTCGGAGAAGATGCGCGCGTCCATCAGCTTGGGGGCGCCGTCCATCTTGGGGGTGAAGCCCATGAGATCCAGCACCTGGGTCTGGAGGTCGATGCCGGGGGCGATCTCGGTGAGATAGACGCCGTCGGCACGCAGCTCGAAAACGGCGCGCTCGGTGATGTACATGACGGGCTGGCCGGTTTTGACGGCGTAGTCGCCGGAGAAGGTGATCTGCTCCACGGTGTCGATGAGCTTTTTCTCGCGGCCCTCCTGGAGGATGACCAGCTTACCGTCCTGCACCGCGGTTTTCAGGCCGCCGGCGGTAAAGGTGCCGCAGAAATACACCCGCTTGGCGTTCTGGGTGATGTTGATGAAGCCGCCGCAGCCGGCGATGCGGGGACCGAACTTGGACACGTTGATGTTGCCCTTCCGGTCGGCCTGGGCCAGACCCAGGAAGGCCAGATCCACGCCGCCGCCGTCATAGAAATCGAACTGATAGGGCTGGTCCAGGATGGCCTCCACGTTGACCGAGCCGCCGAACTTGGGACCGCCCTGGGGGACGCCGCCCACCGGTCCGGCCTCCACGGTGAGGGTCATGTAGTCGCCGATGCCTTCCTCGTTGGCCACCATGGAGATGTACTCGGGGATGCCGATGCCCAGATTGACCACCTTGTCTGGCTGGAGCTCCAGAGCCGCCCGGCGGCCGATGATCTTCTTGGCCGAGAGAGGCGGATACTCCAGGCTGCTCAGCGGCACCCGGAATTCGCCGCTCATGGAGCCGTCATACGCGCAGCCCACGCACTGGGCGTGGTCCTCCTTGTTTTCGCAGACCACGATGGCGTCCACGTAGATGCCGGGGATCTTGACCAGCTTGGGATCCAGGGCGCCGTCGGCCACCACTTTTTCCACCTGGACCACCACCTTGCCGCCGCAGTTCTTGACGGCCTGAGCGATAGAGGTGGCCTCCAGGGAGGCGACCTCGTGTTCCAGGGTCACGTTGCCGTTTTCGTCGGCGTAGGTGCCGCGGATAAAGCCGATGTCGAAGTGCTGGGCCTTGTAGAGCAGCCGCTCCTGGCCGCAGACCTCCACCACCTCCACGATGTCCTCGGTGGTAATGGCGTTGAGCTTGCCGCCCTCCACCCGGGGATCGGCGAAGGTGTTGAGTCCCACATGGGTGAGGGTGCCCAGCCGGTGCCCCGCGATGTCGCGGTAGAGCTGAGACAGGGTGCCCTGGGGCAGGTTGTAGGCCTCGATCTTGTTCTCCATGACCAGCTTACCCAGTTCCGGGACCATGTTCCAGTGGCCGCCGATGACCCGCTTGGTCATGCCCTCATGGGCGAAGTGATCGGCGCCGCTTCCGTCACGGTTCCCCTGAGCCGCCGCGTAGAACAGTGTCAGGGCCTTGGGAGCGCCCGTTTCCACGAAGCGCTGTTCCAGCGCTTTGGTCAGGGCCTCCGGCATACAGCTTGCCACAAAACCGCTGGTGGTGATGGTCATGCCGTCCTGCACCCAGGCGGCAGCCTCCGCCGCGGTGATGACCGGTTTCTTAGACATAAAATTTTCTCCCCTTCGTTCCAAATGAGCTGCCGCCCGCCGGACGACTCCGCTGGCTTACTTGCCGATGAAGTGCTTCTCCTTGCGCTTCTCCAGGAAAGCGGTCATGCCTTCCTTCTTGTCGGCGGTGGAGAAGGACAGACCGAAGAGATTGGCCTCCAGCTTCAGGCCGCTGTCCAGATCGGTGTCCATGCCGGTGTTGATGGCCTGCTTGGCCAGAGTCACGGCGAAGGGGCCGTTCTTCATGATGCGGCCGGCCATGGCCTTGCAGTAGCCGATGAGCTCCTCCTGGGGCACCACGTGGTTGGCCAGGCCGATGCGGTAGGCTTCCTCGGCGGAGATCATGTCGCAGGTAAAGATGAGCTCCTTGGCGCGGCCCTTGCCCACCAGGCGGGCCAGACGCTGGGTGCCGCCAAAGCCGGGCAGGATGCCCAGGCCGCATTCGGGCTGGCCAAACTTGGCGTTTTCAGAGGCCACGCGGATGTCGCAGGCCATGGAGATCTCGCAGCCGCCGCCCAGGGCGAAGCCGTTGACCGCGGCGATGGTCACCTGGGGCATATTCTCCAGACGGCCAAAGGCCTCCCGGGCCAGCAGACCCATCTTGCGGCCTTCCGCGGGGGTGGCGTTGACCATTTCGGAGATGTCAGCGCCCGCCACAAAGGACTTGGCGCCGGAACCGGTGAGGATGACCACCTTGACCGCTTCGTTGTTCTCCAGCTCGGCCAGGCAGGCGTTCAGCTCGGCCAGGGTCTCGCTGTTGAGGGCGTTGAGGGCCTTGGGACGGTTGATGGTCAGCAGGGCGATGCCGTTTTCCACTTCCAAAAGCAGGTTGTTCATACAGATGACCTCCCAAAAAATCAGACGTATTCAGACGTGTTTTGGTAACCCGCCGGCGCGGCCGCTCTCCGGCGGTTACTTTGACATATTTTTGACGAGACTAAGGATAATGCTTTTTTTCCCCTGCGTCAACAATTTTTTGGTTCTTTTAACCACAAAGTTTTTTGAAGTCGCAGATTGAATTAGTCACTTTTTCTTGCGTGTACAATTACTTTTGCAACAAAACTATTTTAGAACAACATAATTTCTTGTCAAATTCTTGTCAAACTTGCTCGAAATATGCACCAGGGAAAAAAGGGCGCACCGCATGCATCCCCTTTGCTGCGGTGCGCCCTCCCTTCACGGAATATAAAAAACGGAAAAGGAAAAAAATGGCTGGTTATGGCGGGTCTGCTCCCCTGGGCAGACCGGTGCTTACTTCAGGTTCAGAGAACCGGCGATGACCATCTTCATGACCTCGCTGGTGCCCTCGTAGATCTCGGTGATCTTGGCGTCGCGCATCATGCGCTCCACGGCATACTCACGGGCAAAGCCATAGCCGCCCAGGAACTGCACGCAGTCACGGGTGACCTGGTTGGCCACGTCGGAGGCCATCAGCTTGGCCATGGCGGCATAGACGTTGTAGGCCTCGCCGCGATCCTTGGCCACGGCGGCGCGCCAGGTCATGAGACGGGCGGCGTCGATCTTGGTCTGGAGGTCGGCCATCTTGAACTGGGTGTTCTGGAAGGAGGCGATGGTTTTACCGAACTGCATACGCTCCTTGTCGTACTTGATGGCCTCGTTCAAAGCGCCCTGGGCAATACCCACGGCCTGGGCGGCAATGCCGATCCGGCCGCCGTCCAGGGCCTTCATGGCGATCTTAAAGCCCTTGCCTTCCACGCCGCCCAGCAGGTTCTCGGCGGGCACGCGGACGTCCTCATACACCACGGCGGCGTTGGAGGCGGCGCGGATGCCCATACGGGGGATGTCGGGGGTGACGGTGATGCCCGGGGTATTCCGGTCCACCAGGAAGGCGGACATGCCCTTGTGGGCGGGCACCGACTTGTCGGTGAGGGCAAAGACCAGGAAGGTATCGGCAAAGCCGGAGTTGGTGGTAAAGATCTTCTCACCGTTGATGACGTACTCGTCCCCGTCCTTGACGGCGGTGGTGCGGGCGCCGGCCACGTCAGAGCCGGCGTTGGGCTCGGTCAGGCCGAAGCAGCCGATCTTGGAGCCGTCGGCCAGGGGACGGAGCCACTTCTGCTTTTGCTCCTCGGTGCCAAACTCCTGGATGGTGGAGGCGCACAGAGAGGTATGGACCGACAGGGTCACGCCGGTGCTGGCGTCCGCCTTGGAGATTTCCTCCATGCACAGCACATAGGACAGCACATCGCCGCCGGCGCCGCCGTAGGCCTCGGGGAAGGGAATGCCGAAGAAGCCGCACTCCTGCATCTCCTTGAGCATCTCCAGGTTCATCTTCTCCTGCTCGTCCATCTCGTGGGCCAGGGGCTTGACCCGCTCCTCGGCAAACTTACGGTACATCTCCTGCAATTCTTTGTGCTCGGAGTCCAGGTTAAAATCGATCATGTTCGGTTACCTGCCTTTCAAGAAAAATCCAGTATTCAGGTGGGACCAGCTGCCGCGCCCCCTGTTGCTGCGGTAAGTATACCACCACCAAATAATTCTGTCAACAAAGTATTCTTATTAAAAATGAACTGACGGGGCCGGGCGGGAAGCGGCGGTTTTGTGGAAAATTGTGCAAAAAAAGCCCAAAAAACCGCCGCAGTCAAAGACTGCGGCGGTTTAGCGGACGTACAAAGCCGGTGCTCAGCCGTCATATTCGCAAATATAGCCCACCTTGCCGGCGGCGGTGGGGAGGACGGCAATGATGTCGTTGCGCTGGTCGTTGAAGGTCCAGCCGATCTCCTCCCCCTGGTACTTGGCGTGCCAGAGGCACAGGTACTCCTCCAGGGTGCTGTCGTTGTCCAGGTAGCTGGGCTCGCCGGGATACCAGCAGTCGAAGGTCCAGTCCTCGCCGGTGATCCAGCTGCGGTAGCCCCACAGGTCGTTTTCGCTGTACAGCTTGCCGCCAATCCACAGGTAGGTCAGATGCTCCTGACCGCTGGCCACGGCCTGGTCGGCCAGGGCGACGACGCGGTCGTACTCCTCCTGGCTGGTGATGGTGGCCAGATGCCCCCCTTGCTCCAGACAGCTCTGGTAGGCCTCCCACCAGGTCACGTCGGCCACCACGATTTCATAGCGGTGGGTGGTCTGGGGCTGGCTGACGGTGATGAGCCCCAGCTCGTCCAACGCCAGCAGGGCGTGGTTCACCCCGTCGCACACCGCCTGGGCCGAGGCGCTGTCCCCCATGGGGTCGATGGCGCCGCCGTCGGAGGTGAGGGCCACCAGATCGGACGCGCCGCGGAACTGGGACAGCCAAGTGGGATCGGATACCCAGGCGTCGCTGAGGCCCACCTTTTCCACCGAGGTAATGACCCCGTCAAAGCTGACTTTCACCGCAAAGGTCAGGGAGCTGTCCGCCGTGGACACCGATAGGAGCACCCGATAGCCCGCCGTGTCGGACTGCTCCACGCCCAGCACGCCGGGCTGTGTGCCGGTGTAGCGGAGGGAGCGGTACTCGCTGGCGGAAGGCGCCGACGAAGGGCTGGGTGTGGGGGCGTCCGCCTGGTCCTGGGGCGCGGTACTCTCCGGGGCGTTTACCGGGGACTGGCTGGCCGAAAAGAGGGACGGCTGTGAGCTGTCCCCGTCCCCCGCTGTGGAGGCGGGACCGCCGGACGGACGCAGAAAATAAACGAGCACCGCCCCAATGAGCAGCACGCCCACCACGCCGGCCACGATCAGCGTGACCATGGGGACGGCGGGGCGAGGGGATGCCGGCTTCGGG
>NZ_JACLZC010000095.1 GCF_016901735.1 Pseudoflavonifractor phocaeensis | reverse complement strand
TATGGCCCCCTCTCGTCAAGTTGTTGTGTCGCAACTCAACTTTAACCGATGAGGCCCTATCCTTCATCCTTTTTTATTCAACTGTCCAACATGTATTGTACTCCTACAAAATTAGTGGTTGCAATTCAGAAAAGAAGGTTGTATAATGTCCACAACCTGTTAAAGTGAGGAAGTATCTATGTCTCGTCCGTCCCTCACAACTGCATCCTTCGTGTTTTTCTGCGGCTGGGCTCGATTTATGAGCACCGGCTTTTTTGGCGTGGAGAAATAACGTAAGGATGAAAGAAATGGGAGGACCGGCGTAGGTCTTGTCGCAGGCATATTGCTGGAAGGCGCTCATTGATTTCATCAATGGGTGCTTTTTTTGTGCAGAAAGGAAGATAATATTATGGTAGTCGTCATGAGACCCGGCACGAAAGAGGCCGATATCCAGTCCCTGGTCCACAAGCTGGAGGGCACTGGCCTGACAGTAGGCATCACCAACGGCGTGGGCTGTACCATCCTGGGTCTGGTGGGTGATACCACCGCCGTGGATATGGACAAGATCTCCATCAACCCCCACGTGGAGCGCGTCATGCGTGTTCAGGAGCCCTACAAGAAGGCCAACCGCAAATTCCATCCGGAGGATACCGTGGTGGATGTGGCGGGGGTCAAGATCGGCGGCGGCCATTTCGCGGTGATCGCCGGTCCCTGTTCGGTGGAGAGCGAGGAGCAGATCACCGAGGTGGCCCGGGACGTGAAGCGCTCCGGCGCGACGCTGCTGCGGGGCGGCGCGTTCAAGCCCCGCACCTCTCCCTACTCCTTCCAGGGCATGGGCACCCCCGGTCTGGATCTGCTCCTGAAGGCCAAGGCAAAGACCGGCCTGCCCATTGTCACCGAGATCATGGACCCCCGCATGGCGGAGCTCTTTGAGGAGAAGGTGGACCTGGTGCAGGTGGGCGCCCGGAACATGCAGAACTTTGAGCTTTTGAAGGAAGTGGGTAAGATGTCCAAGCCCGTCCTGCTCAAGCGGGGCCTGGCCAACACCTACGAGGAGTGGATCATGTCCGCCGAGTATATCATGGCCGGGGGCAATGAGAACGTGATTTTGTGTGAGCGGGGCGTCCGCACCTTTGAGACCTACACCCGCAACACCCTGGACCTGTCCGCCATTCCCGCCGTCCGCCAGATGAGCCACCTGCCCATCATCGTGGACCCCTCCCACGCCGCCGGTATGTACTGGATGGTGGAGCCGCTGGCTCTGGCCGCCACCGCCATCGGGGCGGACGGCCTCATCATCGAGGTCCACAACGATCCCCAGCACGCCAAATGCGACGGGCAGCAGTCCCTCACCCCCACCAAGTTTGATAACCTCATGAAGAAGGTGGAGAGCCTGCGCAGCTGGACCACCAGCATCGGCAGTCTGGAGGCGCAGGAGAAATGAAGAGCCTCACTGTCTCCCTGCCCGGGCGCAGCTATGACATTCTCATCGAGCGGGGGCTTCTGGACGCCGCCGGCGTCATCACCCGTTCGGTGCTCCTCCACGCCACCCGCATCGCTGTGGTGACCGACAGCAACGTGGGTCCCATTTATGCCAGCCGGGTGGCGACCCGTATGGCCGCCGCCGGCTTTCAGGTCAAGGTGATCACCATTCCCGCCGGCGAGACCTCCAAGTCGCTGGACATGCTGGGCGAGCTCTATCAGGAGTTCCTCTCCTTCGGCCTCACCCGTACCGACGCCGTTGTGGCGCTGGGCGGCGGCGTGGTAGGCGATCTGGCGGGCTTTGCCGCCGCCACGGTGCTGCGGGGGGTGGATTTCATCCAGATTCCCACCACCCTGCTGGCCCAGGTGGACTCCTCGGTGGGAGGAAAGGTGGCCATTGACCTGCAGGCGGGGAAGAATCTGGCCGGGGCCTTCTGGCAGCCGAAACTGGTCATCATGGACCCGGACGTGCTGGACACCCTGCCCCAGGCGGTCTTTATGGACGGGATGGCCGAAGTGGTCAAATACGGCTGCATCAAGGACGGGGATTTCTTTGCCTTTTTGGCCCAGCGTCCCGACCGGAAGCTTCTCATGGACGAGATCGAGCATATCCTCTTCACCTGCTGCGACATCAAGCGGGCGGTGGTGGAGCAGGACGAGCGGGACACCGGCGAGCGGATGCTCCTCAACTTTGGGCACACCCTGGGCCACGCATACGAGTTGGCGGGCGGTTATGAGAGGTGGAGCCACGGTCAGGCGGTGGCGGCCGGGATGTGCGCCGCCGCTCATCTGGGCGTAAAGCTGGGCGTCACGCCGCCGGACCTTCCGGAGCGGCTGGAGGGGCTGGTGTCCGCGCTGGGACTGCCCACCGCCATTCCCTGCACGGCGGAGGAATACGCCGCCGCCGTGGGCCTGGACAAGAAGGGAACGGGGAACGACATCCGGGTGATTTTGCTGGACGCGCTGGGCCACGCCATCCCCCGCCGGATGGATAAGCAGGCCCTTCTGGAGGCTTTGGTATGAAAACGGCCCGCATCCTGCCCCGGACGCTGGCGGGGACGGTAACGCCGCCCCCCTCCAAGTCCCAGGCCCACCGGCTGCTCATCGCCGCCGCTCTGTCCGGCGGGATCAGCACCCTGTCTCACGTGGCCTTTTCTCAGGACATCGCCGCCACCCGGGATTGTCTGACCGCCATGGGGGCCTCCTTTGTGGAGCAAGGGCCGGGCGTGGTGGAGATCCACGGCCTGGGCTGGTCCATTCCCCAGGCGGGCCCCTATCCCATCTTTGACTGCGGGGAGAGCGGCTCCACCCTGCGCTTTCTCATTCCGCTGGCCCTGACGGTACACGGCGGCGGGGCCTTTACCGGCCGGGGACGGCTGATGGAGCGCCCTCAGACGCCTTATTTCCGCCTCTTTGAAGAAAAGGGTATTTTTTACCGCCTGGAAGGTGGTATACTCACAGTGAAAGGACAATTGACGCCGGGCGTCTATGCCCTGCCCGGCGACGTGTCCAGCCAGTTCATCACGGGGCTGCTGTACGCCCTTCCCCTGCTGGAGGGGGACAGCGACATCGTCCTCACCAGCCCGCTGGAGAGCGGCGACTATGTGACCATGACCCTCCGGGCGCTGGAGCGATTCGGCGTGGCGGTGGAGGCACGGGAAAACGGCTGGCACGTCCCCGGCGGCCAGCGCTACCGGGCCTGTGACGGCGCGGTGGAGGGGGACTGGTCCAACGCGGGCTTTTGGTACGCCGCCCAAAGTCTGGGCTGTCCGGTGGATATCGCCGGGCTGGACCCGGACTCCGCCCAGGGGGACAAACGCATTGCCGGTTTTGCCCGGGCCATGGAGGAGGCGGGGGACTTGACGCTGGATGTGCGGCAGTGTCCCGACCTGGTGCCCCCGCTGGCGGCCATGGCGGCGCTGCGGGCCGGAAGAAAGACGTCCATCGTCAACGCGGGACGGCTGCGCATCAAGGAGAGCGACCGGCTGGCCACGGTGACGGAGGTGCTCACGGCCCTGGGGGCGGAGATCAAAGAGGGGCCCGACGATCTGGTCATTGCGGGCAAGGAGAAGCTGCCCGGCGGGGTGACGGTCTCGGGGCACAATGACCACCGCATCGCCATGATGGCCGCCATTGCCGCCATCCGCTGTGAACAGCCGGTGTGCATCACCGGCGCCGACTGCGTCAAGAAATCCTATCCGGACTTTTGGCGGCATTATCAGCAGCTGGGCGGACAGGTGACTTTGGAGGAGACAGTATGAGACACATCATTTTCGGCGAATCCCACGGGCCGGTGATCGGCGTGACGGTGGAAGGGGTGCCCGCCGGTCTGGCGCTGGATCTGAAAAAGGTACAGCGGGAGCTGGACCGCCGCCGTCCCGGCCAGGACCCCACCGCCACCGCCCGTAAGGAGAGCGACAGGGTGGAGGTGCTCTCGGGACTTTTTGAGGGCAAGACCACCGGAACCCCGCTGACCATGATTATCCGCAACAGCAACCAGCACTCGGGAGATTACGATGCCCTCCGTTACACCCCTCGGCCCAGCCACGGCGACTATGCCGGGTTCATCAAGAGCAAGGGCTGCCAGGATCACCGGGGCGGCGGGCATTTTTCCGGCCGGCTCACTGCGCCTCTGGTGGCGGCGGGGGCGGTGGCAAAGCAGATTCTGGCCCAGAAGGGCGTGACGGTGGGAGCCCACATCAGCTCCATTTACGGGATCTGCGACGCCTCCCTGGAGGATACGGCGGAATTGGCGGCGGTGGCGGAAAAAGCCTTCCCCGTACTGGACGACGCCAAAGGGGAGGAGATGCGCCAGGCCATTCTGGAGGCCAAGGAAGAACTGGACAGCGTGGGGGGCGCCATTGAGTGCGCCGTCACCGGTCTGCCCGCCGGTCTGGGCGCGCCCGACTTCGGATGCAACGTGGAGGGCATCTTTTCCCAGTATCTCTTTGCCGTCCCGGCGGTGAAGGGGGTGGACTTCGGCGCGGGGGTGGCCTTTTCCCTCATGCGGGGCAGCGAGGCCAACGATCCCTTCGCCGTGGAGGACGGGAAGGTGGTCACCAAGACCAACCACGCCGGCGGCGTCAACGGCGGCATCACCAACGGGATGCCGGTGACCTTTGAGGTGACCATCCGGCCCACGCCTTCCATCGCCCTCCCCCAGGAGAGCGTGGACCTGCGCACCGGGGAGGAGATCGAGATCGAGATCAAGGGCCGTCATGACCCCTGCATCGTCCCCCGGGCGGTGCCGGTCATTGAGGCGGCGGCGGCGCTGGCTGCCTGCGCCCTGCTGGGGATTTGAGAGATGGGGGCAAGGAGCGAATGGAAATGACACAACTGGAACAATACCGCCGGGAGATCGACCGGATCGACCGGGAGCTGGTGGCGCTGTTCCTGGAGCGGATGGCGGTGACCGGACAGGTGGGGGTCTATAAGCAACAGCGGGGCATCCCGGTGCTGGACGCCCAGCGGGAAAAGGAGGTCATCGCCGCCAAGACGGCCATGACCGACGACCCGGCCCGGAAGGCGGACCTGGCCCATCTTTATGAGGCTATTATGGCCATTTCCCGGCGGCAGCAGCGCCAGCTGGTCAAGGAGGGACTGGAGGACCCGGGATATGCCGCCTGGGTATCCGACATGGCCCGGGCCAGAGCGCCGGTGCAAAATCCCCGGGTGGTCTACCAGGGGGAGCCGGGGTGTTACAGCGAGGAGGCGGCGGTGGGCTTTTTCGGCGCGGAGGTGAACAGCAGGGGCTGCCCCTGGTTTTCCGACGTGTTCCAGGCCTTGGAGGCCGGGGAGGCGGATTACGCCGTTTTGCCCATTGAAAACAGCTCCACCGGCTCCATCCGGCAGGTTTACGACCTGCTGGCCCAGTACCGCTATTCCATCGTGGGCGAGTATGAGGTGAAGGTGGAGCACTGCCTCATGGCCCTGCCCGGTGTGGCCATGGAGGAGATCCGCACGGTCTATTCCCACGAGCAGGGGCTCATGCAGAGCGAGCGGTTTCTGGACGCCCACCGGGACTGGACCCGGGTGCCCACCCTGGACACGGCGGGGTCTGCCAAGCAGGTGTCCGAGACCGGCGACCGCACCGCGGCGGCCATCTGTTCCCGCCGGGCGGCGGCGCTCTACGGGCTCCACATCCTGGTGGAGGGCACCAACTACAACAGCGCCAATCACACCCGGTTCGTGGTGGTTTCGCCGGTCCCCGAGCTGCGCCAGGGCCGGGACAAGATCAGCGCCCTCTTTCATCTGCCCCATCAGAGCGGCTCTCTCCATGAGATTCTGACCATTTTTGCCGTCCAGGGCCTCAACCTGCTGAAATTGGAGTCCCGCCCCATTCCGGGCCGGAGCTGGGAGTATCTCTTTTTCTTGGAGTTCAGCGGCGACCTGACCGCGCCCGGCATGGACGGCGTCCTTCACGAGCTGTCCCAGCTGGCCAGCGAGATGCGGATTTTAGGCAACTTTCCGTCCTATGAGGGCGTCCGATGAGAGAAAAAAATCTTGTGCTCATCGGTATGATGGGCTGCGGAAAGTCCACGGCAGGGGCCTTGCTGGCCCGGCGGCTGGGGCTGGAGCTGGCCGATACCGACGCCTTTGTGGAGGAGACCGAGGGGCGGACCATTCCGGAGATCTTTGCCGCCGACGGCGAGGCCCATTTCCGCCGGGCGGAGGAAGCGGCGGCCAGAGCGCTGGCGGCCCGGTCCGGGCTGGTGGTCGCCTGCGGCGGCGGTCTGCCCCTGCGGGAGGAGAGCATCCGGCCGCTGAAAGAGAGCGGAACGGTGTTTTTCCTCCGCCGGGACCCGGGGGAGATTTATGATACGGTATCGATGGACGGCCGGCCCCTGGGACAGGGCGGAAAAGAGGCCTTTCTGGCCCGCTTTGCCCAGCGGGAGCCGGTTTACCGCCGCTGGGCCGACCATGTGATAGAGGAATTTTCCACGCCGGACGCCACCGTCCGGGCCATTTTGGAGGTGCTTGGAACGATGAAGCTTTTGGTCGTCAACGGACCCAATCTGAACCTGCTGGGCAAGCGGGAGCCGGGGATTTATGGGGAAAACAGCTATGAGTCCCTCTGCGAAAGCCTGAAGGCGTTCGGCGCGGCCAACGGAGCGGAGGTGGACTGCTTCCAGTCCAACCACGAGGGGGCCATTGTGGACGCCATCCAGCAGGCGGACGGCGTGTATGACGGCATCGTCATGAATCCCGGCGCTTATACCCATTACAGCGTGGCCATCCTGGACGCCCTGAAGGCCGTTTCTGTCCCCTGCGTGGAGGTCCATATCTCCAACATCCACCAGCGGGAGGAATTCCGCCATAAAAGCGTCACCGCCCCCGCCTGCGTGGGCCAGATCTGCGGTCTGGGCCTCTACGGTTACCAGGCCGCCCTCTCCTACTTTCTTTCGAGAAAGAAAGTAGGCAAAGAAAGCTTTCATTGAGCGCTTGCCAGGCAACTGCCTGCGAGACAGGAAAGCGGGCTTGAACGGTAAAGACTCGTAGGGGCGCCATACATGGCGCCCGCAGGCTGTCGAAGAAGTGGAACGTGGTGCAGGAAACGTCAAAGTGCCTGCATGGAAGCAGGCGACCACAAGGGTCGCCCATTACTCGCCGAGGGCGGCGTGGACCACAGGAAAGGCGGGGCGGACAGTGTCCGCCCCCTACTTAGCGCAGAGGGAGCCGTGAAAGCACAGGGGGTATCCCCCCTTCCGTTGCCTTTGCTTCCCTCCTCGCGGCATAGCCGCTCGGCCTCCGCTAAAAATGTGCCACCGGCACATTTTTTAACGCTGCGGGGCCTGGCG
>NZ_JACLZC010000094.1 GCF_016901735.1 Pseudoflavonifractor phocaeensis | reverse complement strand
TCGGAACCTCCTTTCTTTCGAGAAAGAAAGGAGGCAAAGAAAGCTTTCATTTTGCGCCGCCCGCGCAGGGCCGTTCCCGTTGGGAATCGAAAAACGATTCTGCGGCAATCTGCATTCTTCCCGCAGGATACTTTCATTTTGATAGGAGTCAACAGGCTTTTTCGACAAGCCGCCCGGCTCTCTCTTTTGGAGAGCCGGTTTTTATTGCTCCTTTTTTGTGGACAAGAACGGGAAAAAAGAGTAAAATAAGACTAAATTTTTGGAAAGAAGGAAAAAGGATGAAGATTTTAGTCAGCGGCGGCGCGGGATACATCGGCAGCCATACCTGCGTGGCTCTGCTGGAGGCGGGCTATGAGGTGGTGGTGGCCGACAATCTGGTCAATTCCAGCCGGGAGTCCCTCCGCCGGGTGGAACAGCTCACCGGCAAACAGATCCCCTTTGTGCAGGCGGATCTGTGTGACCGGGCGGCGGTGGAGGCTCTCTTCGACCAATACCCCGACATCGGCGCGGTCATTCACTTTGCCGCCCTCAAGGCGGTGGGCGAGAGCGTCCGCAAGCCGCTGGAATACTACACCAATAATCTGACCAATACCCTCACCCTGCTCAACGTGATGCGGAGCCATGGGGTGCGCAATTTTGTCTTTTCCTCCTCGGCCACCGTGTACGGCGACCCGGAGACGGTGCCCATCCGGGAGGACGCCCCCTGCTCGGCTACCAACCCCTACGGCTGTACCAAGCTCTTTCTGGAGCGTATCCTCACCGATTGCTGCGCCGCCGACCCCACCCTGAACGTGGCGCTGCTGCGCTATTTCAACCCCATCGGCGCCCATCCCTCCGGCCTCATCGGCGAGGACCCCAACGGCATCCCCAATAACCTGGTGCCCTACATCGCCAAGGTGGCGGCGGGAGAACTGGAGTGCCTCCATGTGTTCGGCGGCGACTGGCCCACCCACGACGGCACCGGCGTGCGGGACTACATCCACGTGATGGATCTGGCGGAGGGCCATGTGGCGGCGCTGAAGAAGCTGGCGGAGAACTGCGGCCTGTTCGTGTGCAATTTGGGCACCGGAAAGGGATACAGCGTGCTGGATGTGCTCCACGCCTACGAGGCGGCCTGCGGCCATCCCATCCCCTACGTGATGGACCCCCGCCGGCCCGGCGACGTGGCGGCCTGTTGGGCCGACCCCTCCAAGGCCCGGGAGGAGCTGGGCTGGACGGCCCGATACGGCATTGAGGAAATGTGCGCCACCTCCTGGAAGTGGCAGAGCCGGAACCCCAACGGATACGGGGAGAAATAACGGATAAGAGAGCGGAAAACAGAGAGAGGCCCCGGACAGGATTGCACTGTCCGGGGCCTCTTTTCAGACCTTTTTGGGAAAGAGCAGCGAGGAGAGGAGAGACACCAGAGGGACGGTAAGGATGATCCCCACCGAGCCGGCCACGCTCTGGATAAGCTCAATGGCCATGGCGTCGCTGTTGATGATCTGGATGAGAGGATAGCCGTAGACCTGGAAGAGCAGGAGCACGTTGAAGGACGCGCCGGCAAAGGCCAGAATCAGCGTGTTGGCCATGGTGCCCATGGCGTCTTTTCCGATGTTCATGCCCGAGCGGAAGAGCTGGACGGGCGTGATATTGGGCTCTACCGTCCGGAGCTCGTGGCAGGCCGAGGAGATGGACATGGCCACGTCCATCACCGCGCCCATGGAGGCAATCAGAATGCCGCTGATCAATAAACCCCGGATGGAGAGAGGACTGTCATAGGCCCGGAGAACCAGATCCTCCGCCTCGCTCATATTGAAGCCGCTGATGGGGGTGATCTGTCCCACCACCCAGGCAAAGAGACCCGCCGCCGCCACGCCGCACACGCAGCCCAGACCGGCGCACAGGGTCTTGCGGGAAAAGCCGGTGAGCATCAGCAGGGAGGCCACCGCCGTCAGCGCCGCGATGAGCACCGCCGACCAGACCGGGTCAAAGCCCTGCAGCACCATGGGAATGAGCAAAAACCAGATGCCCGCCAGGGTGTAGGCCAGGCCCAGCAGGGCCATGACCCCCTTTTTGCCGCCGATAACCACCAGCAGCAGGGCAAAAGCCGCCACCATACCCGCCAGTACGCCGCCCCGGTCGTAGTTGGGGATGGACACCACATAGGGGTCCCCGTTGTCGTCCAGGTCCAGACGGACGATGACACGGGTCCCCAGCTTGCAGTCCACGTTGGCATAGGCGCTGAGATAGTTGATCCCCTCCAGAATCTCGCCCTGATACGGGCCGCTGAGGATCTCCAGCTCCAGGGTCTGGGAGCCCAGGCGCAGCCCCTCGCTCCAGTCCTCCGGCTGGGCGTTGTCGGCCAGCACGTCGGTGACCTCCGCCACGGCAAAGAGCCGCTTTTGGGCTGCCGTCAGCGTGTCGTTCTCAGTGCGCAGGCAGAAGCCGCCTGCCACCAAAATCAGAAAAAAGCAAAGTCCCGTGGCAATGGCCGCCGCCTGCCGCTTTGTCGGAGCCTTCCATCCTTGCATGTTTGTCCTCCTGTCTGAAAGAGAAGGGGAGCCACCCCCGGCCTTGGGGGTGGCTCCCCGTTTGTTGTGCGGGAATCGAAACGGTGGGAAATCAGCCGTTCAGCGCCTCAAACCGAACCAGAATGGCGCACAGCTCGCACCGCTGGGTGATGCCGGCGGGCGCCAGCAGGCTGTCGGACCGGCCCTGGATGAGACCCGCGCCCACAGCCCAGGTCATGGCCTCCACAGCGTAGGAGCTGATGGCGTCGCCGTCGGTAAAGACGGACAGATCGCCCTCCTGCGCGGTGTCGCCCTCCATGGCCTGCTGATAGCGGTAGAACATGGCGGCCAGCTGCTCCCGGGTGACGTTGTCGTTGGGGGCAAAGATGCCGGTGTCATAGCCGGTAATGATGCCCTTGTGGTTGGCCCAGGCCACGGCCTCGGTGTACCAGGTATCCTCCGCCACGTCAGGGAAGGGGGAGGAGCCGCTGTAAGTCTCGCCGGAGAGCCGGTAGAGGATGGTAGCCGCCATGGCGCGGCTCACCGTCATCTCGGGGGCAAAGCTGGTGGAGGACACGCCGTTCATGAGCTCGGCCTCGATGACGGCCATTACGTCGTCATAGTACCAGGCGTCCTGGTCCAGGTCGGTAAACACGCCGGGCGCCAGGGGGGTATCCTCGTCGGGCAGCTCTTCTTCCACATCATGCCGGGGACCTTCATGTCCGGTAATAACGGTAGTGCTACCGCCTTCGCCGCACACGATGTCGGCCCGGTCACGGACGCGGATACGGGGGAAGGGACCCTCGGGAGCGTTGAAGGTGTTGTCGTAGGAGGCAAGGCCGGTGGCGGTGATGGCGCAGCCCACCTCCAGACCGTCGATTTCCTTGTCGCTGGTGATGTAGCCATCGATAAAGACCCGGCCGATGTTGCCTTCGCTGTCGCGGACCAGAATGGTCTGGATGGAGCCGTTCTCCTCCTGGAAGGAGACGACGGTACCCTTCAGGGTCACCAGGCTGCCCAGGACAGAGCCGTCGTTGAGCTGCGCGGCGGTGATCTCCTTGGGGGCGGGGGCGTCGGTCTCGCCGATCTTCTCGATGGAGGTCACGGCGATCTGACGCTCACCCTGGTAAGAGGAGGTGGTGCCGGTGATGCGCACCACGTCGCCGATCTTGTAGTTGCCCGCCACGGGGAAGGCGTTGACGCCGGCCGTCTCGTCCTGGACGTAGATACAGTCGAAGAAGGCGGTGTCCTTGTCGTAGCCGGAGGCGTTGGAGGTGACCACACCCTCGATGGTGTACTTGATGCCTTCCAGCTCCTGGGCCTGGACTTCGGCGATGGGGGTAATAGAGACGGGGTTGAGGTAGCTGACCAGATTTTCGCAGATGGTGTAGTTGGAGTAGTTCTTTTCCGCGGCGCTGTCAGGCTGGGACTGGACCTCAAAGTTGGACATGAAGGCCGCGCCGGAGACGATGATAAGGCCCTTGCCCTCCAGCTGTTCGGAGGCCAGCACCATCAGGCGGCTGTCGCCCTCCGCCACGGCGTAGGTGGGCACGTTGTCGCCGCCCAGGCCGTCGTTATCGTTGTCCTTGGAGTAGGTGGAGGCGTGACCGTAGACCACCGGGGAGACGGTAGCCGGCAGCACGGAGGTGGGGTTGCCGTCGGCGTCCACGGTGTAAACCGTCGCGCCGCCGTAGTGGCTGTAAAGCTGAGAGTAGAAGTTGTCGTTGGGATTTGCGGGGTCAAACTCCACGCCGTCCATGAGGAAGTTGTCGAAATTATAGGTGGACAGGTAGAGCCGGCGGTTGGAGTCGCCGCCGTTGAGCACGTCGTCGGAGGCGGTGTCGTCGGCGATGCGCAGGGAGGAGCCCAGCGCCTCCAGGATGGCGTTCTGGGTGGCGGCCATGTGGACGATGTCGGGATTACCGGTGATGACCGAGTAGTTCTCATAGTAATCCGACCAGCCGCTGAGGATGATGACGCCGCCGGCAGCGTTAAAGGCGGTCAGAGCGTCCAGCTCGGCCTGGGAATAGGTGCGCGGGTCGTTCTGGGCGTCGGCCAGGCGGCGGGAGGGCGCGGTGAGGATGATGGCCTTGTACTTGCCTTCCGCATTCTCGCAGGCGGCAATCAGGTCCTCACTGGTCTTGAGCTCCACGGTGCGCACCGAGTACCCGGCGGCCAGGCTGCTGAAGTTGCCCATGGAGTCCTTATAGTTGCCCGCCACATATTCGTTGTAGTGGGAGGCGTCAATGCCGATGTAGACCAGCTGACTGGCATCCAGGATGTCCAGGGTGATGTCCTTGGAGTAGGTGTAGGAGATGCCGTCCTGCTCCACCACGGCGGTGATGGTGACGGTCATGACCCGGGCCATGTCGGGCGTATACTGCCAGTCCACCACGGCGGTGCTGGAGGCGGGCAGGTCATACCCGGTGGCGTCGGTGTACAGGACCTGGCCGCCGCTGGTATAGGTGATGGAGGTGACGGTGGCGTCGCTGCTTTCACTGTTGAAGAGGGTGGTGGAGAGGGTCAGTTCCTCGCCGGTGACGGGGATGGAGGTGCCGCATTCCACCGAGGAGATGCCCAGCTTCACCACTTCGCCCACCCAGACGGGAGCGGTGACCGCCAGGTCGCCGTCACCCTGGGTGACGCGGATGAAGTAATAGCTGTAAGAGGCGGGGATGGTGCAGGAGAGCTCACCGGAGGCCAGCTCAGTGGGATCGTCCCAGGTGTAGGCCACGGCGCCCGAGTTGACCACCACTTCCACCTTGGCGATGGAGTCGGTGCTGTCGGGGTCGTAGACCGAGACGCTGATGGCGGCGGTTTCGGGGACTTCGTCGATGATCGCGCCCATCATCTGGCCGTTGAGGGTGTAGTTGATCTCCAGATTCTTATCCTCGGTGGCGTAAACCCGGTAGTTCCGGATGGCCTCGTAGAGGCCCTGCTCGGAGAAGTCGTCGGTGAGGATCACGTTGCGGGCGTCGTTGGCGTTGCCCCACTTGCCCTTGTGGTTGTCCTGGTTGTTGGTGGGGGCCACGTGCCAGCCCTTGTCCAGGGCCATGATGTACTGTTCATAGCTGGGGTAGTAGCCGCCCTGGCCGATGGCGCCTTCACCGTTGCCCACTTCCACCAGATAGATGCGGGTGTCGATGATGGGATCATAGTAGCCAAAGTCGATGAAGTTGCCGAAGGTGGTGCCCGGGTGGTTGAACTGGCTGATGGAGTCCACCAGTTCGGCGTTGCTCAGCAGAGCATAGTAGGCCTGCAGGCCCGCGTCGCCGGTCTTACTGTTCAGGGTGGCATTGTTGCGGGAGACGATGCCGGGGGTATTGAAGGTGTTGATGTGGCCGGGTCCGCCGGACCAGGTCATCTCGAAGCCCGCCAGAGCCACGATCTCACCGGCGTGGGCGGCGTTGAATGCGGCCACCGCGCCCTTATAGGCGTTCCACTTCTGGGTGCTCTGCTCACTCATCTGGGTGGTGTCGTAGAGGGCGGCCTCGGGGTTGGCCTCGGAGCTGGAGTCGAAGTAGTTGGAGTGGTCGGTAAAGGCCACAAAGTCCACGTTGGCGCTCTCGGGGAGGTTGGCCACATAGTTCAGGCCCTCCTGGAGGGTGCCCGCGCCGTCGGAGTACTCGGCGGTGTGGGAGTGGAGCTGGCCGAAGTAGAGCTGGAACTCCGCCACGCCGATGGTAAAGGACCAGCTGCGGGAGACGCTCTTCCCGTCGGCCCGGGTGAGGGTGACGGACACGGTGGTCTTGCCGTCGGCCAGGTCGGCGGCGGGGGTGTAGCTGGCCTTGCCGTCGGTCACGGTGGGGGTGACGGCGGTGCCGTTGATGGACATGGCGACGGTGGGGTTCTCACCGGCGTTGCCGAAGGTAAAGCCGATCTCGGGGCGCTTGTCGTCGCCGGTCTGGGCGTTGGCGGCGGGGAACACGCCGGAGATGACCGGCTCGTCCTTCACGGCCACGTCAGCGGAGCCGGAGAAGGTCACGTTCTTGGTGTCGGCGCCCGTAACGGTGATGGAGAGGGTCCCCTCCGTCAGGTCGGCGGCGGGAATGGTGAAGGAATAGACGCCGTTGTCCTCGGAGAGCTCCGCGAAGGTCTCGCCGTACCGGGCGGAGAGTTCGGCCACGCCGAACACACTGTCCACCGTAAAGGTGACGGTGTAGTCCTGCCCCACGTAGGCGTCGGACAACGCGCCAAAGACCACCGAAGGCACGTTGACCACGCCGTCGGTGACGGTGACGCCCTCGGCCAGGGGGTAGAAGTTAAAGGTATAGATGTCCTTGTCGCTGTCGTTGTAGAGGCTGTAGGTCTTATAGGAGCCGCCGTAGTACTCCAGATACTGGGCGCTGGAGTTATACTTGGCGGTGCGGCTCTTCAGGTTGTAGCCGCCGTTGAAGGCGGTGAGGGTCCAGTCGGCCTCCTCGCTGGCCTCGGCGGAGTAGAAAGCGTTGTTGCCGGTGCCGTTGGAGCAGAGGTAGCCGTCGCTGGTCTTAAAGCGGTAGTATTCGCCGTTCTGCTCCACGGTGAACACCCGTGCGCCGTTGGCGGGGGTGGCCACGCCGTCGGCCACGGTGGCGGCGGCGCTGTTCACAGAGGGGCTGCTCTGGTTGTCGTCCTGACCGGCCAGCACGCCGGCGGCGGAGACGTTGTAGATCACGAAGGTATCGGGGAAGGTAAGGTCGCCGCCGGGCTCCTCGGGGATCTCGGTGACCTGGTAGAAGGCCAGAGCAAACAGGCCCTCGGAACCGGAGCTGATGGTATGGTAGGCGCTCCAGGTGCCGTAGCTGTCCTGGTACTCCATGTAGGCGCCGCGGACGGTGTTCTTCACATAGAAGAGGCCGTCGCCCGCGTCCTCCAGCACCCACTGGTCGTTCACGCCGCCCAGAGGCATACTGGTATACTGGGTATCCATGCCGATCTTCTGGCCGCCGTAGGAGAAGGACCAGGTGCCGTCGCCGTTGTCGATGACGGTCCAGACGTCGCTCTCAGAGAAGCCGGACAGGGTGCCGTCGGTCAGGGAGACGTCGG
>NZ_JACLZC010000093.1 GCF_016901735.1 Pseudoflavonifractor phocaeensis | reverse complement strand
GCCGTCCGGGGCTGGGGGCTGCCGGCAGCCCGCCACAAAAACGTGACCACCTGGGCCCTGGTGCAGACCACATCGGGGCTGAACGCCGTCTCAGAGGTCCCCAAGGTGACGCCGTTTTCCACCGCCCAGGCCACGGCACCGTAGAAATAGTCGCTGGGCTCCACATCCGTGAAGGGAAAATCCGCCGCCTCCGTAAAGTTGGCTTCCACCGTAACTTTTCCCTCCGGCATGAGGAAGGTATATGTTCCGCCGCCCAGCGGCCGGATTTCCACCGGATCGCCGCTCTGCCCGGTGACTGTGAGGGTATGAAGCTCATAGCCGTCATCCGGGGCCGCCGTGATGGTCACGGTGTCTCCCGTGCCGGCATGGTCGGGCGTAACCTTGATGGTTCCGTGGCCGGTAATTTCGGTAAAAATATCGTTGGGCGCGGACTCCAGCGGGGTGTCATCCTCGCCGATATCCACGCTTCCGCCGCCCCCGCCGCCAGTGGAGGAACCGCCTCCGCCGGGCTGCCCGGTCTTTACGGTCAGCTCCAGCCGGATGGTGTCGCTGTACACGCCGTCCTTGCAGGCGGCGGCCCGGAGCACTGTGTCCTCCGTGATGGAAATGGGACCGGTGTAGGTGAGGGCTTCCTCTGTGCAGGGGCAGGTGTCGTTGAGGGTGTACCGGATCGTCGCCCCCTCGGTGGCGGTGGACAGGGTGATCCTGGCTCCCTGCTCCACCGTCATGCCGGTGGTGACTGCGGCGCCGTCGCTCAGCGCCGCAGTCACCGGCTCGGGCTTGACCTCCTCCGGCAGGTCCGCCTCGGTCATGACGATGGTCACGTCAAAGGTCTCGGAGAGCCCGGAGAGGGGCTCGGTGACCCGAATCTGTCCCACACCGGGCAGATTGCCGGTGAGGAAAACGGCGGCTGTTCCGTCCGCGCCGGTGGTCACGCTCTGCCCGGAGACGGTCAGCAGACTGGGCATCAGGCTCTCCACCGTCAGGGTGGTCCCTGCCGCGCCGCCCACAAGGGCGAGGGACAGGGCGCCCTCCTCATGAAGGACCAGGGAGCAGTCCCCCGCCGTGATGGCGGTAGGCCGCTGGACCGGGGCGGTCAGGGTTGTGGTATATGCCTCCGTCATGGCCTTGTTGGCGTAGTTTTTCGCCTGCACGGAAATGGTCAGTGTCCCGGTGCAATCTCCGTCTGCCGGGGTCGCGGCGAACCGGGTGGCGTACAGATGGTTCCCCTCCAGATCGTACTCGGCGTCCAGGGCTTCCACGGCAACAGAGAGGTTCTCCCCGTCCCGGGCCAAGGAAATGGCGTCCGTTACGCTTTCGATGTCCATGTACTGGCTGAAAGTCACCTCGATGCGGTCGGTGTAAGCCACAACACGCTCCACGTCGGGCGCGGCGGCGGACACCATGGCCACGTTCACCTCGAACTGGGGCGGCGGCACCGGGAGCCAGCCCTCGTTCTGGGTATTCCCAACGGCGGCGGACACGCCGCTGCTGTCGGCGGGCAGGTATCCGTCCTTGGCAAAACGCACCTTCCACTGGCCCGTAGGGACGAACCAGGCATAAGCCCCGTCAGCCTGGGTGATCTGGGGATTGATCTGGTCGTAGTCGGCGGCGTCCCACTGGACCTCGCCGCCGCTCTCGTTCTGGTAGTACACGGTGGCCGTCACGCCTTCCAGACGGTTGGAGGGCACCGCCTCGTACACATAGCCGGAGGGGTCGAAGATGGGCCGCAGCTCCCGCTCTTCTTTACCGGAGTCCCCGTTGCCGTTCGGCTTGGGATCGGGGTCCGGTTTGGGCTCATCGCAGTCCTTCTGGTGCTTTTTGATCTCCTCTTCGATCTGCTCCAGGGTGTCCAGACTGCGGCTCCGCCCGCCGCCGGAACCGGAGCCAGAGTAATTGACGTTGCTGAACTGGACATAGAGGCAGGCCTCCAGTCCCTGGCTCTCCAGCGTGCGGTACAGCCAATCCCGCTCCTCGTCGGTGACCCCCTCCAGGTTGTCGGGGTTGCCGTCATAGCGGAAGTAAGTCACCTGGAAGCCGTCGTTCTGCCACTGGAAATTGTTGAGCCACTCCGCGCCGGAGTTGTTGCCCATTTTGTTGGTGGCAATGCGGAGATAGTTCCACTGATCCCGCAGGTCGGTATACTCGTTGATGCGCCGGAGAATGCCCTGCACCTTGTCGTAATTCTCCTTCTGGTCCAGCTTGGTGGTCAGGCCCAGGGACTCTACCAGGATCTTGAGCATCAGGGTGGAATACTGCACGTTTTCCATCTTTTCAAAGACCTGCATGCTGCTGGCCGTCCAGATCCCGGCCTCCTGCCAGAGCTTGTCCAGGGCGGCGCTGGCCTCCTGATAGAAGGCGGCGTCCACCCTCCGGGTGCCGTCCTCACAGGTCTCCTCCAGCAGATCCCGCACCCGGTCGATCTCGGCCCGCTTGGTCTCCACCGTTCCCTTATTGTGGGTCTCCCAGCTCCCCGAACTGATGGTGAGAGAGCCGCCTCCCTCCCCATTCAAAAGGTTTTCAATGCCCAGGATGCCGGAGGCCTCCGCGATGCGCTCCATCTGCTGCTCAAACTCCGTGGCGGGCGTCTCGATCCCCGCCCGGGTCTCCGCCGGGGCCTCCACGTTGTAGCGGCTGGTCTGGGTGATGCGAATCTGGGCCTCGGTGTCCACAAAGATGTCGGTCACCGTCACCGCGTAGGCGTCGGAGGTGATCTCCGTCTTGGCGTAGAGGGTATTGGTGGCGGTAAAGGGAGTAAAGCCGTCCTCCAGCAGGGCGTCCCGATCCCGGGCGTCCGCTTCCTCCGCAAGCTCCACGGTGACCACCGTGTCGTTCCCCGCTTTTTCTTTTTCCGTCAGGGAGAGGGTGATGTTGCCCTCCTCATCGCTGTCGGCGGTGTAGGCAAAGGGGAGGCTCTCCTCGTCGGCCACCGCCTCGCTGAACACGTCCTCGATGGGCCGGCCGCTCTCCACATACTCGGCGGCGCTGTCCAGGATGCGCGCTTCGCTGAAGGGGACCGCGCTCTCCGGCCCCTGGTACTCCACGCCCAGGGACACCGGGGTATTTGCCTCGGTAAAGCCGCCGTAGGCGGCCACCCAGGCGTCGCGCTCCGCGTCATAGCTGGTGGGGATGCGCACCGTCTCGCCATTGCCGCCCACAGCGACCACGGTCACTTCCTCCAGGGTGTCCGCATTCTGGTTGAACTTCACCTCAAAGGTGTAGTCCATGTGGCCCGGCCAGTAGTAATAGGAAGGGATCGCCGACGCATGGTTCACAAAGTCCAGCACCGTCACCGATTCCCCGGTGAGATGGTTGGGATTGACCATGGTAACGGTAGTCAGGACGGGAGCCGTCTCGTCATAGATGACCAGGCTCTCCTCGGAGCGGACGGGCGCCATATCCTTCTGGCGCACCTCGGCCTGGATAAAGTGATAGGAGTAATCGTAAAGCGGCCCGGACAGCGGCACGGTGCAGGTCCAGGTGCCCGCCGCGTTGGCGGTGGTTTGGGCCACCTGCATACCGTTGTCATAGAGGAGCACGGTGCTGTTTGCCACGGCCTTGCCCGTGGCTACGATCTCCTCCATAGAGGTGCGCTCCGGCAGGACCAGCTTTAGTGGAGATACCGTCAGCGCGGCCGCCCCCAGGGGCTGGAGGGCCCCGGTGGCGAGGCGCGCATAGGCGGTGACCTTCCCGGTCCCCATGCCCGCGGCTCCCGCGCTGAAGCGGACGGCAGCCGTCGTTTTATCCGGGACGGACACGGTCAGCACGCTGTCTTGATAGGTATAAGAGGTAGCCTGATTGTCCAGCGTGACGCTGCCGCTCACCAGCTCCATCTGCTCGGGCAGATAGATCTGGAAAGACTGGGCCGGACAGCCCTCCTTCAGGGTCGCATGTACGGTAAAGGTGACCTGCATTCCCTGGGCGGGGGTAGTGGTGCTGGCCGTCAGGAAGCCGGACTCCAGATAGGAGAAGGCGTCCTCCGCCAGGGCGGGCACTGTTACGTCATCCACAACCGTGCGCACGCCGTCGGCAACGGTCACCTCGGTCCGGATGTAGTCCGTCCCCTGCTCCAGGCCCAGCTGGTCCAGCATACTCAAATCCGGGACGTTCTGGAGCATGGGGGTATTCTGGAGGAAAACCAACGTATAGCGGCCCGCCGCCATGGGTTCGCTCTCCAGGCCGGTACGGGCGGTATAGACCGTCCGGAACATCCCGTTTTGGTCAAAGACCAACACGTTGGACTGCCCCGGAAGCGTAGTCGTGCCCAGGCGGAAGCCGCCCGGCTCCACCAGGGTCAGCTCCGCACCGGCCATGCGGCCAGCATCCAGGGTGACCGATGTCGCCGCGCTCCCGCCGTCGGAGGCGGAGAGGGTCACGGTGATGGACTGGTTTGCCTGCACCGCGCCGGGCCGGAAGATCACCGCATTCCCCTGCACCTCGTATTGTGCCGGGTCGATCACGCTGTCATCGGAGGACAGAGAGACCGTCAGGCCGCCCAAGGCGGCCAGTGTCTCGGTGCGGGGCGTCTCCCCCGCCGCGGCGGCGTACTGCCGGGTCACGGTCAGAGTGATGCGGTCGGACACCGTCTCATACAGCGCCACAGAACCGACGGCGCAGCTTCCGCTCTCTGCCGCATCCTTCAGGAAGAGGGAAAGGTTTTTGCTGTAATAGCCCTCCAGGGCAATCCGCAGGCGGGCGGTTTGGGCGGGCACATCCGTCAGGGTAAAGCCGCCGTCCTCATCCGTCAGCGCCGAGGTCAGTGCATCCCCCTCCGGATTGGTCAGGGTGACCGCCGCGCCGGCCAGGGGAAGTCCCGCCTGGTCGGTCACCTGCCCGGCGACGGTGATCTGGGGGATCACTTCCCTGGCAGTCAATTGGAAGGTGACGGTCTGGTCCGCCTCCCCCACAGTGACGGTCTGCCGCTGAGGCGTTTCATACTGTCCGGACAGGGCATCCTCCAGCACCGCCTCGCACACATAGACCGCGCCGGTCTGCACGCCGGACAGCGTGGTCCCGTTGCCGGCGGCGGTGATCCCGTCCTCCCCGTACCAGTGGACGGCAAAGCCGCTCTCCACTTCCTGTCCCTCCGGGTCCAGGACCTGGGCGGTCAGGGTGTAGGTCTCGGTCTGGGCGCCAATATACGCAAAGGTGATGCCGTGGTCCTTGGCAAACTGCTCGGCGGTGCTGTCGGGGTAGCAATACAGCACCAGAGAGGAGGGTGTACCATTGAACGCCCCGCTGTTGATCTCCACATTCATCCCGTAGATCGTAACCGAATGCAAGGCGGAGCAAGCAGAAAACGCCCCGTAGTCGATGCTCTTGACGCTCTCCGGGAGCTCAACGGCTTCCAGCGCGGTACACTTATCAAATGTCTTGTTGGGAATCGCGGTCACGGTGGACGGAATTGTGATCTGCTTTAGATTCTCACATTGCGCGAACATGGATATCCCCAGCAGAGTCAGCCCTTCCGGCAGGGTGACAGAAGTCAGGCTGTGACAGCTGAGAAAGGCAAATCTGCCGATCTCCCGAACTCCGGCAGGAACGGTGATCGCACGCACAGATTCGCATTGCTCAAAGGCGCAATCCCCCAGGATCTCCAGCCCCTGCGGGAGAACCACATCGTCCAGCGCCGTGCATTGGAAAAAGGCGTAGTCCTGGATCTCCGTCACGGTGGAGGGGATGCTTACCCGTTCCAGTGCGTTGCAGCCTTTGAAGGTATTGCTCTCAATGACTGTAATGCCCTCCGGCAGGTCGATCTCTTTCAGCGCGGTACAGTACATAAAGGCCTGATACTGCAAGCTGGTCAGATTTCGGGGCAGCTTAATTTCCGTCAGGGAAGAACAGTACGAAAAAGCTTGCAGCCCTATGGTCTCAATGCTGTCCGGCAGCGTCACGGACGTCAGATTAACGCAGCTGGAGAAGGTCTCCTGGGGAAGGGTCGTGAGCCCAGCTGGAACCTGGATTTCCGTCAGCGCACGGCAGTTCGAAAAGCACTTCACTCCCATGGTGGTGAGACCGGAGGGCAGCTGCACGCTGGCCAGACTCTTGCAGTTGCTGAATACGTCGTTCTCCAGGACCGTTACGGTATCCGGAATTGCAATGCTGGTCAGGCCGGAAGAGGAAAAGGCAAAGCGCTGGATCGCCGTAACCGCTCCCCGGAAGGTGACGGTCTCCAGTTCACTCACATCCCGGAACGTATCCGCCGGAATCACGGTAAGACCTTGGGGAACGACAAAGGAGGTCAGCGCCGTCCCTTCAAAGACATCCGTGCCCATCTGGGTCAGCTTTGTAAATTCCGGCACGCTGCTCAGCGCGTAGCAGTTCTCAAAGGCGGAATCCCCGAGGGTGGTCACCCCCTGTCCGCCGGTGACGGCGGTCAGCTGGTCACACAGGAGAAATGCGTTTTTTCCGATGCTGGTGACACTCTCCGGGATATGCACGGAACGCAGGCTCGCTGCCCTCGAAAATGCGGCTTCCTTGATGGCGGTCACCGCTTGGCTGTCGATGATCTCCGGAATGACCAGATCACCGTCAAAGCCCTCCAACGCCGTAAATTTGGTGATGGTCCCGTTGTTAAATTCCATGGTATACGTCCCGTCATCCGATGTGTAGACGGTGGTGGCGGTGGCCGCGTACAGCGCCCCCAGATCCCTCGCCGCCGCCGCTGCGGCCGCTGGTATGCCCGGACTCCCCAGCAGCAGCACTGCGGCCAGGATCAACGGCACTCCTCGCTTGCATAACTTTTTCATTCTGCACTCCTCCTTTTTCCCGTGTTGGAACTGGTGAAAACATGTGATATTCCACGGATTTCCGTGCTGGGTTTATATATTTTAACTAATTAACTAAATTGATTATAACACCAGCCCGTTTCCCAGTGTTCCCAAGAAACATGGGACCTCCTTCCAGTGCGCGGATATGTTCCACCAGCAGACGTCAGCAAAGGCAATTGAGCGCTGATGTGAAAAATAGAAAAAAGGGCAAATCCGCATCTCAAACGCGGATTTGCCCTTCCTTTTGGCCCGTCTGGAGCCGTCTGGTTTCAAGCAAAAGTTGTAAAAAAGTTGTAGCTGTAAGCCCATTCCGCCGCATCTTGCGTCATCCGTCTTTTTCAGTCACAAGATATTGCGGAATTTTAGTCCAGCGGCTTCATGGTCGGGATTTGAGTTCTGACCGTTTCATCTTGTTTCAACATAGCCTGTTGTACCATAAAACCGCCACCTTCATGACATTCTTCATACAGCTTTGATTCCATTTCATGCCTTCCTGCGCCGTTTGGTTTTGAGCAAAAGTTGTGGGAAAGTTGTAAAAAGTTGTAGTGGCTCAGAATTGGCTCGAAGATGGCTTAAAATTGGCACAATGAATGGCTACATTGCTTTGAAAGGCAACAGCCCCAGGAAGAGTAAAGCCTGCATGGATACTGCCAGCATCAGCAAGCAGATTCATACAGAAACAAGTATAGCATAAGCCCCAGAGATGTTCAAGTCAACGATTTTTTCGCAGTGCAATCCAATTGTAGGCGTACAATACATGTTGGACAGTTGAATAAAAAAGGATGAAGGATAGGGCCTCATCGGTTAAAGTTGAGTTGCGACACAACAACTTGACGAGAGGGGGCCATATCCTTCAT
>NZ_JACLZC010000092.1 GCF_016901735.1 Pseudoflavonifractor phocaeensis | reverse complement strand
TCCCTCCCCCCTCTCGCCGCCGGTCAGCCCGTCTCCCTCCATGTGCCGCCGGAGCGGCTGCTGCTCCTCCGGGGATAGGTCAAATATTTCCAGCCAGAGCGTATAAACTTCCTTTGCGTTTCAGGTCGATATGTGATAAAATTAACAAAGAGAATGACGGGGCGTCTGAGGCCCCGCCTCCGGTTCGTATCTATCTGATGTTAGGAGGATGTATTATTATGGGACGTTTTACTCTGCCTCGTGACCTGTATCATGGCAAGGGCTCTCTGGAAGAACTGAAGCATCTGACCGGCAAGCGCGCCATCCTGGTGGTGGGCGGCGGCAGCATGAAGCGCTTCGGCTTTGTGGACCGCGCCGTGGAATACCTGAAGGAAGCCGGCATGGAAGTCCAGCTCTTCGAGGGCGTGGAGCCCGACCCCTCCGTGGAGACCGTGATGAAGGGCGCCGAGGCAATGCGGCAGTTCCAGCCCGACTGGATCGTCGCCATGGGCGGCGGCTCTCCCATCGACGCCGCCAAGGCCATGTGGGCCTTCTATGAGTATCCCGACTGCACCTTTGAGCAGCTCATCACTCCCTTTAGCTTCCCCACGCTGCGCACCAAGGCTCACTTCTGCGCCATTCCCTCCACCTCCGGCACCGCCACCGAGGTCACCGCCTTCGCCGTCATCACCGACTACCAGAAGGGCATTAAATACCCCCTGGCGGACTTCAACATCACCCCCGACGTGGCCATCGTGGACGCCGACCTGGCCGAGAAGATGCCCCCCAAGCTCACCGCTCACACCGGTATGGACGCCATGACCCACGCCATCGAGGCCTATGTGTCCACCCTGCACTGCGATTACACCGATCCCCTCTCCCTCCACGCCATCAAGATGATCCACAACGATCTGAAGAAATCCTATGACGGCGACATGGAGGCCCGGGACCGGATGCACAACGCCCAGTGCCTGGCCGGTATGTCCTTCACCAACGCCCTGCTGGGCATCGTCCACTCCATGGCCCACAAGACCGGCGCCGCCTTCACCGGCGGTCACATCATCCACGGCGCCGCCAACGCCATGTACCTGCCCAAGGTCATCCAGTACAACGCCAAGGTGCCCGAGGCTGCCGAGCGCTATGCCGACATCGCCCGCTTCCTGGGCCTGAAGGGCGAGACCACCGCCGAGCTGGTGGCCGCGCTGGTGGCCGAGCTGCGGGAGATGAACCGTCAGCTCAATATCCCCCTGTCCATCCAGAACTACGGCGAGGGCGGCGTGATCGCCGACAAGAGCATCATCGACGAGCAGGAGTTCAAGGACAAGCTGGCCGACGTGGCCGCCAACGCCATTCTGGACGCCTGCACCGGCTCCAACCCCCGTCAGCCCAGCCAGGAGGAGATGGAGAAGCTGCTCATCGCCGTCTACTACGATCAGGACGTGGATTTCTGATCCCCGACACCCTTACATCAAAAGTCAAAATGGGAAGGCACCCCAGGGTACCTTCCCATTTTTTATTCTTCGCTTATTCTTCTCCGACGGGGCAGGGAATGACGCTTCCCCGCTCCACCAGCGTGGCGGGCAGCACCATCTTGCGGGGAATGGACTGGGGGTCTTTCATCCGCTCAAAGAGCATCTTCACCGCGCAGGCGCTCATATCCTCCAAATGGGCGCTGACGCTGGTCAGCGGCGGCTCGGTAAGCGCCGAGAGAGGGGTGTCGTTGAAGCTGATGACCGAAATATCCTCCGGCACCCGCAGCCCCGCCTTGCGCAGGGCGCCCATGGCGTTGATGGCGGTCTCCTCATTGTAGGACAGCAGGGCGGTGGGCATGGCCCGTCCGTCCTGGACCCGGTTGAGCATAGACTCCCACATCTCCCTCCGGTCCGCCGAGGTATCCAGCACCAGCTCCGGGTCCAGCAGCCCCCGCTCCTCCATGTAGCGAATGAAGTACTGCCGGCGCACCTCGGGCGCGGGACGCTTTTTCTGATCCAGCTTGCAGTTTGGACCCAAAAAGCCGATGCGCCGGTGACCCTTGGACAGCAGATAGTCCAGCGCCTGTTCCACACCCAGAGAGAGATTCAATACCACCGAGTCAAACCGGGCCTCATCCGGCGAGGAGTCCAGAAATACCATGGACCGGCACATCTCATTCAGCTTCTCCACCTGTTCCTCGGAAAAAATGCCGATGGCCAAAATGCCGTCGATGCGCTTTTGACTGGGGGTGCGGTAGACGCCGCCCTGCTCGGTCAGGTAGGAGATCTCGCCCCCGGCGTCCAGGCAGTACTGGGCGGCGTAATTTTTCAGGTAAAGATAGTACGGATCGCTGAGCTGTTCCGCCGGGGAAAGCATCTCGGCCACCGCAATGTGGGGCATATCCTTGCGCTTGGAGCGCCGGGACTTGACCGGCGGCTTATAGTGGAATTTACTGGCCGCCTCCAGAATGGTGGCTCTGGTGGCGTCCGTCACAGACATGGTGGGATCGTTGTTGAGCACCCGCGAAATGGTCGCCGCGGAAAAGCCTGTGTATTCTGCTATTTCTCGAATCGTTGCCATTGATTATTCCCGTCCTTCCGCTCACGCCGCTTGCCACGCTACCGCCAGGCTGAGACGATACGCCCCATTTTGACTTATTCAGACATATTTTTTATGGTATCAAATCGTCTTACACTTGTCAATGCACGTTCCGATAAAATCGAAAAGACCGGAGCGGGTCCTTTTTTGCCCCTCTCCGGTCTGAGCCTTGCCTTCTCCCCTATTTTTATTTTTGAAAAGCAAAAAAACGCTGGCCAAAATAATTTAAAATGGTATAAAATCCCATGCCGGTCAACTTGATCAGCCGCTCCAGCCACAGCTCCGACACGCCCATGGGTGTCAGCACCAGGGCGGCCAGAGGCTGGACCACCCAATCGGCGATGCCATAGCCCAGCACATAGCAGACCACCACGTTGAAGGCAAACTTCACCGCGGACCGGCCCAGCGTCTCCTGGCTGTGGAAGGTAAAGCGGCGGTTGAGGAAAAAGCTGAGCACCGCGCCCGCCACATAGGCGATGGCGGTGGAGGGCCAGTAGCCCAGTCCCTCCAGCAGGAACATGAGAACCATGGACAGCAGGGTATTGCCTACCCCCACCAGCAAAAACTTCCACACCGAGGCGTCCAGCAGTTTACCCTTCTTCATGGCTGTCCAGCACCTCCTTGATCAGGAACCGGGGACGGCCCTTGGTCTCCAGATAGATCTTGCCGATGTACTCGCCGATAACCCCCAGAGAGAGGAGGATCAGGCCGCCGATGGCCCACACCGAGCAGATCACACTGGCCCAGCCGATGACGGTGTCTCCGCCCGCCCAGCGGATGATGGACCACACCAGCATCACCAGGCTGACAAAGAAAATCAGGAAGCCCAGGCCGGTGATGTAGCGGATGGGCTTGGTGGACAGGCTGGTGATGCCCTCCATGGCAAAGGCCAGCATCTTTTTCAGGGGATACTTGCTCTCTCCGGCAAAGCGCTCCCCCCGCTCATAGGTCACCGTCCCCGTCCGGTAGCCGATCATGGGTACGATGCCCCGCAAAAAGAGGTTGACCTCCCGGAACCGGGCCAGGCCCTCCAGGGCCCGTTTGGACATGAGCCGGTAATCGGCGTGGTTAAATACGGTCTCCGCCCCCAAAAAGTTCATCAGGCGGTAAAAGCCCTCGGCGGTAAAGCGCTTGAAAAAGGTGTCCTTTTTCCGGGAGGAGCGGACGCCGTAGACGATATCGCAGCCGCCGCGGTACTCCTCCACCATGGCGTCCACCGCGTCCACGTCGTCCTGCAAATCGGCGTCCATGGAGATGGCCATGTCGCACCGGTCCTTTGCGGTCATGAGACCGGCCAGCAGGGCGTTCTGGTGGCCCCGGTTGCGGGATAGATTCACGCCGGAAAAAACCGGGTCCTCCCGGTGGAGCTGGGCGATGATCTCCCAGGTCTTGTCTTTGGAGCCGTCATTGACAAACAGCACCCGGCTTTCGGGTGAAATAACCTTCTTTTCCTCCAGCGACCGAAGCTTGTCCTTCAACCGCCGGGCGGTTTCGTGGAGAACGGCCTCTTCATTGTAGCAGGGGACCACGATGTAAAGGATCTGGCTCATTGATGCACCTCGCAATTCTGTGTTGGGATTGTTGCCCATTCTACCTCCTCTTGGACGAAAAAGCAACCTCATTTGTTCCCAACCTCAGAATTTATAGCGGAAAATCCCGTTTTTCACTATTCCCCTGTTAAATATCCCCTTAAATGGTCCACCGCCCTCCGTTCGATGCGGGAGACCTGCACCTGACTGACCCCCAGCGCCCGGGCGCACCGCTCCTGGGTGAAGCCCCGGTAATAGCGCAGCAGGATCACCTTTCGCTCCCGCTCCGGCAGCGCGGACACCGCCCCCCGAAGGGCCTCCCGCTCCACCAGCTCCTCCTCAAAGCCCTCTCCCCCCAGGGCGTTTTCCAGCGTCAGTCCCTCCCCGGTCTCGGTCTGGAGAGAGGCCACCGGCAGCACCGCCTCCTCGGCCGCGGCGATGTCCTCCGGTGAAAGCCCCGTCTCTCCCGCCAGCTCCGACAGGGTGGGCTCCCGGCCCAGGGTATGGCTGAGCTTGTCCCGGGCCATACGCACCGCCGTCCCCCGCTCCTTCAGGCCGCGGCTCACCTTTACCGTGCCGTCATCCCGCAGAAAGCGGCGGATCTCCCCGGCGATCTTGGGCACGGCGTAGGTGGAAAACTGACAGCCGAAGGCGGGATCAAAGCCCCGCACCGCCTTCAAAAAGCCCAGGCAGCCCAGCTGGTAGAGGTCCTCCGGGTCCACCCCCCGGCCGTAGTACCGGCGGACGATGCCCCAGATCAGCCCGGCGTTTTCCTCCAAAATCCGCTCGCAGGCCCGGTTGTCCCCCTGTCTGGCCTCCTCCAGCAGCTCGGGGGTGTCGGCCACGCTCACGGCCGGTACCCGGTCCGCCGGGCCAGCGTGCGGCGCAGCACCACCGTCGTGCCCTTTCCCGGCGCGGAGCGCACCCGCACCTGGTCCATAAAGCTCTCCATGATGGTAAAGCCCATACCGGAGCGCTCCTCGCTGCCGGTGGTAAAGAGGGGGGTGCGGGCTTTTTCCACATCGGCGATGCCCACCCCCCAGTCCCGCACCTGGATCTCCAGGGTCTGGTCCTCATAGAGCCGCAGCCGGAGCAGGACCTTTCCCAGCCGGTCGGGGTAGGCGTGGACGATGGCGTTGGTCACCGCCTCGCTGACGGCGGTCTTGATGTCGTTGACCTCCTCCAGGGTGGGGTCCAGCTGGGCGGCAAAGCAGGCCGCCGCCGTCCGGGCAAAGCCCTCGTTGGCCGAACGGCTCAAAAAGGTCAGCTCCGCTTCGTTGATGGGTGTCTTTTTCATATGTACTCCTCCGTGGACGTTATTCCAAAAAACGGATCAGCCGGTCGATGCCGGCGGCCTTGAGCACCTTGGCCGCCTGTGCCGGCGGATGTGCCACGATCATCTCCCCGCCCAGCGCCCGGACGCGCCTGTAAACCCGCAGCACCACCGCGATGCCGGAGCTGTCCATAAAGGTCACCTCCGACAGATCCAGCGTGAATTGCCGGGGCGCGCCGCCGTCGATGGCCTGTTCCAGCTCCTCCATGATGCGCCTGGCCCGGTGATGGTCCACCTCTCCGCTGACCGACGCGGTGAAAACCCGGTCTCCCCCTGTGCAGGTCACGGACATGTATGCTCCCTCCTCTTCCTGTTTTCCACAGTCTACCAGCTCCTCTGTGGAAAATCCGTCGAAGGAGGATATGTGCTTTTTTTCTTTTGACCTTTCGACCCAATTCGGTTATAATAGGGAGCCGCAAATCAGAATTTCAAAAAAACAAGAGGTTGACCCACGCTATGAATACCACCCTATTTTCCAGACAGGGCCTGCGGCGGGGATTGGTCCTGTTTCTCTCTCCGCTGACCGCCTTCTTCCTCACGCAGCTGGTCTATGGAGGGGAACTCCTCTACCCGCTGGGGGTGACCGCCGCCAACTATCTCTGCTGCGCCGCCCTCTTCTTCCCCCTGTGCGCCCTCACCGCCAAGGAGTCCCTGTGCGCGGTGATCCTCCACGCCGCCGCCGTCCTCTGGGGCGCGGCAAACTATTTTGTAGTCCTCTTCCGGGGCAATCCGGTCCTCCCCTGGGACCTGACCGCCCTGGGCACCGCCACGGCGGTGGCGGGCAGCTACGACCTGACCCCCACGCCGGTGATGGTGGCCGCCGCCGTTCTGCTCGTGGCGCTGGCCGTCTTTCTCCTTCGCTGGGCGCCGGGCGGACGGCTTCGTCCCGCCAGCGGGGGCGCCGTGGCGGTCCGCGCCCTTCTGCTGCTGGCCGGGGTATGGTGCATCCTCTTCGCCCTCTCCCCCAAATCTCTGGAAAAGGCCGGGGTCAAGACCGACGTATGGGACCACGCCGGCGCCTACCGGACCGGCGGCGTGCTGGCGGAGTTTTTGTGCAACACCCAGTTTTTGTCGGTGGAGGAGCCGGAGGGATACAGCGCCGAAACCGCCCAGTCTCTCCTGTCCGCCGCCGGGGAAAGCGCATCCGGCGTCCAGGCCACGGCGGAACGCCCCAACGTCATCGCCATCATGAACGAATCCTGGGCGGATTTTGAGGAGTTCGGCAACCTGTCCCTGACCGAATCGGTCTCGGACTACATCGACGGGCTGGAAGGAGCCGTCCGGGGCCACAGCTATACCTCGGTATTCGGCGCCGGCACCAGTGCCAGTGAATTTGAGTTTTTAACCGGATTCTCTATGGCCTTTCTCCCCTCGGGCAGCATCCCCTATCAGCAGTACGTCCTCTCCCCCACCGACTCCCTGGCCTCCCTCTTCCAGCAGCAGGGCTACCGCACCCTGGCCATCCATCCGGGCGAGCGGACCTCCTGGCAGCGGGACCAGGCCTATCCCCTGCTGGGCTTTGACGATTTCAAGTGCGTGGACGACTTTGACGTCCCTCTGGAGACCGCCCACGGGGGCTATGTCAGCGACGCGTGCAACTATCAGCAGATTCTGTGGGAATTTGAGCACAAGGACCCGGAGGAGCGGCTCTTTCTCTTCAACGTGACCATCCAGAACCATGGGGGCTACACCGACCCGGACTATCCCACCCAGGTGCAGCTCACCGACTGCCCCGGGGAATATCCCATGGCCGAGCAGTACCTCACTCTGGTCAACGAGAGCGACCGGGCCTTTGCGATTCTGGTGGACTACTTCTCCCGGCAGAGCGAGCCCACCATCATCCTCATGTTCGGCGACCATCCCCCGGCGCTGGAGCAGGGCTTCCTGGACAAAGCCTACGGCGTGGCCCAGTCCGACATGACCATGGGGCAGTATCTGGACAAGTTCCGCACTCCCTATGTGATCTGGGCCAACTACCCTCTGACCGGCGACCAGCCCGGCGATACCAGCCTGAACTTTTTGGGCCAGTATCTCCTTCAGTACGCCGGCATGGAGCGGACCCAGTGGGGGGATTACCTCTGGTCCTTCCAGCGGGAGATCCCGGCGCTGACCTTCGTGGGCTACACCGACGCCGCCGGCAGGGCGTACAGCCACCTGGAAACCAACGACTATACCCGGCGCATCGGGGCATACGCCATCGTGCAGTATTACCTGCTGGGCTTTGACCATCACAGTGGGTCATAACCCCCAAAAGCACAAAAAAGCAGCGGGACCAGAATTTTTGAAGTGAACCCCAAAAGTTAGACAATATTAGGAAGCAAAAATTGTTTAAGCAGCCGAAAGGGCTTGCTGTCTGTGTATTGCAGGCGGCAAGCCCTTTAGCTTTGCCTT
>NZ_JACLZC010000091.1 GCF_016901735.1 Pseudoflavonifractor phocaeensis | reverse complement strand
GGCCCCTACCCTGGCGCCCGACGACGGCGGCCTCCCACAGGACAGCCTGTTTGTCACCGAGGCCCGCAAAAACTATGAAAGCGGCTCCCTCTCCCTCCAGATCCCCCGCCTGGACGTGGACGCTCCGGTGCTGGACGGCACCGACGAGAACACCCTCCTCCAGGGTCTGGGCCTCTACGATTACGCCCAGCTGCCCGGCGAGACCGGCGGCAACGTCTCCATTGCCGGACACCGCAACTGGGTCCGCAACGGCCAGATCACCGACGACGTGCCCTTCTACTACCTGGACACCCTGACCGACGGCGATTTCCTCTACCTGACCGACGAGACCCACATCTATCAGTACCTCTGGGAAAAGAGCTATGTGGTGGAGCCCAGCGACTGGAGCCCCATCTACTGCCACGGCTACTCTACCCTGACCCTGACCACCTGTACGCCCATCGGCGTCTCCGATCACCGGCTCATCATCCAGGCCCGGCTGATCCGGGTGCTGGACAACGACGGGACCTTTTCCTACCCGGCCGGTACCGCCGAGGAGGCCCAGAGCCTTGCAGCAACCACCCCACAGCCCGCGGAAACCACGGCTGTTGTACCATAAATCATCTTACTCTAACATCTATTATTTACTCTTAAGGAGGAACCTTCCATGTTTCGTACCCTGAAGAGCCGCGTGATCGCCGGCGTGATCGCCCTGGCCCTGGTGGCCGGCGGCGTGGGCACCGCCCTCTACATCAACGCCCAGGCCAAGACCATCCCCAACCGCATCACCCTCAGCAGCGGCGTGACCGTCTACTCCAACTCCAAGGCCGCCGTGGACGCCACCAACCTGGCCGAGGGCCTGGTGAGCATCAAGTATACCGGCGGTAAGAACGTGCGCATCAAGGTGCAGATCACCAAGACCGGCGGCACTACTTATACCTATAACCTCAACAACTCCGGCACCGCCGAGACCTTCCCCCTCACCGAGGGCGACGGCACCTACTCCATCAAGGTCTATGAGAACACCAGCGGCACCAAGTACGCCACCGCCTACTCCACCAGCGTCACCATGAAGCTGCGCAACGAGCTGCTGCCCTTCCTCTATCCCAACCAGTACGTCAACTTCACCGACACCTCCGCCGTGGTGTCCAAGGCCGCCGAGATTGTCTCCGCCGCCAACGCCACCACCGACGTGAAGAAGGTGGAGGCCATCTTCAACTGGGTCACCAAGAATTTTACCTATGACTACGCCCTGGCCGCCAATCCTCCCACGGGCTATCTGCCGGTGGTGGACTCGGTCCTGGCCGCCAAGAAGGGCATCTGCTTTGACTACTCCGCCGTCATGGCCTCCATGCTCCGCTCCCAGAACATCCCCTGCAAGCTGGTGGTGGGCTACGCCGGCACCGTCTACCACGCCTGGATCAACGTCTATCTGGAGGGCACCGGCTGGGTGGACTACTACATCTACTTCGACGGCGAGAACTGGACCCTGATGGACCCCACCTTCGTCTCCACCAGCAACGGCAGCATGGCCATCAAGAAGTACGTCACCAACGAAGCCAATTACAGCGAGAAGTACGCCTACTAAAACGCGGCCCCGCAGGGGGGAAAGGGAGATGTGCACATGAATCGCAAGGAACGCAAGAAGGCCCTCATGGGGCCTGACGAGCTGTCTGTCCTCTGCTATCAGCTCTCGCTGATGGTGGGGGCGGGCATCGGCTCGGAGGAGAGCGTGGGCATTCTGGCCGCCGACGCGCCCGAGGGAAAGGAGCGTCAGCTGCTCCAGAAGGTCCATGCCGTGCTGCTGGAGGGCGGCTCCCTCTCCCAGGCCCTGCGGGAGGCCGACCGCTTCCCCAACTACTTTCTCCGCATGGTGGAAATCGGTGAGCGCGCCGGCCGTCTGGACCGGGTGCTCACCGCCCTCTCCGCCTACTACCGCCGGGAGTCTGCCATCCGCGGCAGCCTCCGGCAGGCCATTCTCTACCCCGCCGTCATGGCGGTCCTCATCGCGGTGGTCTTTCTGGCCCTGGTGATGCGGGTGCTCCCTGTCTTTCAGCAGGTCTTTCAGCAGCTGGGAGTCAGTCTGTCCCCCATCGCCCAGGGCCTGATGCAGTTTGGCGACATCAGCAAATATGTGGCCATGGTCTTTGCCGTGGTGCTGGTGCTGGCGGCGGCCTGGGTGCTTTGGATGTTCCGCACCAGCAAGGGACAAGCCGCCATGAGCCGCCTGATGGGCCGTACCGCCGCCTCCCAGGCGGTGGACCGGAGCCGCTTCGCCGCCGCCATGGCCCTGATGCTCTCCAGCGGCCTGGCTCTGGACGAGGCCATGGACCGGGTGTGCGATCTGCTGGACGGCACCGCCCTCTCCCCCGCCCTGAACACCTGCCGCAAGGCCATGCTGGACGGCACCGCCTTCCCCAAGGCGGTGGAGGAGAGCGGGCTCTTTACCGGCCTTCAGGCCGGGCTTTTGTCCGCCGGCTTCCGCTCGGGCGTGTCGGAGCAGGCCATGGAGGAGCTGGCCCGCCGGTGTCAGAGCGAGGCCGACGAGAAGCTGGGCGCTCTGCTGGGCCGGTTTGAGTATACGCTGGTCATCGTGCTGTGTCTGGCGGTGGGGCTGGTGCTGCTGTCGGTGATGCTCCCTCTGCTGGGCGTGCTCTCCGCCATCGGCGGCTGAGCGGCGGAGACAGGAGGTGCCTATGCGTAATCATCCGTTGATCCGCCGGGTTCTGATGATCGTGCTGATGCTGGCGGTGCTGCCGGCGGCGCTGGCGCTGGCGGCGGGCGGTCTGGGCGGACAGGCGGACCAGGAGGGTCTGGCCATGACCGAGGCCTCCATCCGCCGGGCAGCCGTCCAGTGCTACGCGCTGGAGGGGATGTATCCCCCCAATCTGGACTATCTGAAAACCACCTACGGCGTCCAGGTGGACGAGGACCGGTATTTTGTAGATTATCAATATCTGGCCTCCAACCTGATGCCCGATATCACCGTCTTGGCCCTGTCCGATGTGGAAGCGCCCACGCCCTGACGGCCTTGGAAGGAGTGAGCCTGAATGAATGGAGCCAAATGGGTCTCCCCCCTGCGCGGCGCGCTGGTGGCGGCCCTGTGCGCCCTCTTTTTCCTGCTGGCCATGGGCGTCACCCTGATGGGCAGCAGCGTCTACCGGGGGGTTGTGGCCGCCTCTGACGAGAATTACGGCCAGCGCACCGCCCTGTCCTACGTGGTCAACCAGGTCCGCCGCTGCGCCGACTTGGAGGACGGGCAGGTCCTGGTGGGCCGATTCGACGGAACGGAGGCCCTGGCCCTCTCCGAGGGGGACTATGTGACCCTCCTCTACGTCTACGACGGGCAGCTTTGCACCCTCTACACCCAGTCCGGCTCCGGCCTCACCGCCGCTGACGGGGACGCCGTGCTGCCGGTGGACGCTTTGTCCTTCACCGTGTCCGACGGTCTGCTGACCATCACCCTCACCCAGGACGGCAGCCAGTACGCCACCAGCCTCATGCCCCGCTGCGGGGTGGATGTGACCGGGGAGGTGGCGGCATGAAGGGGGCCAAACGGTCCAATCTCTTTTTGCTGGAGCTGATCTTCAGCCTGTTCAGCTTTACCCTTTGCGCGGCGGTGTGTGTGGGGCTGCTGCTCCACGCCCGCGCCATGAGCCAGGAGAGCACCCGTCTGACCCAGGCGGTCTACCTGGCCCAGAGCGCCGCCGAAGCCCTCCGGGCCGGGCAGGAGGACGCCTGTCCTCAGCCGCCGGAGGGTTATACCCTTACCCCCCAGCTCACCAGCCGGGACGGCCTGGTGGAGGGGGAGATCCAGGTGGCCTATGAGGGGGAGACCATTTACACCCTCACGGTGGCCTGGCCCCAGGAGGTGACCGAACCGTGAAAGAGCAAACCCAGATGACCTCTCCCATGGGCATCGGCATCATCACCATCTTTACCGTGCTGCTGGTGCTCACCCTGTCCATCTTTGCCGCCCTGACCCTGTCCAGCGCCCGGGCGGATCTGGCCCTCTCTCAGATCAACGCCGACACGGTGTCCGCCTACTATTCCGCCGACGCCCAGGCCGCCCGGCTGTGGGCCGATTTTTCCGCCGGTCAGGCAGCCGAGCTGGAGCAGGACATTCCCATGACCGACAATCAGCATCTCCACATCCGCTTTTTCCGGGACGAGACCGGCGCGCCTGTCATCGGCGCCTGGACCACCGTCACCGACGAGCCGGCGGAGGAAGAGATCGCCGATACACCTCAGCTCTTTCAGGGCTTCCAGGAAGGAGAAGATACGCCATGACCATTGAAGAGATTCTGCGCCGCGCCGTTGCCGACGAGGCCTCCGACGTGTTGATTATCGCCGGTATGCCCGCCGGCTTCAAAATCAACGGCCTCATCCAGCGGGAGGGCCAGCGCCTGCTGCCGGACGACATCCGCACCCTGGTGGAGGAGCTCTACCGCCTGGCGGACAACCGGGATTTCAGCCGTCTCACCGCCTGCGGCGACGACGACTTCTCGGTCTCCATCCCCGGCCTCTCCCGCTTCCGCATCAACGCCTTCAAGCAGCGGGGCTCTCTGGGACTGGTCATCCGCGTGGTCTCCTTTTCCCTCCCAGACCGCAAAGCCCTGGGCATCCCCGACAACGTCATGGCCTTTGCCAACCGCACCAGAGGCATGGTGCTCATCACCGGCCCGGCGGGCAGCGGCAAGACCACCACCCTGGCCTGTCTGGTGGACCAGATCAACTCCACCCGCAACAGCCACATCATCACCATTGAGGACCCCATCGAGTACCTCCATCACCACAAGATGAGCGTGGTCACCCAGCGGGAGCTGTCCACCGACACCGCCTCCTATGACACCGCCCTCCGGGCCGCCCTCCGGGAGGCCCCCGATATCATCCTGCTGGGCGAGATGCGGGACGCCGACACCATCCGGGCCGCCGTCACCGCCGCCGAGACCGGACACCTGGTCATCTCCACCCTTCACACCGTGGGGGCGTCCAGCACCATCGACCGCATCGTGGACTCCTTCCCCTCCGAACAGCAGCAGCAGATCCGCACCCAGCTGTCCATGGTGCTGGAGGGCGTGGTCTCCCAGCAGCTCATCCCCACCGGGGACGGCTCCCTGGTGCCCGCCTTTGAGGTCATGAGCGTCAACAACGCCATTCGCAACATGATCCGGGAGTCCAAAGCCTACCAGATCGACAACGTCATCTCCCAGAGCGCCGCCGAGGGCATGGTCAGCATGGACCAGAGCCTGCTGCGCCTGGTCCAGAGTAAGCGCATCTCCGCCACCGAGGCCCTGCGGCACAGCATCAACAGCGAGTGGATGGAGCGGCGGCTCTCGGCCGGCGTATAAGGGGGTGTATCCGTGCCCGCGAAAATCAATCACTATGACGCGGTCCTGCGCATCTGTGTGGATGAGTGCCGGGTGGGCAGCATCCAGGGGCGGGTATTCAGCCGCCGGCTGACCGCCCCCCTCACCTTTTCCGACGTAGGCGACCTGCTGCTCCAGCTGGAGGAGATCTTCGACCGGCAGAATTTCCCCCAGGCCTTTGAGCGCAAGCGGACCTTTGGCGACGGCTGGGAGCCCATGGACCTGCCGCTGGCTCCCAGCCTGGCGGAGGGGATGGCTCCCGAAGCGGTGGCGGAAGCAGCCGGTCAGGTCACCACCTTCGAGCTCTATGTCATCACCCGCCGCAACACCACCTGGCAGGGCTTTGTGGACTGGCTGGACGGCAGCCCCCGCAGCGATTACCAGAGCGTATTGGCCCTCTTAAAGCTCATTGACCGCCATCTGCTCCCCTTTGTACAGGGCCGCAGACATTGACAAAAGGCAAAAAAATCCCCGCCGGAGTGATCCGGCGGGGATTTTCGACGCAAGTGTCAGACCAGCGCGAAGGCTTACTTGTGGTCGACAGAGTACATGTGCTCGATGAGCTCCAGGACCTTGTTGGAGTAGCCGACCTCGTTGTCGTACCAGGAGACGACCTTCACGAAGGTGTCGGTCAGAGCGATACCGGCCTTCTTGTCGAAGATGGAGGTACGGGTGTCGCCCAGGAAGTCGGAGGAAACCACGTCCTCGTCGGTGTAGCCCAGAACGCCCTTCAGCTCGCCCTCGGAGGCGGCCTTCATAGCGGCGCAGATCTCATCATAGGTGGCGGGCTTGGCCAGGTTGACGGTCAGGTCGACCACGGACACGTCCAGGGTGGGAACACGCATGGACATACCGGTCAGCTTGCCGTTCAGAGCGGGGATGACCTTGCCCACGGCCTTGGCGGCGCCGGTGGAAGAGGGGATGATGTTGCCGGAAGCAGCGCGGCCGCCGCGCCAATCCTTCATGGAGACACCGTCAACGGTCTTCTGAGTGGCGGTGGTGGAGTGAACGGTGGTCATCAGGCCGTCGGTGATGCCGAAGGCGTCGTTGAGGACCTTGGCGATGGGGGCCAGGCAGTTGGTGGTGCAGGAGGCGTTGGACACGAAGTCCATGTCGGAGGTGTACTTGTCCAGGTTCACGCCGCACACGAACATGGGGGTGTCGTCCTTGGAAGGAGCGGACATGACGACCTTCTTGGCGCCGGCCTTCAGGTGGGCCTGGGCCTTCTCCTTGGTCAGGAACAGGCCGGTGGACTCCACGACGTACTCAGCGCCCAGATCGCCCCAGGGGATGTTGGCGGGATCGCGCTCGGCGAAAACGGGGATGCTCTTGCCATTGACCACGATGCCCTTGTCGTCGCTGCTCACATCGGCGGCGAACTTGCCGTGCATGGTGTCGTACTTCAGCATATAAGCCAGATAGTCGGCGGGGCACAGGTCATTGATGCCGACGATCTCGATCTCGGGGTGATTGACGGTGGCACGGAAAACCATGCGGCCGATGCGGCCAAAGCCATTGATACCAACTTTGATGCTCATTGGAATCTCTCCTTCACAAAGTTTTTGGTGTGTTACCTTGGTGTGTTACCTTCGCGCGTTCCTATTATATCCCAAGTCAGCCAAAAAGAAAAGAGGGCTTTTGCAAAAAAACTGTGAATTCCACAGAAAGCCGGAAAACAAATTCGACAATATCCGACATTATAACACATAAGCCGACAATTAAGCTTGTTGCGCGGACCAGTATTTGCTATACTCATATTAAGTGAGAAAACTAAGCGCCCACTGCATATGCTAGGGAAGCACATTTCGGCGCCGGTTGGAGAGGAGCGTGGACCAATATGGAGGTAAAGGACTGGATACCTGACTTACTGGAGGAGCTGCGGGAGCAGGTGGGCAATCTCTCCGCCGCCCTCCAACTGCTTACGCCGGTGATCCGGGAACAGGATCGGAAATATGACCAATATCTGGCCATTGCCAATCAGAGTATCTACCGGATGCTCCGCCTCATGCGCAGCGCCGATTTTGCCGACCTGGCGCGCCGGGGCGAGGCCCCGCTGTTTCGTCCCCGGCCGCTGGACCTTTTCCAGCTGACCCAGCAGCTGTCCGATCAGCTCTCCTCGGTGTGCCGGGAGCTCCAGGTCTCCTTCCGCTATGAACAGGAGGGCAAGGGCTGCCTGCTCTCCGGCGACCCCCATCTCCTCAGAAGGATGCTCCTCCTCCTTATGGACAACGCCCTCCACGCCGCCGGCCCGAAGGGCGCGGTGGGGCTGCGCCTGTCCGCCAACGGACAGCGGGCCCTTTTCACCGTGTGGGACAGCGGCGGCTCTTCTTCCGGCGACCCGCTGGAGCGCCGGGGCGGCGCCCTGGGCCTGGGGCTGGACATCGCCCATGAGATCGCCAAGCTCCACGGCGGCTCCCTGGTGCTGGAGCCCCGCCGGGAGGGGGGCGCCCTGGCCCTGGTC
>NZ_JACLZC010000010.1 GCF_016901735.1 Pseudoflavonifractor phocaeensis | reverse complement strand
CTTGCTGTCCACAACCGCCGCTCAAACAACTTTCCCATGAGGCCCCTGGGCTGGCTTTCTCCCTCTGAGTTCACTGTCCAATATGTTTGACAAACCTACACTTTTCCCCGCCAAAAAGCCCCGCCCCGCCAAAAAGCTCCGCCTTTCGGCGGGGCTTGCGGGGCTTACTGCCTGTCGATTTCATCGACAGGCACTCTCGCACGTGCCTGCACGTGCGAGAAGGGGTGCAGCCCGCTGCGTCGCACTCGCTTTGGCTCGCACGCTTGCGGGCTGAGCGGTGTTTTTTTCGACGCACATGTCGCCGAAAAAAACAAACATCATATTCTTCCGTCGTCTGCAGACGACGGAACTCTGCGAGGCACTTGTAATCCTGTCTCACACGGCTGCACCGTCTCGACAGCCTGAAGCCCCGCCTTTCGGCGGGGCTCCGGCGGTTATGACAGCTCCGGACGAGGCCGGTAGCCGATGTATTTTTCCAACAGGTCCAGCGGACCGTGGGCGCCGGGAATCTGAGCCGCCTTTTCAAAGCCGTGGGCCCTGTAAAAGCGCTGGGCCGGGCCGTTGGCCTGGGCGCACAGCAGCTCCACCTTGTCCCGTCCCAGCTTGCGGAAGGTGGAAATGGCCTGGCCCAGCAGCTGGGGCGCAATGCCCTTTTTCCGCAGATCGGCACGCAGCGCCAAAAAGGTCACATGTCCCGCCTTCCGCTCCGCGCCCTGCTCCAGGTCCAGCTGCAAAAGCCCGCCCGGCTGGTCGTTGAGCATCCCGCAGATCAACGTCTCCGGATAGCGCTTGGCCGTCTGAAACGCCCGGTCGGCCAGACTCGCGGCCGGACAGTCCGCCGTGGTCCCGTAAAGCTCCGACCAGGTGCCGGTATAGAGCGACTCGTACAGCCCGCGGTCCTCCTCCCCCGACATGGGGCGAAACCAAAAGCTTACGTCGTATCCATCCCCCTTTTTGCGCCACCACTGCTGACGCCCCAGGGTGGAGAGCTCCGGCGAAAGATGGCTGTTGTCGCTGCGGAATACCATCTCCACCCGGTCCCCCTCCACCCGGAGACAGGTGACCCCCGTGTTGTCGCAGTGGGGCAGCGCCTTCATCTCCGGGGTGGGAATGTGCAGCACCTCCGCCTGAAGGCAGCGGATCACGTCGCCGTGGGCAAAAATAGCCACCGTCTGGCCGGGATGCGCATGGGCAAGGCCCAGCACCGCACCGTAGATCCGCTTTCTGGCCTCGTCCCGGGACTCGCCGCCCCGGTTCTTCCACGCCGGGTCGCAGGCACAGTACCGCTGGTAGGATTCGGTGTCAAAACGGGATACCTCCCCCCAGGTCCGGTCCTCCCAGCAGCCCATGGAGATCTCCCGCAGGTTCCGCCGGGTGTGCAGCTCCAGCCCCTTGGGCTCGTACACCGCCCGGGCGGTGGTCATGGTACGGAACAGATCGCTGGAGTATACCGCGTCCACCGGGATGTCCAAAAAGCGCTCCCGCAGGGCCGCAATCTGCCGGTAGCCGTTTTCCGTAATCAGGGAGTCATACCAGCCGTGGATGCGGCGGTAAATGTTGCCCTCCGCCTCGGCATGGCGGACGATGTAAAGTGTGGTCATGGATGGTCCTCTCTCTGTCTCAAAGGTTCAGCACCGGTAGGGGGCCAGGGCGTCATGGACCACGTCCTCAAAGGACTCCGACGCCCCCCAGTCAAAGCGGAAGAGGCCCTCTCCTCCGCCGCCGCCAATGCAGTGTACCCGGGTCCTGCCGGTGAAATTGTCCAGAATCACCGTGAGGGTCAACCGATTGCCCGCCCGGTAATAGTGCTTTTCATATACCGCCACCACGCACCGTCCACCCTCCGGGTGGGACACCACATAGTGGTCGATGAGTTCGCCGGTGATGCTGTCCGTCACCGCCGCATGGACCTTTTCCCCGCAGGTCTCCAGGTCCAGGGAGACAAAATAGCTGTTGTTCATCTCGCTCACCAGGGACGAACGCCGCCGGTCAGCTCGGACACCCGGGCAAGGCCCTGGTCCGCCGCCAGCTGGGCCAGCGCGTCCCGCACCTTCACCGGGGCGTAGGGATCGTCAAAGCAGGCGGTGCCCACCGCCACCGCCGTGGCGCCGGCCAGCAGCATCTGGGCCGCGTCGGCCCCCTTGGCCACGCCGCCCATGCCCAGAATGGGCACCTTCACCGCGTTGGCCACCTCCCACACCATGCGTACCGCCACCGGCAGCACCGCCGGGCCGGACAGACCGCCGGTGTTCATCTTCAGAATGGGCCGGCGGGTGTTTACGTCAATGCGCATCCCCCGCAGGGTGTTGATGAGGGACAGAGCGTCGGCCCCCGCCCCCTCCACCGCCTTGGCGATCTCGGTGATGTCGGTGACGTTGGGAGAGAGCTTCACCATCACCGGCGTGCTGCCCGCGTGGCCCTTGGCTACCTCGGTGACCTCCGCCGCCAGCTCCGGCCGGGTGCCGTAGGCAAGGCCCCCCGCCTTCACGTTGGGACAGGAGATGTTCACCTCAATCATGTCCACCCCTGCCGCCGACAGCTTTTCACACATGACACCGTACTCCTCCGGCGTATTGCCCGAAATGTTGGCGATGACCTTCACGTCGTACTGACGGAGGAAGGGCAGCTCGTGCTCAATGAAATAGTCCACCCCCGGATTCTGGAGCCCCACCGAGTTGAGAATGCCCATGGGGGTCTCGGCGATGCGGGGTCCGGGGTTGCCCTCCCTCCGGTGGAGGGTCAGGCCCTTGGCGCAGATGCCGCCCAGCTCGGAGAGATCGTAAAATTCGCCGTACTCATGGCCAAAGCCAAAGGTGCCCGAGGCCACCACGATAGGGTTTTTCATCTCCATACCCGCTAGATTGACGGACAGGTCCACCTGGGACCGGTCGGCGGCGGGAGGCGCCGGCGGACGCCGGTCCAGAGGAATGAGCTTGATGTTCTTAGGCATTCCAGTCTACCTCCTCCGCCCGGAACACCGGGCCGTCTTTGCAGACATGCTTCATGGTACCGTCGGCCATGGGGGTGGCGCAGCCCAGACAGGCCCCCACACCGCAGGCCATCCGCTCTTCCAGCGACACCTGACAGGGTACCCCGAACTCCTTGGCCACCTTGGCCACGTTTTTCAGCATGGGCTTGGGACCGCAGGCCAGCACGGCGGTGTAGTCCCTGTCCTGCTCCAGGGTCTTGCGCACCAGCGCGTCCACAAAGCCGTGGTAACCCAGGGAACCGTCGTCCGTGGCAATCTGCACCGAGCCGCACTCGGCCCGGAACTCGTCGATGAGCAGGGTCTTGTCCGCCGAGCGGAAGCCCAGAATGGCGTCCGACTCCTGGGCGCACTGGGCGCAGCCCCGCAGAGGCGGTACGCCGATGCCGCCGCCCACCAGCAGATAGCGGCCCTCCCAGTCCACGTCAAAACCGTTGCCCAGCAGACCCAGCACGTCCAGCTTGTCCCCCACGGCCCGGTTGGCCAGCCATTCGGTGCCCTCGCCCCGGCTCTCAAACACCAGGGACAGCAGATCCTCGGGGCTGTCCTCCATACAGGCGCTCACCGAAATGGGGCGGCGGAGCAGACGGGACGACCCGCACTTGATGTGGACAAACTGGCCCGGACCCCGGAAGGTCTGGCGCACCATGTCCCCCGCCTCCAGGACCATATAGACCGCGTCGTGGCTCAGCCAGGTCTTTTCCACGACGGTACAGATTTGTTGGATGGGCATTGTCCCAAACCTCCTCTTTTTTGTCAGCCGATGGTGGTGAAGCGGGCAATGTCGTCCCGCATGGCAATGGCGGCATTGCGGGCGGCCTCCTGATAGTCCGCGCCGTCCTTTCCGGTCTTTTTCCAGGCGCACATGATGGACCGGGAGGCGTTGACAATGGCGCCGTGGCCGTCCTTCTGGAAGGCGTACTGCACGTCCTCGGCGGTGCCGCCCTGGGCGCCGTAGCCGGGCACCAGCAGGAAAGTGTGGGGCATCCGGGCCCGGATCTGCTTGAGCTCGTCGGGATGGGTGGCCCCGGCCACCGCGCCGGCCATGGTGTAGCCGTACTTGCCCTTGGTGCCCGCGCCCCACTTCTCAATGAGGTCGGCCATCAGGCCGTAGACCGTATCCCCTTCGCCGGCGGACACGTTTTGCAGCTCGCCGGAGCCAGGGTTGGAGGTTTTCACCAGAATAAACACGCTCTTGTCCCGCTCCTTGCAGGTGTTCAGGAAGGGATTGACGCTGTCGGCCCCCATGTAGCCGTTGAGGGTCACGCAGTCGGCCTCAAAGACCGGGCACTCCTGCTCGCCCACCTTGGTGGCCCCCAGCCAGCCGTCGGAATAGGCCTCGGCGGTGGAGCCGATGTCGCCCCGCTTGATGTCGGCGATGACATAGAGGCCCTTCTCATGGGCATAGCGGATGGTGCGCTCCATCACCTCCATGCCCCGCCAGCCCAGGCGCTCATAGTAGGCGCTCTGGGGCTTGACGGCGGGCACGATGTCCCACAGCGCGTCCATCAGGCCGCAGTTGAACTGATAAATCGCCTCAGCCGCCCCCTGGAGGGTCTCGCCGTACCGGGCATAGCACTCCTTCAGAATGTGAGCGGGCACATACTCGGGCTTGGGGTCCAGGCCGGCCACGGTGGCGTTCTTTTTGGCGATGATGGCTTCCTGAAGCTTGTCAAAGGACATAGTTGATTCTCCTTCTCTTTTATGTGTTTCTATATACGATCTGACCGTTGACGATGGTGTATTTCACCCGGCCCTTGAGTTCCATCCCGGCAAAGGGGGTGTTGCGCCCCTTGGAGGCAAATTGCGACGGGTCCACCGTCCACACCTCGTCCGGGTCGAAAATGACCACGTCGGCCTCCCCGCCTACGGCGAGCCGGCCCTTGTTGATGCGCAGAATGCAGGCCGGATTCACCGTCATCTTGCGCAGAATGTCCGAAAGGGCCATCTGGCCGGTGTGATAGAGGTAGGTCAGGGTCACCGCCAGCGCGGTCTCCAGTCCCACCATGCCGCTGGGAGCCTCGGTCAGCGGCCGGGCCTTCTCCTCGGCGGAGTGGGGGGCGTGGTCGGTGGCAATGGCGTCGATGGTGCCGTCCTTCAGGCCCTCAATGATGGCCTCCACGTCGGCACGGGTGCGCAGGGGCGGATTGACCCGGGCCATGGCGCCCTTGGTGAGAATCTCCTCCTCGGTGAGGGAAAAATACTGGGGGCAGGTTTCACAGGTGATGTGGACCCCCTTTTTCTTGTAGCGCCGTACCAGCGCCACCGACTTGGCGGTGGAAATGTGGCAGATGTGTACCGCCGCGCCGGTCTCCTCGGCCAGCATGGCGTCCCGCGCCACCATGATCTCCTCCGCAATGGCCGGACGGCCGGGGAGACGCAGCTTGCGGGACACTCTGCCCTCGTTCACCGCGTAATTTTTGACCATGTCGGCGTCCTCGCAGTGGGAAAGCACCGTCAGCTCCTGCCGGTGGGCCAGGATCAGGGCGTCCCGCATCAGATTAGCGTTCTGCACCGGCATTCCGTCGTCCGAAAGGGCCACCGCGCCCGCCCGCTTGAGGGCCTCGAAGTCGGTCAGCACCTCTCCCTTCTCCCCCACCGTCACCGAGCCGATGGGCCACACATGCACGCCGCAGGATCGGGCCGCCTTGGCCCGCACATAGTCGATCTGTTCCGGGCAGTCCACCGCCGGCCGGGTGTTGGGCATGCAGGCCACCGAGGTAAACCCGCCTGCCGCCGCCGCCTGGGTGCCGGTGGAGATGGTCTCCTTATACTCCAGACCCGGGTCCCGGAGATGGACGTGCATGTCCACCAGACCGGCGCACACCACCAGCCCCCGCGCGTCCAGAACCTGGACGTCCGGCTCCCGGATGTCGCTGCCGATGACGGCAACCCGTCCGTCCTCCAGCAAAATATCCATGACGCCGCCGATCCCGCCGACGGGGTCCACCAATCTGCCCTGGTGAATCAGCAGTTTCACATACTCACTCCTTCCTGATTTTACCGCCTGCGCGGAGGGTGCAACGCCCCTTGCGTCCACCCTGTATCGCAATTTTTCTCAAAATTTTTCCTTTTACGCGGACATGGAAAAAGGGACCGGGTTGTCCCCCGCCCCTTCCCGTCCGGCCCTTTTTTTGCCTTCGGGCCCTGCTTTGCTGTATAGCATCATTATAGCTTGAAACACAGATTTTAGCAATGTATTTTTCCCGCGAAACGGGAAGAATAAGACCAGACACCTTGGGAAGGGAGGAAGAATTTCATGAACAGTCATCCGTTCCTGGGCGGCATCGGCCTGGGCATGATGGCCGGCGCGCTGCTGGGTATGGCCGCCGCGCCCCGCGGCAAGGACCTGAAACGCACCGCCAAACGGGCCATGCGCTCCATGGAGCATATGGCCAGTGAATTGGGCAGCACCATGGGCCTCTGAGTCCAACTCCGTCAAAAAGCGCGCTTGCAGCTTTTGCAGGCGCGCTTTTCCACTATCTCCTAACTCCTCACTCATTTCAGCGTGCCCCAACGGCGCAGTCCCTTCCACAGCGTACGCACCACCCAGCCCGGCGTGACGAACCGGTAGGCGCCCCGGGCCCGCCCCAGCAGAGCCAGACGGACCAGCAGCCAGGCATAGCGCAGCCGGAAGGCCGCCCGGCTCATGTGGTCCGGCTCCAGCACCAGATGGGCCAGGTCGAATTTCCGGAAATCCTCCGTCAGCAGGTCCCACTTCCGCGCTTCATAAAAGGGCGTGGCCGGTAACGGGGTCAAAACCTGCACCGACACGCAGCGCACCGGCCTGGTTTTGGCCCAGCGGAAGAGGGCGCGGAAATCCGCACTCGTAAAGGACGGGTCGGCGATGGTCAACGCCACGCACTCCGCCCCCAACCGGTGGAGCAGCTTTACACAGGTATCGTTCACCGCCGTGGAGGTGCCCTTGTTCCAGTGGTCCAGACGCCCGTCCTGGGCCGCCTCGATGCCCACCAGGAACATCACAAAGCCCGCCCTGCACAGCGCCTCCGTCAGGTCCGGGTGACCGGCGATAAAATCCGCCCGGGCGTAGCAAATAAATTTCTTCCGGATGCCCCGCGCCTCCAGCCCCGCCAGAAAGGCCCGGACCCGGCCCTCCTCAATGAGAAAATCCGAGTCCACCAGAAAAACCGTCTCGCCGGGCACCTTCTCCAGCTCGTCCAGCACCAGGTCCAGACGCCGGGCCTGGTACACCCCGCCGTGGAGGTTGCGGCCATAACAAAACGTGCAGGAAAACGGGCATGATACCGCCGTTTTCACGGTGGAAATGGGGGCAAAATCGGTATACCGGTACCAGTGGGCTTTTTCCGCCCAGCCGCTCCGGTCGGGCAGCGGCAGGGCGTCGATGTCGCAGGGCACATAGGGCGCGCTCTGCCACCCCGCCTCCGTCCGGCGGCAGAGCCCCGGCAGCGCCGGCGGCGCCTCCCCCCGGTCCAGACACCGGAGCAGCGTGACGAAATCGTCCACCGACTCCCCCCGGCAGATGTAGTCCACCTCCGGAAAGGTGAGCCGCTCCCAGCAGAGCTGGGCGTGGACCCCGCCAAGCACCACCCGGCAGGCGGGACAGACCGTTTTCGCCAGGCGTACATATTCCGCCATCTCCTTCTCCTGGGTGAGATAGCCGGTGAGGGCCACCACGTCGGGCCGCGTCTCCCGGACTACCCCGGAAAAGGGCCGGTACTCGGTGACGCCGTCGTAAAAAAGCACCTCCATGCCCGCATTTTTGCACCCCGCCGCCAGATACTCCAGCTCCAGCGGCTCGCACACGATGGCCCCGAACACCGTCATGGCGTTTAAGACCCGGGGCCGCACCAACAGCACCCGCATCTTCTCTTACAGCGCCGCCAGAGAGGCGCGCACCGCCTCAATGGTCCGGTCCACATCTTCCTTGGTGTGGGCGTTGGAGAGGAACATGGCCTCGAACTGGGCCGGGGCCAGATAAATCCCCTGTTCCAGCATATTGGCAAAATAACGGGCGTACTTGCCCACGTCGCTCCCCTTGGCATCCACAAACGTGCTCACGGCGTCGGGGGTGAAGAAGGGAGCCAGCAGGGAGCCGATCTGGTTCACCGTCACCGGCGCGCCGGTCTCCGCCGCCGCCTTGCGCATCCCCTCCGCCAGACGGGTGGCCAGGGCGTCAATGTGGGTGTACACCTCGGGATGCTCCTTCAGATAGCGGAGCTGGGCAAGACCCGCCGCCATGGCCACCGGGTTGCCGCTGAGGGTGCCCGCCTGATAGACCGGCCCGCAGGGCGCCACTTCCTCCATCAGAGCGCGGCTGGCGCAATAAGCCCCCACCGGCATGCCGCCGCCGATGATCTTGCCAAAGGTGACGATGTCCGCTTTCACGCCGAAGTATGCCTGCGCGCCCCCCAGACCCAGCCGGAAGCCGGTGATCACCTCGTCAAAAATGAGGAGCGCGCCGTATTGGTCGCACAGGGTACGCAGACCGGCCAAAAATCCGGGCTTGGGTCCCACCACGCCCATGTTGGCCGCCACCGGCTCCACGATGACGCAGGCCACCTGGTTTTCATTGGCTTGGAGCAGGGTCTCCACGCTGGCAAGGTCGTTGAACTGGGCTGTCAGGGTGTGGCGCACCACGTCCTGGGGCACCCCAGCCGAGGTGGGATGTCCCCCCGCCAGCGCCGACGAACCGGCCCCCACCAGCAGACAGTCGCTGTGGCCGTGGTAGCAGCCCTCAAACTTGATGATCTTGTCCCGGCCGGTGGCCCCTCGGGCCAGCCGAATGGCCGACATCACCGCCTCGGTGCCCGAGTTCACCATGCGCACCATCTCAATATTGGGCACCAGCTCCACCATCCGCTGGGCGATCTCCACTTCCCGGGCGGTAGGCGCGCCGAAGGACAGGCCGTCCACCACCGCCCGTTCCACCGCCTCCCGGATGACCGGATGGTTATGGCCCAGAATCATGGGACCCCAGGAGCAGACATAGTCCAGATATTCGTTGCCCTCCACATCGTAGATATGGGCCCCGTCCGCCCGCTGAATGAAGCGGGGGGCCAGATTCACCGCCCGGAAGGCCCGCACCGGCGAATTGACGCCGCCGGGCAGTACCTTGACCGCTGCGTCAAAAAGTTCCTGTGAGGTCTTTTTCATCCGATCTCCCCCTCTTTCATGGCGTCGGCCAGCTCCTTGGCAAAATAGGTGATAAGCATGTTGGCCCCCGCCCGGTAGATGGATACCGCGCTCTCGCACATGACCCGGTGCTCGTCGATGAGCCCGGCGGCGCCGGCGGCCTTAATCATGGCGTATTCCCCCGACACCTGGTAGGCGCACATGGGCAGCTCGAAGGCGTCGGCACACTCCCGCAGCACGTCCAGATAGGGCATGGCGGGCTTGACCATCAGGATATCCGCTCCTTCCTCCACGTCCAGGGCGCACTCTTTCAGCGCCTCCCGGCGGTTGTGGGGGTCCATCTGGTAGCCCTTCCGGTCGCCGAAGGAGGGCGCGGAGCCCGCCGCCGCCCGGAAGGGACCGTAAAAGGCCGAGGCGTACTTGGCCGAATAGGACAGAATGGGCACGTTCTGATAGCCCGCGCCGTCCAGCGCCGCCCGGATGGCCGCCACCCGGCCGTCCATCATGTCGGAGGGGGCCACCATGTCCGCTCCCGCCTGGGCGTGGGACAGGGCGGTCTTGGCCAGCACCTCCAGGGTCTGGTCGTTGTCCACCTCGTGGCCGTGGAGGATGCCGCAGTGGCCGTGGTCGGTATACTCGCACATACAGACGTCGGTGATGACGTAGAAGTCGGGGTATTTGGCCTTGATGGCCCGGATGGCCTCCTGCACCACGCCGTGTTCGTCCCAGGCGGAGGAGCCGCAGGCGTCCTTATGGGCAGGCAGACCGAACAAAATGCACCGGCCCACGCCGTGTTCCAAACACTCGGCCACCGCGTCGGTGACGCAGTCCAGGCCATAGTGATACTGCCCCTCCAGCGAGGGAATGGGACGCCGGCCCTTCAGCTCCTCATCCACAAAGATGGGATAGATCAGGCTGTCGGGGGACATGCGGGTCTCCCGGCACAGGCGGCGGATGCTGTCATTGCCCCGCAGGCGGCGGGGACGGTTGATAAGCTCCATGAGAAAAGCACCTCCAAGGTCAAAGTACCTCTGCCGCCAGCGCGGTCAGCGCGTCGATGGTGGCGGCGGAAGCAACTTCCACGGCAATGCCGTATTTTCTTGCTTCGGCGGCGGTCTGTTCCCCGATGCACAGCCCCGTGATCCGGGAGAAGTCCGCGTCCGCCCCCACCGTAGACACAAAGCCCTTGACCGTGGAGGCCGAGGTGAAGGTCACGGCGGAAAGGGTCCCCTCCCCCAGCGCCTGGCGGAGTGCTTCCGAGCGGGGATTTTCATATCGGGTGGAATAGACCGCTACGTCGTTATACGTTATGCTACGCCCCGCAAGGGCCGCTGTCAAGTCGGCGGAGCCCAGTTCGGCCCGCAGAATGAGGACCTGCTCCCCCGCTTGGGCGGGCAGCCCTTCCCCCAGATGGCGGGCGTCGTACACCTGGGGCACATAGTCGGCCTTTAAGCCCAGGGCTTTGAGGCCTTTGGCGGTGCCGCTCCCGATGGCCGCCAGCTTGACGCCGTACAGCGCCCGGGCGTCCTTCCCCTGCCGGTCCAGTTCGTCCCGGAGGGCCCACACCCCGGCGGGACTGGTAAAAACCAGCCAGCGGTAGTCCGCCAGATGAGACAGGGCTTCCTCCATGGCCGGACAGGGCGCTATGGGCATCGTCTCGATGCAGGGATATTCCCACACCTCCGCGCCCAGCGCCCGCAGCTTGTCCGACAGCGTCCCCGCCCGGTCCTTGGGACGGGTCACCAGAATGGTCTTTCCCTTCAGGGGCAGACGGTCAAACCAGTCAAACCGCTGGGCCAGAGCGCAGACCTTGCCCACGACGCTGATGGCCGGACTGGTAATATGGTGCTCCTTTGCCAGCGCCGCCAGCGTGGCCACCGTGCCGTCCACCCGCCGCTGGGCGGAGGTGGTGCCCTTCTCCACGATGGAAGCGGGAGTATCTCCGTCCATCCCCGCCGCCATCAGACCGGCGCAAATGTCGGGCAGGCTGCTGACCCCCATGAGGAAAACCAACGTGCCCTTGGTGCGCACCAGGGCTTCAAAGTCGATGTCCAGCTGCTTGCCCGCCCGCTGGTGGCCGGTGACGATGTGAAGGGAGGAGCAAAAATCCCGGTGGGTCACCGGAATGCCGCCGTAGGCTGGCACCGCGATGGCGGAAGTAATGCCCGGCACCTCCTGGAAGGGAATGCCATGCTCCTCCAGCAGCTCCAGCTCCTCGCCGCCCCGGCCGAAGAGGAAGGGGTCGCCCCCCTTGAGCCGTACCACCACCTTGCCCTCCTGGGCCTTGCCCAGCAGGATGCGGTTGATCTCCTCCTGGGGCACCTTGTGGCGGGCCGCTTCCTTGCCCACGTCGATTTTTTCCGCGCGCTCCGGGATGAGGGCCAGAATATCCGGGCTCACCAGCCGGTCATAGACCACCACCTGGGCCTCCAAAATGGCCCTCCTGCCCTTCACCGTCAGCAGACCTGGGTCGCCCGGACCCGCACCCACCAGAATCACCCTTCCGCTCATGCCTCTCTCCTCCTGATCCGCCGGGCCAGCGTCTGCCCCAGCTGCTCTCCTTCGGCTCTCGGGCCGGAAATATGTCCGATCACCGGGCGGTCCTCCTCGTCCACGTCCATGCCGGTGAGATGGAGGGTCTCCCCCTCCACCGTGGCATAGGCCGCCACCGGCGACGAGCACCCGCCGTCCAGCGCCCGTACAAAGGCCCGTTCCGCCAGGATGCAGTCCCGCCCGTCCCGGTCGGCAAAGGCGGAGAGAAAACCGCCGTCCTCCCCGGCCCGCATCTGGGCCGCCAAAATGCCCTGACCGGCGGCGGGGATCATCTCGTCGGTGGTAAAATAGCGGCTGATCCGGTGGGTGAGACCCAGGCGCTCCAGCCCCGCCGCCGCCAGCACCAGGGCGGAATACTGCCCCTCGTCCAGCTTGCGGAGCCGGGTGAGCACGTTGCCCCGCACCGGCTGAATCTCCATCTCCGGAAACAGGGCCGCCAGCTGCACCGCCCGGCGGCGGGACGCACAGCCGATGGGACGGCTCTTGTCCAGCTCGGTCACTCCTTCGGGGAGAACCAGCACGTCCCGGGGGTCGGCCCGGCGGGAAAAGGCCGTCAGCGGCAGCTTGGGGTCGATGTCCATGGGCAGGTCCTTGCCGCTGTGAACGGTGACGTCCACACGCTTTTCCAGCAGCGCCGCGTCCAGTTCCTTGACGAAAAGGCCCTTGCCCCCCACCTTATCCAAAGTTCGGTCCAAAATTTTGTCGCCGGTGGTTTTCATGGTCACCAGCTCCACCGCCGCCTCCGGGCACGCCCGCCGGATGGCCGCGATGGCGATCTCCGCCTGAATCACCGCCAGCTTGCTCTCCCGGCTGCCCACACGGATACATTTCATTCCAATTCCTCCAGTACCGCCCGGATGGCCTTGGCCGCGGCGGCTGTTTTATGATGGTCGGTCCCGTCGGAAACCACACCGGCGATCATCCCGTTTCCGGTACACAGCGCCGGGAAGAAAAAGGTGCACTCCTCCGCCTGGTCGGCCACGCTCACCGGGATGGACTGCCGCCGGGCTTCTTCGCCTACGGCCCGGTTCACCGCCCGGTCGTCGGTGGCCGCCACCGCCAGAAAAGCCCCCGTCAGGTCGCCCGGCGCATAGGAGCGGCACAGATGGGTGATGCCCTCCATGGGTTGGGCCAGATGGGGGGCGATCACCGTCACATCCGCCCCAAAATCCCGCAGCCCCTTGGCCCGGCGCAGGGCGATCCTGCCGCCCCCCACCACCACGGCTCTTCTGCCGCGCAGGTCAACGAACAGCGGAAAGCGCAGGTTTTCTTCCATGGTTCTCCTCCTCGTCCGGCCGGCCGCCGTTGCGGGTCCGGATCTTCCGGTCACAGCGGAGCAGGTCCTCCGGGCTCAGGTTGGTCTCCTTTAACCCGCCGGCCATCAGATCCACCGCCCGGCTCACCGCAAATTCCGTCAGCTCCCGCTGGTCCAGTTCCCCCCACTCGGGACTCTCCAGCACCCGCTGGGTGATGTCCCGCTTGAGCTGCTCCAGGGCCGAAAGGCTCTCCCGATAATCCCCCCACTGGCGGAACCGCTGGAGATGATGGGCCAGAATGGCCTCCACCTCCGGCGGCGCCACCGGGTGGAGCTCCGCCCCCAGGGTGTCTACATTATAAAGGCTCACGCCGAGCACCTCCCCCGCCTCCGGCTGGATGTCCCGGGGAATGGCCAGGTCAATGGCCCAGCGGGGCGGCTGCTGCATCCCCTCCAGATCCGCCCGACTGACGGTATAATGGGGGCTGGTGGTGGCGGAGAGCAGAATATCCGCCCCGTCCAGCGCGGTGAAACGCGCCTCATAGGGCACCACCGCGCAGCCAGCCGGCACCACCGTCTCCCCGTGGTGGTAGGAACGGAGGGTCACCGTCACCTGGCAGCCCGCCTCCCGCAGCAGACCCGCCGCCAGACGGCCCATTTCACCGTTGCCGATGACCACCGCCTTCCGACCGCGCAGGTCCCCCCCTTCCCGCTGCAAAACCTCCACCGCCCGACCGGCCGCCGAGGTGGGAATCTGGTTGAGGTGTACCTTGGTCTTGACCGCCTTGGCGGCGGAGACGGCGGTGCGGAACAGCGTCTCCATCACCGGGTCGGCGGCGCTCTGCGCCCGGGCAATGGTGATGGCCGCTTTGACCTGGGAGACGATCTGGTCCTCCCCCCAGATCTGGGACTGGAGGCCGGAAGCCACCTCGGTCAGATGCCGGGCCGCCTCCATGCCCGACCGGGTGACAAAAGCGCCGGAAAAAGGGGCGTACGCCTGACCGGCGGCACGGCACAGCACCTCGCCCGGATTGGGCATTTCGCCCAGTTCACAGGAGAGGTACAGCTCCGTACGGTTGCAGGTGGAGATGAGCACGCAGCCCGCCACCCGGGGCTCCGTCCGCCGGATGAGACTGACCAGCTCCCCCACGCCGTTTTTGGTAAAAGACAGCTTCTCCCGCAGGGCGATGGGGGCCAGCTGGTAGTCCAGCCCCGACATGATGATGTTCAAGACTCCTCCCCCGCTTTCACCAGCACCACCGAGAAATAGCCCTCGCCGTCCCCCAGTTCCTTGAGGTCACGGCACACCCGCTCCCCCTCCATGCCGCAGTTGGACACCAGTTCCGCTTTCTCCAAAAGACCATGCTCTGCCAGCTTGTCCCGCAGGGCGGGCAGGGATTTGCCCGACTTCATAAAGACATAGTTGGCCGGAAGGTTCAGACAGTCGTCCACCCCCTCATAGGAGCCGGGCACGATCAGCAGCCGCTCGCCCCCCTCACACAGGGAGGTCCCCAGCCGGGCCGCCACCGCGCAGAAGGAGGGGACGCCGGGGATGAGCGCCGTCTCATAGCCCCGGGCGGCTACCTTTTTGTGGACGTAGAGATAGGTGGAGTAGACGGTGGGGTCCCCCAGGGTGATGAAGGCCACCGTCTTGCCCTCGTCCAGCAGGGCGCAGATCCGGTCGGCGATTTCGGTATAACAGCCGTCCAGCAGCGCCTTATCCCGCACCATGGGGGTGGGACAGGAGAGAAGGGGCTTGCCCTCCACATGGGCGCGGACGATGTTCAGCGCCGTCTTTTCGCCGCTGCCCTTATCCGGCACCGCCACCACGTCCGCCTCCCGCAAAATGCGGGCCGCTTTCAGCGTCAGCAATTCCGGGTCGCCGGGGCCTACCCCCACCCCGTACAGTTTTCCTTTCATCCCTGGTTCCTCCTATTGTTCCTCATTCGGTATCGGTCGGGCGCGGCGCTCCGCTGGCGCCCTCACCGCTTTTGCCGCGGCGCTGCGCGCGCGCCGGTCTCTTCTTTCTTTCGAGAAAGAAAGAAGCAAAGAAAGCTTTATACCGCTATTCAGTGCCTAAAATGCGTTTGATCTCTCGCCGTGCGGCGCTGATGGTGGCCGCGGAGCGGTCCGCGTCCAGCCCGTCCACATCCCGCAGGATCTCCATCAGATGGGCAATCCGTGGGAGACGCAGATGGTTTTCCCGTAAAAGTTCCGGTTGGGTCAGCAGTTCCTCCACCGTGCCCTCCCCCGTCACCTTGCCCCCGCTGAGGAGGTAGGCCCGGTCACAGTAGAGGGGAACGATGTCCATGTCGTGGGTGGCGATGAGGAAGGTGATGCCCAGGCCGTCCCGCAGCTCGGTAATGAGCCGCATGATCTCCCCCACCCCCTGCGGGTCCAGCCCGGCGGTGGGCTCGTCCAGAATTACCACCTGGGGCTCCATGGCCAGCACGCCGGCGATGGCCACACGCTTTTTCTGGCCGTAGGACAGGGCGTGGGTGGGCTTATCCCGCAGGGCCGTTACGCCCGTCCGCTCCATGGCCCACGCCACCCGGCGGCGCACCTCCTCCGCCCCAAGGCCCAGGTTCACCGGGCCGAAGGAGATGTCCCGGTAGACGTCCGCCGAGAAGAGCTGGTCGTCCGGGTCCTGAAACACAATCCCCACCCGGCGGCGCAGGTCCATGAGACCCTTTTTGTCATAGCGCACCGGGGCGCCGTCCACCAGCACCGTGCCGCGCTTGGGCCGGAGGACCCCGTTCAGATTGAGAAACAGCGTGGATTTGCCCGCGCCGTTCCCCCCCAAAATGCCGGTGACCTTGCCCCGGCGGGCGTTCAGGTTCACCCCGTCCAGCGCCAGGGTCCCGTCCTCGTAGGCGTAGGTCAGGTCCCGCGCCTCAATGGCATATTCCGTGCCTTCCATCAGAGCAACCACCTTTCCAGCGCAAAGATCCCCAGCTGGGCCGCACATACCCCAGCCGCCGCCCAAAAACAGGGCTTGCCGCTCTCATAGTCCCGGGCCAGGGTGGTCAAAGCGCCGGTGTAGCCCCGGGACTCCAGCGCCGCGTATACCCGGTCTCCCTGCCGCCAGGCCCGCAGAAAGACCATGGAGGCCAACACCCCCACGTCGTCGATGCTCCGCCGGGCGCTGCCGTAGCCCAGGCGGGATTTCTGCGCCACCCGGATGCGGTCGGCCCCGTCGGTGAGGGTGAAAATAAAGCGGTAGATGAGCTCCATCAGCTCCACCATCAGGGCGGGGACGTGGAGCCGCCGCAGACCCTGGGTCAGGTCCACCACCGGGGTGGTGAGGGCCAGAAAATACATACTGGCCACCACACCCAGCGCCCGGCAGAACATGGACGCTCCTTCCCAAAGGCCCGCCCGGTCCACGCCCCACAGCATATCCCCCACCGGAATGCCCACCAGCAGCGCCGACTCCGGCGGGTAGGCCTGCACCACCATGGTGAGACTGCCGATGGCCAGAAAGGCAAGGGGGATTTTCATAAAGTGGCCAAAGGTCCGCAGCTTCTGACCGCCCCACAAAATGGTGAGTCCGCCCATGAGCAGCATGGTGAACAGTCCCACCGCCGCCATGCCGCAGCAGAGACAGACCACCGACGCCAACAAGGACACAAATCCCTTGCCCAGCGGGTCCATCCGCCGCAGCGGAGAGCAGTAGGCATACCGGTCGGTGCCCATTACGCCTGAGACTCCTTGGCCTTGGGGGAAGTTTCTTCCTTGGTCTTGCTCCCCTTGGCGGTGAGACGGCCGATGATAAAGCACACCACGCCGGAGCCGATGGCCGCCTGCACGGCAAAGAGCATGGACTCCACCTCGCCGCTGGCCGGCTCCAGCACCGGCTCGAACCAGGTCTCATAGGTGGGGTTCAGTTCCCCCACCAGCTCCTCGGCCTGACCGTCGGCCCCGCCGAATTCCGCGTCCTGACGCAGCCACAGGGGCACCGCCGCCAGAATCACCACCAGAAGGAGCAAAAGCGCGTTTTTCTGCCAGAGTTTCATGTTCTTCCCTCCTTACAGCACGGCGAGCTCGTGAAGCTCATTTTCACTGTACTTGACCAGCACATTGAACACCACCACCGTCAGCAGGCCCTCTGCAATGGACAGGGGGATCTGGGTAAGGGCAAACACCGTGAGGAATTTGGCGATCCCGCCGTGGACCACGCCCATCTGAACGGAGGTCACCACATAGGTAAAGAGATCGCCCAGGGCGGCGGCGCAGAACACGCCCACCGTGGGGGAGACTTTGGCCTTTTTCAGCAGCTGATAGACCGCCCAGGAGACCAGCGGACCGGCCACCGCCATGGAGAAGACGTTAGCCCCCAGGGTGGTGAGACCGCCGTGGCCCAGCAGCAAAGCCTGGAAAATGAGGACGATGAGGCCCAGAACCGCCGTGGCCGTCGGCCCAAAGAGGACCGCGCCCAATCCCACGCCGGTGGGATGGGAACAGGAACCGGTGATGGAGGGGATCTTCAGCGCCGAGAGCACAAAGGCGAACGCGCCGCACATGGCCAGCAGGATCTTGGCCCGGGGGGCCAGATCCACCCGCTTTTTGATGGAGAAAAAGCCAACCACCACAAAGGGGACAGACACCAGCCCCCACAGGATGCACCAGGTGGGGGGCAGCTGACCCTCGGCGATGTGCATGGCCGAGGCCGGCTGGAGCAGCACGCCCAGCAGCGCGGCGGCCATGGCCCCCGTCCGGGCCCAGCGGGGTACAGAATTGTGATTCATACGTTTTCCTTCCTTTCCTATCGTTCGTAGGTTGTTGGAACCGGACAGGGCAGGTCTTCCGGCTTGGGTCTCATCGCGGCGCGCGCCTTCCCGGGTCGCCCCAGTGGCTCTTTGCGCGCCCCTCCCCCCTTACGGCAGCGGGACTGCGCGGGAGTTGCACCCGTCTTCCCTGTTGGGCTTTCGCACCCTGTCCTTCTTACCATATATATAAACGGGTCGCCCCGGAATCACCCTTCCGCCGCGCGCTTGGCGTGGTCGGCAAAAATCGCCCGGATGGCCGGGTATTCTCCCAGCCCCCGCAGTACCGGCTCCACCTGATAGCCCGCCTGCTCCATGCGGTTCTTCCACGAATCCGGCTCCGGCCCCGCCATGTCGTTCTGGGCGTGGTCGCCCGCCACCACCATGAAGGGATAGAGCCGCACCCGTTTTACCTCCGGGTGCTCCGCCAGCCGGCGCATCACCTCGTCGGTACCCGGATAGCCCTCCACCGTGCCGAAAAAGGCCCGTTTCCACCCCAGATCGTGGAGCAGATACTCCATCTGGAGATAGGCCGGGTTGGCGTAGTGCTCGGTGCCGTGGCCCATGAACACCACCGCCTCGTCCTCCGCCGGAGGGGCGATGGAGGTTTGCAGCGCTTCCGCCACCGCCTGATAGTCCTCCAGCTCGGTGAGGAGCGGTGTACCCATCCGCAATTCCATCTGCCCGGTAAAGGGCTGGGCCTGGGCGGTGAGTTTATCGTATTCGTCACCGTTCATGATGTGGGTGGGCTGGAGGATGACGCGCGCCACCCCTTCCGCCTCCAGCTTGCGCAGGGCGGCGGGAACGTCATCCATCTCCACCCCCCGGCTGGCCCACCGCCGGAGGATCATTCCGCTGGTAAAGGCCCGGCGGAGGGGCAGGTTGGGAAAAAGACGGCCGATATCCCCTTCAATGGCCGCGATATTCTTTTCCAGCGTCTCCGGATAACTGGTGCCGAAGGACACCACCAAAATCGCTTCTTTCATCTTCTCACTCCCGCTCGTTATGGGACGCGGTATACAAAAGGGCGTTGCAGATGGCCGCCGCCACGTTGCTGCCGCCCTTGCGTCCTCTGGCCACGATGTGCTCCCCCGGCATGGTGAGCAGCAGCTCCTTGGACTCCACCACGTTCACAAACCCCACCGGCACGCCGATGACCAGCGCCGGACGGAGCTTGCCCGCTTCCATCAGCTCACAGGCCCGCACCAGCGCCGTGGGCGCGTTGCCCAGCGCCAGAATGAGGGGACGGTCCAGCGCCGCCGCCCGCTCCATGGACACCGTGGCCCGGGTCACCCTCCGTGCCTTGGCCTCCTGGGCCACGTCCGGATCGCTCATGAAGCACAGGACCTCTCCGCCGAATTTGCCCAGTACCGTTTTATTGATGCCCGACCGGGCCATTTGGGTGTCGGTGACGATGACGCATCCCGACCGGATTGCACATAGACCCGCCTCCACCGCGCCGGCGGTAAAGACCAGATTGTCGGCATAGTCAAAATCCGCCGTGGTGTGGATCACCCGCTTGACGATGGGGGCCTGCTCCGCCGGAAAAGTCCGGTCTCCCAGCTCGGCGGTGATGAGCTCCATGCTCCGCGCCTCAATGTCCCCCGGCGCCACCCGCTGCAATGTTACCTTCATCCTTCCACACCTCGCTCCAAAATCTCGTAAATGGCCTTCATGTCCAGACTGGCCCGCACGCCGGCGGCCAGTTTGTCGTATTGCTGCTCCTGATAGGCGTCCCAGTCCACCGCCGTGGCATCCGCTTCCAGGCCCTTGGCCCGGCGGAGACAGTTTACCACCGCCTGGGCGCAGGATGCCCGGTCAAAAATGCCGTGGACATAGCTGCCCCACACATTTCCGGCACAGCAGCCGTCAGCTTTCTCCTCCCCGGTCTGGCTTTTGATCTGTACCAGGGCGGGGCCGTCGATGGTGGTCACCCCCATGTGGATCTCGTAGCCCGCGAAGGGCACGCCGGAAAGGGCGGCAAAGATCCCGCTGCCGGCGGTGAAGGTCCCCTCCACCTGGGTGCGGGTCTTTTCACCCAAAAACACCGTGTCGGTGGGCAGCAGCCCCAGACCGGCCAGCGTACCGCCCCCCTCTACTCCCTCCGGGTCGGAGACGGCGCGGCCCAGCATCTGATAGCCGCCGCAGATGCCCACCACCGCCCCGCCGGCCGCCGCATGCTTGAGGATAGCGGCTTCCAGGCCGCTCTCCCGCAGCCAGCGCAGGTCGTCCATGGTGTTCTTGGTGCCCGGCAGAATCACCAGATCGGGCTTGCCCAGCTCCTTGGGGGAACGGACATAGCGGAGGGTCACCTCCTCCATCCGCTCCAGGGCGTTGAAATCGGTAAAGTTGGAGAGGCGGGGCAGACGCGCCACCGCGATGTCGATGAGTCCCTTTTTCGCCGGGCGCTGCTCCAGCCGCTGGGACAGGGAGTCCTCGTCGTCCACGTCCACGTCCAGCATGGGCACCACCCCCAGCACCGGCTTGCCGGTGAGCCGTTCCAATTGGACCAGACCGGGCCGCAAAATTTCCACGTCTCCCCGGAATTTATTGATGACGGTCCCCCGGATCAGCTGCTGCTCCTCCGGCGGTAACAGGGCAATGGTGCCGTACAGAGCGGCAAACACGCCCCCCCGGTCGATGTCGCCGCACAGCAGCACCGGCGCTTTGGCCATGCGGGCCATGCCCATGTTCACGATGTCGTCCTTTTGCAGATTGATCTCCGCCGGAGAACCGGCCCCTTCAATCACGATAATATCGTATTCTTCCGCTAAAGAATGATAGGCCGCCATGATGTCGGGCGCCAGCGCCTTTTTATAGGCGAAGTAGTCCGCCGCTTTCATGGTCCCCCGGGGCACGCCGTTGACGATGACCTGGGAGCCGGTGTCGTTGGTGGGCTTGAGCAGGATGGGGTTCATCCGCACCGACGGGGTGGTCCCCGCCGCCTGGGCCTGCATCACCTGGGCCCGGCCCATCTCCAGCCCCTCCGGCGTGATACAGGAGTTAAGGGCCATATTCTGGGACTTGAAGGGCGCCACCCGGTAGCCGTCCTGCCGGAAGATGCGGCACAGCGCCGCCGCCAGCAGGCTCTTTCCCGCGTTGGACGCCGTCCCCTGTACCATGATCGCCTTTGCCATTTCAAAGCACCTCCCGCAATGTCTGGATGAGGACCAGATTTTCCTCGTGGGGGCGGACCGCCGCCCGGTAATAGTCAGGGCCCAGCCCCGGATAGTTGGCACAGGACCGGATCAGAATGCCCCGCCGGGCCAATCGTTCCTTTAAGTCGGTGCAGCCCGCCCGGCGGAAGAGGAGATAATTGGCCGCCGCCGGGTAGACCTTCATCCCCAGTCCCTCCAGCGCTCTGGCCAAAAACGGCCGCTCTTTTGCCAGAAAATCCCGGGCTTGGGCTGGATGATAGGGACACTCCGTCAGCGCCGCCAGTCCCGCCGCCTGGGCCACCGCCGACACGCTCCACGGCTGGGCGCAGGCCCACAGCTTCTCCCGCAGTTCCCCGTCTCCCGTGATGCAGTAGCCCAGACGCAGCCCCGGCATGGCGTAGCATTTGGTCAGGGCCCGCAGCAGCGTGAGACCCGGATACCGCTCCAGCCAGCTCGCCCGGCTGTTGGCCGGTCCGCCGTCGGTCAGCTGCAAAAAGCACTCATCCAGCACCACCCGGATGCCCTTGGCGCGGCAATGGTCCAGAATCGCCGCCAGTACCTCCGTCTCGATGGGGACTCCCGTGGGATTGTTGGGGGTGCAGAGAAACAGAATGTCCACATCGTCCCGCAAATCCGCTATCATCTCCGCCGTGAGCGCAAAATCCGTCTCTTCCCGCAGCAGGTGGCGCTCCACCCGGCACCCCGCCGCCGACAGTGCCTGGGCATACTCGGAAAAGGTGGGGGCGGTGACCACCGCCTTTCGGGGTCCCAGGGCAAAGACCAGCCGGAAAATCAGATCCGCCGCCCCGTTGCCGCACACGATCCATTCCGCCGGAACGCCGTCCCGGGCCGCGATGGCCGCCGCGAGCTCCCGGCAGAACGGGTCCGGGTAGCGCTCCGCCCCGTCAACGGCCCGGCGGGCTGCCGCCCGCACCGCCTCCGGCATCCCCAAGGGATTCAGATTGGCGGAAAAATCCAGTATGTTTCCGTCCACACCCGGACGGACCGACCAGAAATCGCCGCCGTGGGCGTAGTCAGCCATGGAAAAATCCTCCCTTGAGTAAGGTCACGATGAGGGGAAGGGCGCAGAACAGCACCAGCGACAAAAACGCCGTGCCGTACATCAGGCGGTTGGCCCGCAGGATGTCGGCCGCCTCCACCGGCCGCCCCGGGTCGCCGATGGTGGGCTTTTCCACCAGCTTGCCGAAGTAATAATTGCTCCCCGCCAGCTGTACCTCCAGCGCCCCGGCGCAGGCCGCCTCGGTGTGGGCCGAGTTGGGGCTTTTGTGGTTCTTCCGGTCCCGCCGGAAGATGCGCCACGCCTCTTTCCCGTTCAGCCCGCACAGCCACGCCGCCAGGCACATCAACACGCCCGACAGCCGGGCCGGGATAAAATTGAGTACGTCGTCCCATTTGGCCGCCGCCCGGCCGAAATATAGATACCGGTCGTTCTTGTAGCCCACCATGGAGTCCATGGTATTGCACGCCTTATAAAACATGCCCAGGGGCGCGCCGCCCACGGCCAGAAAAAGCAGCGGCGCAATGACGCCGTCCGAGGCGTTCTCCGCTACCGTCTCCACCGCCGCCTTGGCCACCCCTTCCGCGTCCAGCCGCTCGGTGTCCCGGCCCACGATCATGGAAACGGCGTGTCTGGCCTCCTCCAGCGTACCGCTCCGCAGGGCGGAAAAGACCTTCATGCTCTCGTCCCGCAGCGAACGGGTGGCCAGAAGCTGATAGCAGATCAGAGCGTCTACTCCAAAGGTCAGCGCCCAATGGACTTCATCGCACAGACAGAGCAGCAAGGCCGTCAGGCCCGTGGAAATACCGGCCGTCAGCACCACCAGCACCCCGCCGGCGATGAGCTCCCCCCTCTTGGTCTTGGGGAACAGCCGGCGCAGCGGCGTTTCCAGGCCCGCAATCAGTCCGCCGATGGCGCGGACCGGATGGGGCGCCCAGTGGGGATCGCCCAGCAGCAGATCCAGGCAAAAGCCCAGCAGCAGGGCGGCAAGATGACCGGTCATCCAACTCATGGCGGTCAGCTCCTTTCGGTATCAGGGATGGTTCCGCCGCCACGCCGCCGCGGCGCGGACGAACCGCTCCGCCGCCTGCGGTATGGCGCAGAAATGAAAATGGGGAAATCCGGCGTACAAAGTGGGGGTGTGATAGGCGCAGTCCCACTGCCGGGGCTTGGTATTGGTCACCCCGTCCTGGGGCTTTTCCGCCCAAAAATCGGCGCCCGGCGCTTCCACGTCCCAGTAGTGAAATTCATGGGCGGGAAAGGCGCTCCCGGCAGGCCCCAGCAGGCCGCTTTTCCGGGCGGTGAGAGTCACATAGCCAAACCGGCTCAGACGGCCGGTGTTTTTTCCCTCCCCCGCAAAAACTCCCGCCATGGGCCAAGCTGTGCCCACCGGATCGGTCAGGGTTTTTTGGAGATACAAAAATCCGCCGCACTCCGCCACTGTGGGCATTCCCCCCTGGACGGCTTGAAAAACGGCCTCCCGCATGGAGCTGTTTTCCGAAAGCGCTTTTGCATAGAGCTCCGGATAGCCGCCCCCCAGATAAAGTCCGCCGATTTTATCAGGCAAGTTTTTATCCTTTACAGGCGAAAAGGGCACCAGCTCCGCCCCCAGACCCTCCAGCAGCGCCAGGCCGTCGGCATAGTAAAAACAGAATGCCTCGTCTCTGGCCACGGCGATGCGGGGACAATCGGGGATCACCGGCAGATTTTCCCCTTCCGGCACCTCAAGCGGCGGCGCGGAACGGGCCAGCTCTAATAATCCGTCCAGATCCAGCCCCGCTTCGGCCAGCTCCGCCAGCTTGTCCAGCTTTGCCCGCAAATCGGCCACCTCGCCGGCGGTCACCAGGCCCAGATGGCGGCTCTCAATGGCGCACTCCGGTTTTTGGGGGAGAAAGCCATATACCTTTACACCCGTTTCCCGCTCAATGCAGTCCTTCAGCCGGGGGTAGAGCATGGGGGACACCCGGTTGAGAATCACCCCCGCCACCCCGCTGGGACGCCGTAAAGTAATGATACCTGCCACCGTTGCCGCGGCGGAGAGGGCCTTGCCCCGGACGTCCACCACCAGCACCGCCGGGGTCTGGGTCGCCATCGCCAGGCGGTAGGCGCTGGCCGCCTCCCCCATGCCGATGCCGTCATAATAACCCATGGCGCCCTCAATGACCGCCAGGTCGCCCGTCCGGCCGTTGCGCCGCAGCAAAGCCCGCGCCCCTTCCTCCCCCAGAAAGAAGAGGTCCAGATTCCGGCTGCGGGCCCCGATCACTTGGGTGTGAAACATGGGGTCGATGTAGTCCGGGCCGCTTTTGCAGGCCACCGGCTGCAGTCCCCGGCGGATGAGGGCTTGCAGCAGGGCGCAGGTCACCGTGGTCTTTCCGCTGCCGCTGCTTGGCGCGCACAGCAGCAGACGGGGGAGCGCCTCCTTCATTCCGCTCCCTCCCCGCTGATGATCCACACCGGGTTATTGGCGTCCAGCATATGATAGGGTCCCACCTGCCTGGTGCGGGTCACTGCGATCTGGACGATATCCACATCCCGAAACCCCTTGGCTTCAAAGACCCGGACGCTCTCGGCCAGGGTCTCCAGCGTCACCGCCGTGGCCACCGCCCGCAATGCCGGCTGCTTCGCCAGCGCCGCGGTGAGACTTTCCTCCATGGTCCCGGCGGTGCCCCCCAGAAAGACCCGGTCCGGCGCGGGCAGGTCCTTCAACGCCTCCGGCGCATGGCCGGGTACGGCGGTAAGGTTGCAAATGCCAAAACGCTGCCGGTTCTCTTCCAGCAACGCCAGCGCCGGTTCCTCCTTCTCGACGGCGTACACCCACCCCGCCGGACAGGCCAGTGCGCACTCGATGGACACCGAGCCGGTACCCGCGCCCACATCCCACACCACATGATGGGCCTGGGGGCGCAGCTTGGAGAGCACCAGCGTCCGCACCTCTTCCTTGGTCATGGGCGCCTTGCCCCGCTGAAAAGCGCTGTCCGGCAGGCCCGGCGCAGTAGAGGTTCGGACAACCGGATTCGGATTCTCTACCAGCATCACCGCCAGACTTGCAAAGGTCTCTTCCGCCAGCTCCGCCGCGCTGCCCCCGCAGATGCGCTCCTCCGGATAGGAGAGCCGCTCCCCCACCCACACCCGCAGACCGCCCAGGCCGTGGCCGGTCAGGTCCTTACAGACGTCCTGGGCCAGGGTGGCCCCGCCGGTGAGGAGAAAGGTGCGGCGGTGGCTGGTGATCTCCCCCAGGGCGTTGTGGGCCCTGCCGTGGGCGCTGACGATATGGACGTCCTGCCAGGCCGTACCCAGCCGGGCGCAGAAATAGGACAGGCTGCTGATACCGGGGATGGACCGGACCTCATCGCACTCCAGCCGCTCCCGCAGCTTTTGAGCGCCGCTGTAAAAGCCCACGTCGCCCGAGAGAAGCACCCCCACGGGGCCCTCCTCCACGCCGGCAACGGCGCGGGCCACGTCCTCCGCCGCGATGAGCGCCCGGCAGTCCCGGCCCTGGTATGGCTCCAGCAGGCGGGGCGCGCCAATGAGCATCTTGCTCTCCTCAATGGCCGCCCTGGCCTCCAGCGTTAAGGTGGCGGGATTGCCCATACCCACCCCGATGAGATACACTCTCATGCTTGTTTCCTCCTCAGCAGCTCCTTGCACCGCTCCAGATCCAGCCCCGCTTCCCGCCGGGGCCGCTCCACCACCAGCAGCGCGCACCCGCAGGCCGCCGCCGCGTCCGCCTTCTCCCGGAACCCGCCATAACTGCCGGAATCCTTGGTCACCAGGGTGCGGATGTGAAACTGCCGGAGCATGGCCTCGTTCAGCGCCCGGGAAAAGGGGCCCTGCATACAGATCACATGGGCCGGCGGAAAGCCCAGCGTTAAGCACCGCTCCAGGGACTCCACCGTGGGCAGCACCCGGGGATAGCACCGCTCCACCAGACCGGGCTGGGCAAACTGGTGCAGCTCCTTGCTGCCGGTGGTGAGCAGCACGTTCCCGGGCAGCTTGTGCAGCATCCGGGCCGCCGTGGCCATATCCTCCGCCTTGTGGCAAAGGTCCTCTCCGTCGGAGCTGCGCAGCAGCCGGTAATAGGGCAGCCCCACGGCAGCGGCGGCCCGTTTGATGTTTTCCGTCACCGCCACGGCATAGGGATGGGTGGCGTCTATCACGCAGGAAAATGGACGCGCTTCCATCCGCCCTTCCATCTCCCCCTGTTCCATCCGGCCGGCGTGGACCGTCAGACCGGGGCAGGGCGTCATCAGCTCCGCGCCGTACTCCGTGGCCACGCAGACGGTGGGACGGTCGCCCCGGCGGACCAACCACTCCGCCAAAATGCGGCCCTCCGCCGTCCCGCCGAAAATCAGCACCTCCATGGGCTTATCCCCGGCGGGTGGCATAGCCCCGGGGGGTCACCAGCTTCCCGCCGATCACCCGGGTCTCGCTGCTGCCCACGAACACCGTGGTAAACATATCCACCGGCTCGTCCCGCAGCTCGCGCAACGTCAGAATACGGGCGGTCTCCCCCTCCCGGCCGATGTTGCGCACCCAGCCGCAAGGGGTGTCTCCGTCCTTCTCCTCCAGCAGAATGTCGCAGGCCTTCCGGAGATGATCCGGACGGCTGTGACTGGCCGGATTGTAGAGGCAAATCACAAAATCCGCCAACGCCGCGCACTTGAGCCGCCGGACGATCTTCTCCCAGGGGGTGAGCAGGTCGGAAAGGGAGATCACCGCGAAATCGTGGGTCAGCGGCGCACCCAGCACCGCCGCGCCGCCGCAGGCCGCCGTGATGCCGGGGATCACCTCGATGTCGATGGGAATATACTCCTGGGCGACCTCGTAGACAAGCCCCGCCATGCCGTAGACCCCCGCGTCCCCGGAGCACACCATGGCCACATGCTTCCCCTCCAGCGCCTTCTCCACCGCCAGACGGCAGCGGTCCACCTCCCGGCGCATCCCGGTGGCCAGACACTCCTTTTCCGGAAATTCCGGCCGGATCAGCTCCACATAGGCCGTATAGCCCACGATCAGGTCGCATTCCTCCAGCGCCGCCCGGGCCCGCCCGGTGAGGTCCTGACCCGCGCCGGGGCCCAGTCCAATGACCGTTACTTTCATACCTTGCTCCTCTCTGCCACCGCTGCGGTGACGCCGTCCCGCGCCTGCTTGGGGACCACGCACCGGCCCCCCTCCGCCGCCCGTACCGCGGCCCGCTCACAGACGTTCTCCACCCCCGTCACCGAACGCACAAAGGCCGACGGGGTAAAATTTCCGTTTACTTCCGCCAATTCTGCGGCGGAATAGGTGACCAACGGCCACCCCATTGTCTCACAAAAGGCCAGCAGGCCCGGCTCGTGGGCCTTCAGGTCGATGGTGGCCACACAGGCCACCGCCCGCTCTTCCCAGCCGGTCAGCGCCTCCTGTACCGCCTGGGCGACGGCCGCTTCCGGCGTCCCCCGCCGGCAGCCCACCCCCACCGTCAGGCAGCGGGGCACCAGCCGCAGGGTCCGGGCAAACGGTCCCGGCCCCGTCCGGGCGGTGACCCAGACGCCCAGCTCCCCTTCCGTGCCCAGACCTTCCGGCATGGGGTGGCCGAAGTCGCTGTAAAAACCCACCGGTTCCCCCGCCAGCAGGGCGGACGATATCTCCTTGGCCAGCGTCCGGTCGGTTATGGCCAGCTGCTGTTCCTTTGCCCACGCGTCCACGGCAAAGAGACCGTTGACGTCGGTGGCGGTGGAAATGACCGCCTGTCCGCCGGTGAGGTCCGCCACCTGCCGGGCCAGGGCGTTGGCGCCCCCCACATGGCCGGAGAGGAGGGGCACGGCGAACTGTCCCCCCTCGTCCACCGAGACCACCGCCGGGTCGGTGAATTTATCCTTCACATGGGGGGCGATGGCCCGCACCGCGATGCCGCAGGCCCCCACAAAAATCAGGCCGTCGCTCTCCCGCCACCGCTGGGCGGTCCATTGGCTTAGGCTGTCTGCCGCTTCCAGACCGGGAATCTTTCCCTTGCCCAGTCCGAAGGCTCGTCCGCCAAAGGTCTCCGCCAGCCTGCGGGCCAGCGCACCGCCCCGGGCGGTGAAGGCGATGACCGACAGCTTCACCCTTCGGTCCCCTGCCGGCAGCCGTGGGTAAAGGTGGGGTCGTAGAGCTTGGACCGCTCATACTCCTTGCCCAAAAATCCACCTACGGTAATCAATGCCGTCTTGGTGACGTGGTTGTCCCGGGCGGTCTTGGCCAGGGTGGACACGGTGCACCGATAGACCTGCTCCTCCGGCCAGGTAGCCTTATAGACGATGGCCGCCGGAGTGTCCGGGCTGTAACCGCCCGCCATCAGCTCCCGCTCCACCTCTTCCAGAAGGCCCGTGGAGAGAAAGAGCACCATGGTGCAGCCGTGACTGGCCATTTTAGACAGTTTTTCCCCCTCCGGCACCGGGGTGCGCCCCGCCATGCGGGTGATGATGACGCTCTGGGACACGTCGGGCAGCGTATACTCCGCCTGTAACGCCGCCGCCGCGCCGGAAAAAGAGGAGACCCCCGGCGTCACGTCATAGGCAATGCCCTTTTCGTCCAAAGCGTCCATCTGCTCCCGAATGGCCCCGTACAGCGACGGGTCCCCGGTGTGGAGCCGCACCGTGGTCTTGCCGGCCGCCTCCGCTTCCTCCATGACGGCCAGCACCTCCTCCAGGGTCATGCCCGCGCTGTCATAGACGGCACAGTCCTCCTTTTTGTAATCCAGCAAGGCCGGATTCACCAGAGAACCGGCGTAAATAATCACGTCCGCCCCGCCCAGAAGCCGGGCGCCCCGTACCGTAATGAGATCTGCCGCGCCCGGTCCGGCGCCAATAAAATGGATCATCTTGTCTCCTCCTCTCCCCGGTGGAGGGGCAGCAGCGCCGCCGCGCCCGGGGTCATCGCCAAAAGTCCGTGCTGCTTGGTAAAAGCCACCGCGCCGATGGTCATTCCGCCGGCCCGGGCGGTGAGGTGGGCGTCCAGCGCCCCCATGAGGGACTCCAGCGTGTCCTCCAGCAGTCCCGCAGCCCGCAGCCGGTCCAGCGCCGCCTCGGTGGTGACGCAGTCGTAAAGGTCCCGGATCACCGCTCCCGCGCCGCCGCTCAGGGCCGCGTGGGTGCATAAGCTCTCCCGCCGCCCGTCGGACACCGCCGAGTGGGTGTTGAAATTGCCCGCCGCCACCTTGGACAGCTTGCCCAGATGGCTCACCAGCAGGAAGGACCGGAAGCCCTTCCCCGCCGCGTAGTCGATGCAGTTACCCAGGTAATTGCTGCATGAGCACAGATTCTGAAGGGAAAGCCCCAGATCCGTCCGGGCGAAGTCCGCGCCGTAGTTGCCCGGCGTCACCAGCACGTCCCGCCCGCCCCTGGCATAGAGCTGGTCCAGCTCCAGATAGAGGGAGTCCACCAGCGCCGCCTCGCTCATGGGCCGGACGATGCCGCTGGTCCCCAAAATGGAGATCCCGCCCTCAATGCCCAGCCGGGGATTGAAGGTCTTGGCCGCCAGACCGACCCCCGCCGGCGCCGAAATCGTCACCGTCAGCCCGCAGGAGACGCCGGCCGCCTTCAGCGCCGCTTCGCACTCGGCGCGGATCATCCGCCGGGGCGTGGAGTTAATGGCCGCCTCCCCCACCGGCTGGTCCAGACCGGGACGGGTCACCCGTCCCACGCCCGCGCCGCCTGCTATCACGATCCCCCCCGCCGGACGGCAGACCGCCTTGGCGTAAATCAAAATCCCGTCGGTCACGTCCGGATCGTCGCCGCCGTCCTTGCGCACCGCGCAGCTGGCCCAATCGCCGCCCCGGCATACCTCCTCCAGCTCCGCCGTCACGCAAATGCCGGCCGGAGTCCGGATCTCCACCGCCGCCGGACACCGGCCCGTCAGCAGATACTCCGCCGCGCCCCGGGCTGCCGCCGCCGCACAGGTCCCGGTGGTATAGCCGCAGCGCAGCCGTTCCTTCCCCACCGGAATATAGTGCTCCAAACGCACCCCGCTCCCTCCTTCTTTCTCACACAAAAAACCCGCTCCATCCTGCGCAAGAATGGAGCGGGCCCAGAACATTCAAAATCCATGCACGCGCCATACTCTCCACCTAAGAGTGACGAACGGCTTCCGTATCGGCAGGTCTCCTGGCTCTCGGTTCTTCCGCGGGCGGCGCCTTCTCGACGTCTCTCGTCAATGGCTTATGCCGCCCTTGTCCCCGTTTACAGTAGAGGTGTGACTGCGCCGGTTTTGACCGGACTTCCCTTTTCAGCGGCCTGTTCGCCGCACCGCACGGATCATGTATTTGCTTGTAGCACTGATTGTATCAGATTTTTGACCAAAAAGCAAAGGTCAAATCTCGCGTTTTCAGGATACATTTTCGCCATACCGCTTTCCGGACTCCAATGTTTTCCTCTTTTATAAGCTTTCTTCCACATGGAGCAGCAGCTTCTCCCGGTCCAGCCGGGCCACAAAGCCCCCGCAGTTGTCCATCCGCCAGCTGTAATAGTCCCGCTCCGGACGGCCGTGCCGGGCCAGCATCCCCATCAGCGTGCCGCCGTGGGACACCACTCCCACCGTCTCATAGCCGCGGCTCTCCGCGTCCCGGCTCAGACTTTCCAGCGCCCGGCTGGCCCGCTGGGCACAGTCCATCACATTCTCCACCATGGGCACCAGCGACGGGTCGTCCGGACAGGCCAGCCACTGGTTATAAAGGGGATCGTCCAGCAGTTCGGCATGGCATTTTCCCTCAAAGGGGCCGAAATCGGTCTCCCGCAGCTCGGGAATCACCGTCATCTCCGCCTTGGGCCAGAGCAGAATGGCCGTCTGACGGCAGCGGATCAGCGGACTGACATACACGTGGTCCACCGGCGGCAAAGCGGCCGCCCGGTTCAGCGCCTCCGCCGCCCCCTGGGGGGCCAGCACCACGTCGGTCACCCCCAAAAAGCGGTGCTCCAAATTCTCCCTGGTGGCCCCGTGGCGCACCAAAATCACCTTCATCCTTCTTCCCCCTTCAATTCCATGGCCAGTCCGCACCAGACCCGGTCCACCCGGCCGGCCTCCCGCGCCAGCGCGCAGCACACCCGGCCCACCGCTTCCCGCCATTCCCGCTGGAACCGGTCCACCGGCACCACGCCGCAGCCCACCTCCGTGCAGACATACACCGCCGACGGATGGGACGCCGCGTGGTCCAGCACCGCCCGGACCGGGTCTCTTCCTTCCCGCAGCAACGCGGCCACGATGTCCTCCAGGTTCAGCACCACCGGCTGGTCCCCCAGACCGGCGGACATCTGCTCCTCCGTATAGCCCAGCGAGCGGACATAGGCCCGCTTGCCCTGGCCCACCGCTCCTACGATCAGCCGCATAGTACCATCGCCGCCTTTCCCGCCAGCACCGCCGCCAGCAAACCGCCCACCTCGCACAGCTGGAGGAACCAACCCGCCAAATCGCCGGTAATCCCTCCAAATTCCCGGTGGGACACACACATATAATAGCCATACACCGCCAGGGCGCCCGCCGCGGCGGCGGTCCCCCGGACCCGCGCACCCAAAATCAGCAGCAGACATGCCGCCGCCAGCCATACCGCCAGCGTGACCAGCACCCGCCGGCCCACCACCGCGGTGGAAAAGGTGGCCAGCATCCCGGACCCCCGGGCGTTTTTACAGGTCACCACCGCCAGACCGGAGAGGGACCGGGACACCACCGGCAGCAGCACCACCACCGGCCAGGGCAGACCGTCCGCCGCCGCCTGGGTCCAAAGGCCAAGCTGAAACACCAGATAGCCGCCGCAGGCAATCACCGCGAAGGCCCCGGTATGGGAGTCCTTCAAAATTTCCAGCTTTCGCTCCCGGCTCTGATGGGAGGCCAGGGCGTCGGCGGTGTCGCAGTAGCCGTCCATGTGGATGCCGCCGGTGACCAGCAGCGGGATCAGTACCAGCCCAGCCGCCAGAAAAAGCCCCTCCAGCCCCAGCAAGCCGCCGATCTGCCACCAGAGCAGCAAAAACAGGCCCTCCACCAGGCCAATGGCCGGGAAAAAGCAAAAGACATATTCCAGGTCTCCCTCCTCCCACGGCCACTGGGGCATGGGGAGCCGGGAATACATGGAAAAGGCCACCGCAAAGGAACGCAGCAGCTTCATAGCCCTTCCCCCTTCCACACCACCGGCAGACCGCACACCACTTCCACCACCCGGTCGGCCCGTCCGGCCAGCGCCCGGTTCAGACCGGCCAGCACCGACAGATAACGCCCCGTCTCTTCCGGATACGCCAGCCCGTCGGAAAAAAGCTCGTTGGTCACGATCACCAGATGGGACGTCCGGGCCCGGACCCGGTCCACGCCCTCCAAAATCCGTCCCTCCGCCCCGTCGAACCCGTCAGGCCCAAAGCACTCGTTGGCCGTCAGATTGGAAAGACATTCCAGCAGCACCGTGCTGCCCGCCGGCACCTCGGCGCCCGCCAGATCCCGGGGACGCTCCACCGTCTCAAAGCCCTTGCCGGCCCGCAGCTTCCGGTGGCGCTCCACCCGGCGGCGGTCCTCCTGGTCCCACACCTCCATGGTGGCCAGATACACCAGCCGCCCGCCAAGCCCCACGGCGATGCCCTCCGCCAGCTCCGACTTTCCGCTGGCCGCGCCGCCCGACACCAACGTCATGCTCCCCATCTTACGTCTGGGGCACATAGGTCTCAATGTTGGTGGCCTCAAAGGTGGTCATGCTCCGGTAGACCGCCAGGCCCATCTCCAAAAGCGGCATGGCCGCCACCGCGCCGCTGCCCTCGCCCAGGCACATCTCCGCCCGGATCAGGGGCCGCAGGCCCAGCGCCTGGAGGACCATCTCTCCCGCCGGCTCCTTGGACACGTGGCTGGCCAGCAGATAGTCCCCCGCCGCCGGGCACAGACGTACCGCCGCCAGCGCCGCCGCCGCCGAGATGAACCCGTCCACCAGCACCGGGACGCGGCAGGCCGCGCAGCCCAAAAATACCCCCATCAGACCGGCGATGTCAAAGCCGCCCACCTTATGGACCACGTCAATGGGGTCGGCGGGGTCGGGACGGTTCACTTCCACTCCCCGCTGGATGGCCGAGATCTTGCGGGCCAGGCCCTCGGTGGACAGACCCGCCCCCCGGCCGGTGACCTCCTCCACCGGGCAGCCCAGCAGCACCGACACGATGGCCGACGAGGTGGTGGTGTTGCCAATGCCCATCTCGCCGGTGGCAATGAGGCCGTATCCCCGTTCCTTCAGCTCCGATACCAGATTGGCCCCCGTCAAAATCCCCTGAATACATTCCTCCCGGGTCATGGCCGGACCCTTGGTCATGTTCCAGGTGCCCCGGCGGATGCACTTGTCCAGCACGCCGGAGACCAGCGGACGGCACACCCCCATGTCCACCGGGATCACATCAGCCCCCGCCACCGACGACATACAGCACACCGACGTATCATGCCGGGTCATATTCTCCGAAACAATGGCGGTGACCTCCTGGCCGGTCTGGGTGACCCCCTCTTCCACCACGCCGTTGTCGGCACACATCACCACCACCGCTTTCTTCCCCCACTGCACGTCGGCCGTGCCCTGGATGGCCGCGATGCGCACGATGTCCGCCTCCAACAGTCCCAGGGAGCGCAGCGGCTTGGCGATGGCGTCCCAATGCTTCCAGGCGGCCTCCCCGGCCTGCCGGTCCGCCGGCTGTATCGCCGCCAGCAGACGTTCCAGTGTCCATTCCATATGCTCGGTCTCCTTTTCTCTCCCCCCGCCGGAGGGAGCTTTTTCCGCATCACATTATAGCACGGTCCCTTCCCACCGTCCAATGGAAAAAGGAGCGGAACTCCACGCTCCGCTCCCGCTGTGTATCCTTCTTTAATTGTCCGGCCGGGAAAGAGGGCCGTATTTGTTGGACAGCACCATTCGGGGCTGTTCCGCCTCCTCCGCCGTCTCCCAGGGCAAAACGTCCCCCGGCTCCTTCAGATAGCTCAGGATCTCCCAGATCCCCTCCCCCGTGTAGGAGCTCACGTGGAAAATGGGCTTGCACCCTGCCAGCTCCAGCCAGCCGTGGGCCCGGTCCACGTTGCCCTTGGGATTGTCAATCTGGGTGACGATGCCGATCACCGGCCGGTTCGCCGTGGCCGCCACGCAGGGCGGATAGAGGGAAAAGGGCTCGGCGGAGTTGAGCAGCAGCGCGATCACGTCGCACTCGTAGCTGTACAGCGCCAGCGCCCGGCCCAGGGTGTGGGTCTCGGCGTACTCCCCGGGCGTGTCGATGACCACGTCGTAGTGGTTGATGTACTGGGTCTTATGATACTGAATGACCCCGCCCTTGAGGGCCTGCCTCAGGGTCGTCTTGCCGCACTCGCTGCGGCCCACCAGCATGACCTTTTTCATGTGCGCGTAATCTCACAGACCGTGAAGCCCAGCTTGCTCTCCAGATAGGCCAGCACCGCCTTGACCGACGCCTCCACGTTGCCGATGCGCCCGGTGAAAATCAGGGTGCCGGAGAACCGGTCCAAAAAGCCCATTTCAATCTTGGACGTTTTCAGGGCGATGTCGCCGGCAATCACCGTGGTTTCGCAGGGGCAGATGGCCATGACGGCGATGGCCGCCTGGTGATAGTCCACATTGGGGTCCAGGCCCAGCTTTTGATAGATGATCTCGTCCGGGCTGGCGATGATGTGAGCCAGGGTGATCTCCTTGCCGGGGACCGACTCCTGGATGATGCGCAGCTTGCCCAGGTTAGGGTCGTGATGAATGAGTTCGTCCATGTGTCTCGCTCCTTACCATTACCGCTCCAGACCCAGCGCCCTGGCTACCGCGCTCAGATCATAGCCCACGATCTCGGTCTCCCCGATGACGGTGACCGGCAGACGGGTATAGCCCCGCTGATTCATGAACTGCTGTCCGGCCCGGTCGGTGGTGAGGTCGATGTCGGCATACGCCACCCCGTGCTCGGCCAGATACTCCTTGGTCCTGCGGCAATAAGAACAGCCCGGCTGGCTGTATACCCGTACCGGCGGCGCGTCCTCCACCTGCACGGCGTCGGCGTGGTCCTCCAGATCCTCCGGATGGAGGTTGTCCTCTCCCGGCTGCCAGCCAGCGGCGCACAGACCGCCGGACCGCAGCGCTTGCAGCACCCGCAGAATCTCCGCCGGATTGCGGCCGATGTCGTTGTCGTGAATGACGCTGTACCGCACCATTCCCTCCGGGTCGATGAGGAACAGACCCCGCAGGGCCACCCCCTCCTCCTCCAGCAGCACACCATAGGCCTGGCAGGTGCGCAGGTTCTGGTCCGCCGCCATGGGATAGCCCAGCTTGCCCAGACCGTCTTTGGTCCAGGCCAGATGGGAGTATTTGCTGTCGGTGCTCACCGCCAGCAGCTCCGCCCCCGCCGCGGCAAATTCCGGCAAATGCGCCGAAAAAGCCGTCAGCTCGGTGGGGCACACAAAGGTAAAGTCCATGGGATAGAAAAAGAGGACCAGCCACTTTCCAGCGTAATCGCCCAGCGATACATGGGTAAAGTGTTCGCCGTCAGCACTCAGTGCCTCCATCTTGAAATCCGGCGCCATGTTTCCAACCAATCGTTCCATTGACTCGTCCTCCTTTTCTCTTTTTCCTTTTTACTTTTTGGGGTCCTCCGGCGTGTAGAAGCACTGGGGGCACTCCTCATTCTGAGGCTCGGCGGGGCTTTGATAGAAGCACTGGGCGCAGTTCTCGCTGTCGGTATCGTCCGGGTTGCTGGGATGGTACAGACTGCCGGGCGCTTTCTGCGTGCCGGGCTTCTCACGCTCAGGGATGGGATAATGACAGTTGGGGCACTTCTGCTCGCTCATGGCCAGGGGCCTCCTTTCAATCGTGTGAGGATGTGGTATACTGCCCGCTTCCACAGACAGTATACCACATTTTCAACATTTACATCAACTGTTTTACCAGATCCGCGTGGGGCGAGGGAATCACGCAATGGCCGGTGATCTCGCCGCTCTCTCCCAGCCCGTTGATACAGGCCTTGACCGCGGAGCGGACCGAGGACACCTCGCCGGTAAACATCAAAAATCCCTTGCCGCCCAGACCCCGGGCGATGCGGATCTCCATGAGGGTGATGTTGGAGGCCTTGGCCGCGATGTCCCCCGCCTGCACCGCCGTCAGGGCGGAGATGGTCTCGATGACACCCAGCGAGGCCACCTTGGTCACCTCAGTGGTCCCCACCACCGCGGCGGGAATGGATTCGTGGACATTGTTGATGATGTGATGGCTCACCACGAAGGTCCCGGCCACCTGGAGGCCGGTGTTCATGGAGCTCTTCACGGCACCCACATTGCCACTGACAATGATGACGTACTTGCCCGGACAGGTGGGCGACGCCACCAGCAGCTGCACGTTGGCAGCCTTGAGCATCTCGTCGGCAGTCTCAATGCCCGCCGGGATGCTTTTCAGTTCCAGCAATCCAATGGAAATTCCCATGTAAAGCCTCTTTTCTCAGGACAAAGGATGGATCAGCCAACCAGGGCGATGCGCAGCAGAGAGACCACGATGGTCAGCAGGAAGATGGTGAACGCGGGGGGGTCGATGTGGGAATCGCAGTGGCTGTTAAAGGTGTTCCCAAAGAAGTCGCCCAGCAGGGAGCCCAGAATGCCGAACACCACGCCCAGGAACGCGCCATAGGGACCCCAGGCGGCAATACCAACCACAGCGGCCAGGCCGGAGGGCAGCATGATGTGGTGGGTGCCGGGCATGGCGGAGCCGGTCTGGGTAAAGATCAGGGTGATGGCCGCAAAGCCGAAGCACATGACCGCGAAGTTGCCGGAAATGGTGGCAGCCCAGGCCTCGGGCGCGGATTTGGAAATGGCGGCCGCCACGAAGCTCACGGCGATACCGATGCCGCCGCCCAGCACCACGTTGTACACAAAGGTGGTGCCGGTGGAGAACCAGGTGCGGGGACCCTTGCCGGTGTACTTGCCGGTGAGGCCGGTCTTACCAAAGACCAGACGGGCGACGATGCCGGAGATGACCACGGTGATACCGGGAAGGTCGGTGAGGGGGCCCAGAGGAGTCATGCCGATGAGGGTGGCCACAATGTAGCCGAACACACCGAACACGCCGCCCACCAGCAGCACGTCGGGGGCGCCCAGGCCGTTCAGCGGGGAGGCGATGTCAGCGCCGCTGGTCAGCTTGCCCTTGCGGCCGGCATAAGCCGCCGCGGCCACGCCGCCGGCAAAGGCGATGTGAGGACCGACGAAGGAACCGAAAGCCATGCTGTTGATGATGAAGGAGCCATCGCCGCCGGCGATGGAAACCGCGGTGCCGGCCAGAGCCAGCACGCCGGTCAGAATAAACGCGGGAAGCGCGCCCATATAAGCGCCGATGATACCGCCGCCAAATGCCGCAATCAATGCCAGAATATCCATACTCTTACCTCTCCTATCTTGTAGATGTAGTGGTGTGAATCATCTGCGAGCAGGACGGCCCCCTCGGGAACCGCCCCAGGGGAATTGGGATACTGGATCAAGCCTGGATCACGATGGACGTCTCCGTCACCGCCTGCACGGTGCCGCCGATGCTGGCATGGAGGTTGGCGCCCAACTTTCCCTCCGGGATGCAGGCGATGAGCGCACCCGCTTCCACCGGGTCGCCCACCCCCACCACCGGCTGGGCCGACGCGCCCACGTTCTGCCGCAGCGGCAGCTCCACCCGGGTCGCCGGACGCAGCCCCTCGTCCAGCGGCGCGGGGACATCGTAGTCCCGCAGGCCCAGCTGGCCGATGAGCTTATGCACCGGATAGCGCTTGGTCTCCCGGAACGGCGCCGGATGCTCAGGCTTGGCGTTGAGGTTGTTGCGGATTCCGTTTTTGCCTAAAATGCCCTTCAGGTTGCCGTTGAGCTTCCAGGGCTGGAGCCCCATGACACAGGCATACTCGCACAGGCGGCAGCCACAGCAGAGATATGCGTTCATGGGAGTCTCTTTTTCGTCGCACAGCGACCCGTAGGCCGCGATGCGCATGAGCTTATGGGGATGAATGCGGTGGCCCAGATTGGCCCGGGGACAGACCTCGGTACACAGCGAACACTGCATACAGGCAATGGCCGCGTCCCGCAGCGTCCGCTCCAGGGGCTTATTGAGGCTCACCAGCAGCGGATGCCCCTCGGGAATGACAATGAGGCCCTTGGTGGTCTTGGTGATGGTACTCTCCGGCGAGACCACCCGCCCCATCATGGGGCCGCCGTTGATGACGGCGTAGGCGGATACCGTGGGACCGCCCGCCATGGCCAGCGCCTCCCGGACCGTGATGCCCAGCGGCACCTTTACCGTCATGGGGGTGCGTACCGCGCCGGTCAGCGTGACATACTTCTCGATAACCGGCTTGCCGGTGGTGACGGCCTCATAGACCTGGAGCGCCGTCTCCACGTTGCTCACCACCACCCCCACCTGGATGGGAATGCCGCCCTCCGGCACCACCCGGCCGGTGACCTCACAGACCAGGACCTGCTCGTCGCCGGCGGGATAGAACCCGCCCAGCTGGTGGACGCTCAGCCTGGGATGGGCCGGCAGCGCCCCGTTCAGCGCCGCTACCGCCTGGTGGTAGTGCGCCTTCAGCGCCACTACCCCCCGCTGAGCCCCCACCTGATCCACGATCAGGTCCAGAGCGCACAGAAGCTGCTCGGCCTTCCGGGCCATGAGCTGCTGATCCACCCGGAGCAGCGGCTCACACTCCGCGCCGTTGATGATGACGGTGTCGGCCTTGGCGTTGAGCTTGACGTGGGTGGGAAATCCCGCGCCGCCCGCGCCTACGATGCCGGCCGCCTGTACCGCGGCGATCAAATCGATGGACATAAGCTTCGATCCTTTCCTGGGCGGGAACCGGTCAGCGGACGTCCATGCCGCCGACCAGGACGCACTTTCTCTTTCTGGCGAAGGACTTGGCCGAGGTCAGGCCCTCGCCGGTGGGACCGGCAATGGTAAAGGTGGTATAGCCCATGCCGCCTACGCCGATGCCGGCATAAGAGGGGCCGTTTTTCACGAAAATGGTGGTCTGGATCAGCTTGGCCATCTTGGTCAGCTTATCCACGTTGCGGGAGTGCATCATGGCGGTATGGCGGTTGCCATGCTCCACCCGGATGGCCATGTCGATGGCCTCGTCCACGTCCCGCACCCGTACCACCGGCAGAATGGGCATCATCAGCTCCACCTGCACGAAGGGGTGCTGCTCGTCGGTCTCCATCAGGATCACCTTTACATCGGAGCCCACCTGAATCCCGACTTTTTCCAGAATGTACTGGGCGCTCTTGCCCACAAAATCCGTCTTGGGCTTCTTGCCGTTCTCGGTGACCAGCTCCACCAGCCGGTCAATAAGCGCCTTGTCCTTGATCTCATAGGCGCCGCTCTTCTTCATGTTGAAGATGAGATAGTCGGCGATGGAGTCCACCGCGATGACTTCCTTCTCGGCGATGCAGGGCAGGTTATTGTCGAAAGAACAGCCGTTGACGATGTCCACCGCGGCCTTCTCGATGTCGGCCGTCTCGTCCACCACCACCGGCGGATTGCCCGCGCCGGCGCCGATGGCCTTCTTGCCGCTGGAGAGCACCGTCTTGACGATGCCCGGTCCGCCGGTGGCCACCAGCATCCGGATCTTGGGATGCTTCATCATGGCGTTGGTGTTCTCAATGGAGGGCTCCGCCACCGTCACCACCAGATTGTCCGGCGCTCCCGCCTCCTTCAAAGCCCGGTTGATGGCCTTGATGAGGTAGAGCGTCACGTTCTTGGCGCGGGGATGGGGGCTGAACACCACCGCGTTGCCCGCCGCCAGCATACCGATGGAATTGCAGATCACTGTCTCGGTGGGGTTGGTGGTGGGGGTGATGGCGCCGATGACGCCGAAGGGAGAATACTCCACCAGCGTCAGGCCGTCGTCCCCCGAGAGGGCTTCGGTGGTCAGATCCTCAATGCCCGGCGTCTTGGTGGCGGCCAGGGTGTTTTTGATGACCTTATACTCATAACCGCCCATGCCCGTCTCTTCCACCGCCACCCGGGAGATGTACTCCATCACATCCCGCCGCAGTACCACGTCGCGGATGGTCTGGACATACTTGGCCCGGTCGGCCATGGAGCGCTTCAGATATTGGCGCTGTCCGATCTCGGCGGCGTTAATGGCGTCGTCCATGGTCGCGAACACGCCGCAGTCTCCGGCAGTGGTCAGCAGGTCGCCGGCCCCTTCCACCTGATCCAGGACCTTCTTCACCAGCTGTTCTACCAGATTCACGTCTACATTCATTGTGATTCCTCCTGTTGTGCCGCGCCAGCCGCGGCTTGCTCACCCAACGCTCACCCCTCGCCCAGGGCTGCCCGGGCGATGGCCATGTCCTCTTCCACACTGCCGCCCGACACCCCAATGGCGCCTACCACTTTCCCCTCGTACTCGTAGGGAAAGCCGCCGCCGAAGAGGATAATCCGTCCCCCGTTGCTGCTCTCAATGCCGTAAAGGGGGCCGCCGGGCTGGGCCGCCTTGCCCAGCGCCTCGGTGGTCATTTGGAACGCGTTGGCCGTATAAGCCTTATTGAGCGCTACGTCGATGCTGCCCTGGAAGGAACCGGGCATCCGCTGGAGAAAGAAGGTGTTGCCCCCCTCGTCCACCGCCGCGAATACCACCGGGACTCCCATCTCGGCCGCCTTTTTCCGGGCTCTGGCCGCCATGGCCTCCACCGTCTCCAGGGTGAAGGGCGGCTTGGGCTGCGCGGCGCTGAGACGGCGGCGGACCTCCTCCTCTACCTTCGCTTTCAGCTCCTCCTGCTGGGCCAGCGTCTCCTCCAGACGGGCCAGGGCATAGGTGGCGTCGGAAAGCCGGTTGACAAAACGAAGGAGTACCTCCCGTACCTCGCTCTCCTGGGCAAGGCGGATGAGATGCCGCTCGCACCGCCGCACCACCGTCCGGGCCACATGGAGGGCGCCGGAGGGCGGATTCTCGCCGGGGATGACGAAGGCGGTCTGAGGGCCGTTGGTCTCGGTGCATTTGTCCACCACCGCCTCCAGATAGGCTACGTCCTCCTCGTCGATCACATGCTTGAGCTTCTTGCGGCCTTCCGCATCGCTGGCAATCTCCGCCCCCAGGGCGAACAGCCGCCCCTGGATGTGATGCACGGTCTTGCGGACATACTCCCGCTGGCTCAGGGAGCGGGCAAATCCCAACGCGGAGCCCATCTCGTCCACGGTGCCGTAGCACTCCACCCGCAGGTCGCCTTTGCTGATCCGGCTGCCGCCCACGAGACTGGTCTGGCCCCGATCCCCTGTCTTGGTATACAGATTGGCCATTTACAAGCCCCCTGTCTGTTTCTTGGTCTGTGTGGCGGGACCCTTACATGGTCTCCACCGTGTCCACGATGCCGACGATGGATTTGTCCACCGGGACGTTGCCGCCGAACACATAGCGGGCCGCGCTGCCGCCGCAGATGATGACGATCTCGCCGTTGCCGGCGCCCACCGAGTCCACCGCGATCTCCGTCTCCCCGATCCGCTGGAGATGCTCATCCAGCCGCTCCACGATCAGGAGCTTCATGCCGATGAGATCTTGATTTTTGCTGGTAGACACCACCGTGCCGATGACTCTTCCCAGGTACATATCCACACCTCGTTCTCGTGATGTTTTATCCTTCCCGGACCACCTTGATGCGCCGCACCTGGAGCACCTCGGCGGCCAGTTGGGTGATCTGGCAGTTGCGCCGCACCCGCAGGGTGCAGGCCGCCGGCAGGGCGGATACGTCCCCCCGGCCCAATACGCCCTTCTCCACCCGGAATTCTCCCGGCACGGCGGCCGGCGGGGCCGGTCTCTCCTTCGCCGGGGATGCCGGTGCGGCAGTTCCGCCCCGGACCGCTCCCATTACCCGGCCGGCAAACCGCTCCGCCGTGGTGAGGACCGCGCCGTAGGCCTGGAGCTGGACCAGATTGTGGTGCAGCTGCGCCTTGAGTCCCTCGGTCATCCGGTAACCCATGGCCGCCCGGGCCGGATTGTCCGGACAGCAGCCGTCCACCGAGATCACCACCGTTTTCCCCCGCATGAGGGAATTGGAGATCATCCGGGTGGCCGGCGTATCGGAAATGCAGACAGCCAGCTTGGCTGCGGTATTCACCGTCAGCGCAGGTACCAGAATGACGGGGTAGGAAGCGGCCAGCTTTTCCGGCGCCTCCTCCAGTCTCCCCTTCCACACCCGGCCAAAGGGCACCGCCGCGCACAGCCCCTCGGTGTCTAAAATCTGGCAGGCGCTCTCCGACAGATAGAGGTCCATCTCAAAGCCGTTTTCGGCCAGGATGCGGAGCTCCGACTGCCAGACGGAAAAGGAGAGGGCGGAACCGGTACACACCACCAGCGCCCTCTTTTGAAGCCGCTGGAGCTTCTCGACCACGCGCCGGGCGATCTCCTCCGTCAGGGCCTCCAGAATGGCGTCCCGCAGCTGATCTTCCGTCACGATATCCGCTCCTTTCTGCGCCCTGGTCACAGGGCGTTTTTATGCGTTCATGGCGATCCCCAGCGGGGTCACCAACAGCGGGACCTCCGGCTTGTAAGTGGGGATGCCGATGTTTTTTTCAAATACCGACTCGAACTGGGTAAAGCAGCAGGCGCCCCCCACCACGTAAATGGCGTCGGTGGGGTGGCTGCGCAGATACCGGCTCACGATGGACGCCATCTTCTCCACCACCGGCCGGACCACCGGAAAGACGTTGGACTCCTGTTTCGGGTCCTTTTTCATCTCCTCGGCCTCGTCGGTGGTGCAGTGATGGAAGCCCGCCAGCACCAGCGTCATATGGGTGCCGCCGGTGGGCTCGTCGCCGGTGAATTCCACCGCGCCGTCCTTCAGCACGCTGATGCCCGTGGTGCCGCCGCCTACGTCCACCACCGCGCCGGAGTCGATCCCCAGCACCGTGGCCGCCGCGGTGGGCTCGTCGATGACGTTGGACACCTCAAAGCCCGCCCCCTCGATGACGTTGGCGATGCACCGCACGTTCCCCGCGAGGATGCCCGGCGGAATGGCGGTGGCCGCCCGCTCCAGCGTACAGCCCAGCCGCTCCTCCAGCTCCCGCTTCATGCGCGTGACCGCGGACACCGCCCCCACATAGTCCACGACGATCCCGTCGCGTACCACCCGGGACGGGGTGGTCATGCCGGCCACCGGCCGGTTTTCCTCGTCCACCACCGCCACCACGATGTTGGCGGTGCCCAGGTCCACGCCTACCTTCAGGTTCCCTGACCATGGCGCGGTTTTTCCTTCCCGGACCAATCGCTCAAACTCCAAAAGAGTCTCATTTGCCGCGCTCAGATCATAGGCCAAGGGGAACCCTCCTTCTTTTTACCGCTTTCCTTCCAGCTTGCACGCTGGCGTTTCTTCACATTTGCAAATGGTGACAAAATCGCCGTTCTTGGCGCCCACCGCGTTGGCCTCGTCCACGTCCACGTGCATCTCCAGCGCGTACTGGGCCGACACCCGGACGTGTACGTTGGTCAGCTGCGCGCCCCGGACCGCGTCGCCGATGCGGACGCAGACCACGTCCTTGTCCTTGACGCCGAACTGCTCGGCGTCGGTGGGGGTCATATGGATGTGGCGCAGGGCCACGATGACCCCCCGGTCCTTTTTAATAGAGCCGCAGGGCCCGATGATCTCGATGCCCGGCGTCCCATTCAGATAGCCCGACTCCCGTACCGGCGGCTTGACGCCCAGCACGAAGCCGTCGGCCACCGAGATCTCCACCTGGGTCTCGGAGCGCAGAGGTCCCAGCACCCGCACCTTTTTCAGCGTGCCCTTGGGGCCCCGCAGGGTGACGGTCTCCTCGGCGGCATACTGCCCGGGCTGGCCCAGATCCTTCTTGTGGGTCAGCTCGCTGCCGGGACCAAAGAGAATGTCCATATCCGCCCGGTCCAGGTGGATATGCCGGTTGGAGACGCCGAGGGGAATGGGACGCCCGCCCTGGAGCGCCTCGATCACCTTGCGGGTGATCAACCTGACCAGTTCTTCTCTGGTCAAACTTCTCGTCGTACTCATGCCGCCGACCTATGCTTACAGGGCCTTGGGCAGGATCTTCTCCACGTCGGTGTGGGGGCGGGGAATGACGTGCTGGGAGACCACCTCGCCCACCTTCTCGGCGGCGCAGGCGCCCGCGTCCACAGCCGCCTTGACCGCGCCCACGTCGCCGCGGACCATCACGGTCACCAGGCCGGAGCCGATCTTCTCATAGCCCACCAGAGTCACATTGGCGGACTTGGTCATGGCATCGGCGGCCTCGATGGCGCCCACCAGGCCACGGGTTTCAATCATACCTAACGCTTCGCTCATGTCTGATTCCTCCTAGATTTGGGGTCCGGCGGGTCCGCCGCTTCAGACGGTCTCGCCGCTCTTTTTGGTTGTGCGGCCGCTCCCCTTGCTCTTGCTCCGGCGGGCGGCCCGGTTGGGAGACGGCTCAGCCGCTTCCTCGCTGCCTTCTTCCGGTCCGGCTCCGCCGTCGCCGGCGGGTCCCTCCGGTTCCGGTGCGGGCGGCGCGGGCGGCTCCGGCGGCTGATAGCCCACCGTGTCCCCGTTGCGCACCAGCATCTCGATGCCGGCCGCCGGGCGGGCGATCACCCGTACGGCGGCCACCCGGCCCACCTTCTCCGCGGCCACCTGGGCGGCCTGGATGGCGGCTTTCACCGCGCCCACGTCGCCCTCCACCTTGATGGTGGTCATGCCGCTGCCCTTGGAGAGCTCATAGCCCACCAATTCCACGTTGGCCGATTTGACCGCGGCGTCCGCCGCCTCCACACCGGCCAAAAGTCCATATGTCTCGATGAGTCCCAGGCTTTTCTGGCTCATCCGTTCACCTCCTCAGGCCGCTCCACCGGTTTGAAGGGCATCTTCTTGACCAGCCGGGCGGCGTTGGCTCCGATGGCCCGCACCTGTTCCTCCGGCGACCGGGCCGAAATGGTGAAAAGCGGCTGGTCTGCCTTCAGCTTGCCGTAGTGAAGGGCCAGGGTGTCGTGGTCCAGCCCCACGCCCACCTCCAGGCGGGACTGATGGCTGGCCTCCCAGGCCAGGGCCACCGCGTCCCCCTTCTGCTCGTCCAGCATCTGGAAGGGGATCCCCTCCTCCTCAATGCCGTGGAGCAACATGAGCAGCGTGGCCGGACGGCCATAGCCGCTGGCGACAAACACCTTGATGGTGGGCCGTTCCTGTTCCACTGGTCTCATGGCTCAGCCTCCTTCGGTCATGGACAGCACCAGGCCGGTGGCCACCGCGTTGCGCGGGCCCTCGGTGCCCCGGATGTTGCCCCGGCCCGCCACCACCCGGTACTGGCTCAGCGCGTCGGTCACCAGCTGGGGGACCTCAAAGTCCAGCGCCGAACCGCCCACCAGCACCACGAACTGGATGTCCCGCACGTTGCCGGTGGGGCTGACCTTGGCCAGCGCCCGGACGGCGTTGGTGACGAACACCTTCTCCTTGGCCTGCCGCCGGATGAGCTTGATGCGCTCCATGGACTGGTCGCCCTCCAGAGGCAGCATCTGCCCCTCCTTCAGGATGACCACCTTGGCAAACAGGTTGGGGTTCAACGGCTGGTCGAAAAATTCCGCCGTGCCGTTCTCGTGCCGGATGTGGAAGAGGCTCTCCACTTTGGCCAGGGGGTATTTTTTGATATCCTCGGCGGTGTCGAAGTTGTCCAGACCCATCTCCGACTGGATGAGCAGGGTCACCATATTGCCCGCACCCGCCAGATGGATGGAGTGGATCTCCCCCGCCGAGTTGATGATGGACGCGTCGGTGGAACCGGCGCCCATATCCAAAATGGCCAGAGGCTTCGTGGTGCCCGGGGTGGTCAGCGCGCCGCGGATGGCCATATCTGCCTCCACGCCGCCCACCTGGACGGGTACCCCGATCTTTTCGGAAAATTCCTTGGCGATGGCCACCATCTGGAGACGGTCGGCCTTGACCATGGCGGCGATGCCCACGGCGTTTTCCTGGGAAAACTCGTTGGCCAGACCGCCCCGCACCTTCTGGGGCGTAAAGGTGTCCACCGCCAGCAGGTCCTGGATCTTGATGTCACGGGGGTGCTGGTTGGTCAGATTGGCCATGACCTGCCGCACCTTCTCCAGCATACCGCCGGCGTTGGTCCCCGGCTCGCCCCGGACGTCGTCCACCTCCCGCACCGCGCCTACCGCGGCCATGATCTTTTCGGCGCCTTCGTCCACGTTTACCTTCACCGTGCGTCCGTTCCCCAGGATCTCAATGGAGCCCGCGGGGATTTTACGCTCCTTCACGTCGCCCGCCGGCGTCTTGATGACCACGGCGGACCGGTTGCCGATGAGGGCACGGGCAATGGGCACCACTTGGCGGGTCTCGTCGGACGAAAGGCCGAACAGCGTGGCGATGCCGTAGGGATTGGACAGAACCTCCACCACGCCGCCGGGTCCGGCCACCTCCACGGCGGCCCGCATCCCCAGCGGTACCTTGTCGATGAGGCCAACCTCGTCCACAATGGGGATCTTCCGGTCCAGCCGGTTGCTGATGAGCACGCCGTCGTCCCGCTGCACGATGGCGGCGGTCACCTGGCGGCCGTTCTGCGCCCCACGGTTGATAAGAGCGGCGGCTACCTCAAAATCCACCTCCCGGGGAATGACCACGATGTAATCCTGATTCCCCCTGGCGCTGTCCAGCGCGTCAATGCGCACCGTCTCGCCCACACCCACGCCGACGCCCCCCGGCGTGGCGGGATTGTGCCCGATCATGGTGGATTCGGTGATGATGGTCTCGGTGATGGTCTCCATGGCCACGTCGCCGATGACCGGCGCGGCCTCGTTGAGCCGCACCTCACTCAGATCCTTCAGGGTCAATCCCGCCGCCTCCAGGGCGTTGGTCAGGGAGTGAAAGATGCCGTTGATGTTCTGGTGGGTGCCTTTGATGCCGGTGGTGGGCACGATCCCGCTGGAGAGGAATTCCGCCTTTCCATGCTCGATCCGGGCCAGCGCCGTCTCCGTGGTTGCGTTGCCGATGTCGATACCTGCGACGATCTTCATGGCGTGGCCTCCTACCTTTATGATCTCTTAGAACTTCTTCAGGCGGTCGCGCTTCTCATAGACTTCGGCGGCCTCGCGGACCAGACCGGCGGCCACGGTGGCCTTGTAGCCATCCAGCTCGGCGGCGATGTCCAGCAGCTCCTGCTTGGTGGAGCGGTAGGGACGCAGCGCGTTGTAGATCTCCAGCAGGCGGTCGTCGGGCACCGCGATGAGCTCGGCGGCCCGGCGGAGGTTGCCGGCAAAGGCCTCGCGGCCCACGCTCTCGGCCACCTGGGCCTGCATCTCCAGGGTCTCGGGGGCGATGCGCATGTCCTCGGCGGACAGCTCGCCGCTGATGACCTTCTCATAGCTCAGGGAAGCAAAGGGCTTGCCGGTGGGGGTGGCGATCTTGTCGGCCATATTCTCCGCCAGAGGATAGTCGGCGGCGGTGACCTTCGTGCCGCAGGCCTTGGGGGCAGCGGCGGGAGCGGCGGCGCTCTTGTTCATGGCGGCCATGACCTGCTCCACGATCTGTTTCATCAAAAGTTCCTGATCCATAAACTTGTTAGCCTCCCTTACTGCTTACTGAAAACTGACCGTCACGGCCTGGGGACGCTTGTTGTTGTCCACCAGCTCGGTCTCCTTGATGTGGAGCAGAGCGGACAGCGCCTGATAGGTGGGACGGGCCATCTGGTCGTTCTTGGTGGGGACGGGGGTGGGCGCCTCGCCCTTGGCATACTTGGCGGCGTTCTTGCCGATCTTGCGGTAGGTGTCCAGGTCGATCAAAGGCGCCTGGGAGAACAGCTCCAGGTTGGACAGGGGCGGCAGGTCCTTCTGATGGATGACCGTGGTGCCCTTGGACTGGATGCCGATGCCGATGCCGGAGCCGGAATACTCGGCGGCGTCGTGGGCGATGAAGGACACGTCGGAGGTGCGGTACACCTTGATGATGCGCCACTTCATACCCTCTTCCTCGATGCCGGCGATGATCTCGCGCAGCACCTTGTCGTGGGGCAGGTCGATGATGGTCTTGGTCTGCTTGGTGCCGAAGGCCGGCGCCAGACCGATGACCACTTCGTCAGGCGCGGCGCCCTTCTGGGCCTCGCCGGTCTCGGTAAGGGTCAGCTTGCTGGTCTCGGGAATGGTAGTAACGGCAGCGGGAGCGGGAGCGGCCTGGGCGGCGCCGAGAGCCTCGTCCAGGTTCATCTCCTTCATGACCTCTTCGATCACGCTGCGCAGCATATTAGCATCAAACGTCATCTCGTATTCACCCCTCTTAGATGTCTTCCGGCCGGATGGCGTTGGGGATGTCCTTCAGCTTGTTCCAACGCTCCTCACTCATCTGATAGCCGGTCATGGGACCGTGATACTGGTTGGGCATGTTCACCGCAGAGAGCACGTGGAAGCTCTCGTCAAAGATGGAGGCGGTGTGCAGGTAGTCGCCGGCCACCTTCTGGCGGAGCATGTTGTACACGCTGTGGGCCACGTCGGGGAAGCCGGCCTTGTCCAGCGCCCGGACAAAGTCCACGCCGGTGACCTTGCGGGCCATCATCTCTTCAATGGCCTTCAGATCCTCGTTGACGTTACGAGGCGGCATGTCGTTGGAGCCGTTGGCATACGTCGCGGCCTCCACCTCGGCGTCGGTGATCTCGGGCAGGCCCAGCTCACGGAACATGCCCTGGAGGGCCCGGGCGGCCTTGTTGCGGGCCTTGAGGACCTCTTCCTCGCGGACGGGCTGCAGGCCGCCGTCCACCTTCATGTCGCGCTGGATGATGTTCCAGTCGTCATAGTCCTCGGCGTCCCAGTTGGAGCCGGCGAACATATTATCATAGTTGGGGGTGGCGGAGTAGCCGGAGCAGATGTAGTCGGTGCCGGAGAAGAACTGCGGCACGCTGCGGGCCACACGGCGCAGGTCGGAGTGGGTGAAGGTCTGGTCGTTGGAGGTGGTGGACTCCAGATCCAGCAGCATGGAGATCAGGTTCTCAGCGGCCACGGCGCGGATACCGCCGGGCACGCCGGCGGGCACGCCGATACAGGAAACGGAACCGTTCTGGGTGCCCTGCACGCCGGCGCCCTTGGTGACGGCCAGGCAGCGGGCCTCCAGGTACAGCATGGACTTGCCTTCGGCGTAACCCATCTGGACCTCGGAACCGGTGCCGGAGGTAAAGCGCATCTTCAGGCCGCGGGAGGCGTAGCAGCTGGCCAGGAACGCCTTGGAGTAGGGGGTGTCGTCGCCGTCCATAAAGACGGGCTCGGTGCCGTAGACCGAAATGGTCTCGGCGTAGGTGGTGAAGCCACGCATACCCAGCATCAGCTCGGTAGCCTCTTCCAGGGCGCACTGGGTCATGACGCCGGGACGGCCCACCTGAGCGCCCACGAAGAGCGCCATGGCGTTAAAGGGCGCGTAACGGGCCACGGCCACGGTGGTCTCCATCTCGGCAAAGCCGCGGACACCGGCCTCGGCGGCGTCGGCCGCGATCTGAACGGGGTTATCGCGCACGTTGGTGACGTGGCACTGGTTGGCGGGCTGCATGCGGGCGCGCATCTTGGTCATGCCCATCATGATCTCCACGATGTTCAGCTTGCCCACCACTTCGGTCAGCTTGGCGGGGGTGAGGCACAGGGTGATGGCCAGAATCTCGTCCCGGCTGACGTTGATGTCAACGATCTTGCGGGCGATGTCCAGAGAGTCGATGGCCATGGCCGCCTCGGCGCCGTCGATGCGAATGGCGTGATCGGCGATGAAGGTGTCCAGCATGTCGAACTCATCGCGGGTCTTGCCGTCCATTTCCACGATCCGGCCGTTCTCCACCTTGATGCTGGGCTTGGGATCGAAGGGGCTGTCCATGGCGATGAGGCCCACCTCAGGCCATTCCTTGACGTAACCGTCCTGATTGACCGGGCGAGCGGCCAGGACTTCAAAACGTTTTGACTTCATGTGCGACTGACTCCTTCCCGATGAGAATTAGATGATGTAGGGGGTGGTGGTGCTCTTGAGCTCCTCATCGGGAGCCATGACACCCAGGACCTGCATGCCCACGTCGCGGGCAGCGATGATGGCCTGCTTCACGGCGCCGGAGTCGCCGGAGAAGGTCAGGATCACCTCGTTGGAGTAGCTGGTGCCGCCGTTGCCGGGGGTGGAGCAGCCCACCACGTCCACGGTGGCCGCCTTCACGGCGGTATCGGCCAGCAGCACGCCGATGGCGGCGGGCGCGCCGACGGTGATGCCGAAGGCCTTGCCCATGGGGGCGCCGAAGGCCTTGTTCAGCGCGTGGCTGGCACGGGCGGTGTACTGGAATTCCAGGTGGCCGGCGCTGTTGCCGTACACGTCGCCGAAGGTGCGTTCCACCTCCCGCAGGCAGACCTCCACGGCCCGGCGGGCGTCGGATACGTCCTCGGCGCCGAAGATGATGAGAGAGCCGTGGCCGGCGCCGCCCTCGGTGTCGCGGGGCAGCTCGATCTTCAGGATCTCACAGTTGGTGGCCTTCACGGCCTCGTCGGCGGCGAAGATCTGGGGACCGGCGCCGGTACGGTCGCCGATGATACCGATGGAGCGGAACTTGGGGTCGATGTCCAGCTTCTCGTGGACCTGCCGGTCCACATTGGCGATGACCAGGCCGATGGTGTGGCCAATGGCGGTGCCCACGAACTCCGTCAGGTTGCAGGTGTTATTGCAGCACTTGGGAGCGGCGGGAGCGGCAGGCGCGGCGGCAGGCGCTTCGGCGCCGACCTTCTTGAGAACCTCGTCCATGATCTTGCTGACCAGTTCGTCCTTCATTGCTTCATACCTCCATGATATTTAATGTGTGATCAGATCAGTTGTTGGGGGTCTTGGGGAGGATCTTCTCCACGTCGGTGTGGGGGCGGGGAATGACGTGCTGGGAGACCACCTCGCCCACCTTCTCGGCAGCGCAGGCGCCGGCGTCCACAGATGCCTTGACCGCGCCCACGTCGCCCCGGACCATCACGGTCACCAGGCCGGAGCCAATCTTCTCATAGCCCACCAGAGTGACGTTGGCGGACTTGGTCATGGCGTCGGCGGCCTCGATGGCGCCGACCAGACCGCGGGTCTCGATCATACCCAGTGCTTCTTGCTGCATAACCTTACCTCCTAAATTCAAAATCACGTATCCTTATCGGTTTTTAAGACCTCTCTTAGACTATTATACTTGTATCTCCACAGACTTTCTTGCTTGCTGGGGGTATTTTTTCGTCCAATCTTACCAAAGAAACCTTCCTTAATCCCCCTCTTTTTCGGCAGACGATTGTTCTTTTTTGCCGATAATGATTGAAAAATTTTTTCCTTTTCTCTGCGTTTTACACCATGACGCTTCCTTTTGCCCGCAAGCCGTCTTTTTTCCTTCCGCCCGAAAAGGTCCGAAAAAACGCCCCGCCGTACGGCGGGGCGTTTGCAGACGTTTTCCATAGATGGCCGGGGAACTCAGCCCGCGACGATGGACAGGAGGTTCTTGACCTCTCCCTCGCTGGGGCGTCTGGGATTGGTGGCGGTGGTGGAGTCGGCCAGCGCGGCGGCGATGATGGCCTTGCGCTCCTGCTCATACACCCCCATATCACAGCCGGCGCTGCGCAGATTGGCGGGGATTTTCAGCGTCTTGTTCAGATGCTCCACCCCGCGCACCAGCTGGCTCACCCCCACCGTTACGCTGGAGGAGGGCAGATTCAAAAGCTTGGCGATGCGCTGATACTTCCTGGCCGTTACCCCCGGCTCTCCCCGGCGGCTGCCGTCCAGATTGGCGTTATAGCGCAGGATATGGGGCAGGATGATGGCGTTGGCCCGTCCATGGGGCAGATGGAGCTTGCCGCCCACCGCGTGGGCCATGCCGTGGCACAGACCCAGGCCCGCGCAGTTGAAAGCCAGACCGGCCATGCACGAGGCGTTGTGCATCTTCTCCCGGGCCAGCAGGTCGCCGCCGTTCTTATAGGCCTCCGGCAGCCAGCGAAACACCAGCGATACCGCCTTTTCCGCCAGCGCGTCGGAAAAATCATTGGCGTTGACCGACACGTAGGCCTCCAGCGCGTGGGTCAGCACGTCCATGCCGCTGTCCGCCGTCACCGAAGGGGGCGCCGACGTCACCAGAGAGGGGTCCAGAATGGCCGTGGGGGGACGGAGCGCCCGGCTCACCAGCGGATACTTCAGCCCCTTTTCTTTGTCGGTAATGACCGAATATTCCGTGACCTCCGAGCCGGTGCCGCTGGTGGTGGGAATGGCAAAGCACTCCATGATCTCGGTCTCCACCGTGGAGATCCGGCCCGCCGTGGCCCGGATGGCCTTGGCCGCGTCGATGGACGAGCCGCCGCCCACCGCCACCATCACCTGCGCCCGGCAGTTCTGGAGGCACTGCACGCCGGCGGCCACCGTCTCGATGGGCGGGTCGGGGACCACGTCGGAAAAAATGGTCACCTCACAGTCCGTCAAATAGGACGCCACCCGGTCCGCCACGCCCGTCTTGGCCATGAACGGATCGGTCACGATGAGGACTCTTTTGTTTACCACCTTGTTCAGCCGTTCCAAGGCGCCTTCTCCGAAAAAAATACGGGTACTGAAGCTGAATTCCTGCACGGTTCACCGCTCCTCTCAGTCCGCGGACCGTTTCCGGCGTCACTGTCCCGCCGTGGTATGCCGCCCTTCCCTGGCGCACCGCTCCCGGTATTCCACCGGCGTCATGCCCACCTTTTTCTTAAACGCCTTGCTGAAATAGTTGGTCTCGTTGTAGGAGAGCTCATAGGCGATGTTGATGACAGGCATGTCGGTGCTGCGCAGCATATCCTTGGCAAATTCGATCTTCCGGTCGGTCACATAGGTGATAAAATTGATGCCGGTGGATTTTTTGAAAAATTTGCTGAAATAGCTGGAGCTCATATTCACGCATTCCGCCGCGTCGTCCAGGGTGATGCCCCGCTTGATGTTGCGGTCGATGTAATTGAGCACCCGCTTCAAATCGTCGTCCGAGTAGAGCTGACGCCGGTCCAAATCGTTGAAAATGATGTCCACCATCTCTTCAATGACCAAAGAGACCTCGAAGGGGTTGCCCTGCAAATCAAACCGGGAGCGGAACCGCTCCAGGCAGGCGTTCAGCTGATGCTGCACCTCCTGGCTCTGGGTGTTCCCCAGCTCCGCCAGCCCGGCGGCAAATTCCACCATCCGGGTGCGAATCACGTTTTTATTATCACCTGTCTGACAAAGGAATTCAATGTACTCTTTTGCCGTCTCAATGGATTTTTTATATTGACACTCCTGGATACTGGCCCGAATCCGCTCCAGATAGGCGCTCCGCTCCGCCTCGCCCGCCCGGGCCAGGTCCTCCTTGACCGCCTCCTCCAGCGGCCGGACCATGGCCACCAGATGCTCCCGCCGGAAGGGCTTGAGCAAGTACCCCTCCGCGTTGAGCCGGCTTGCGATCTGGGCGATCTCGTCCTCCCGCTTTACGGTGGTCAGGATCACCCGGATCCTCCCGCTGGCGCCGTAGGCCGTATACACCAGATTTTTCACATAGGCCGCCCGGGGCGCGTCCGCAATGAGCAGGTCAATGCTCTCCCGGGCCAGAATGGCCTTGGCCTGCTCTGCCCCCACCGCCATATGGATCTCCAGTGGGCCTTCCAGTCCCGCCGTCAGGGTATCCCGGATCATTTCCCGGTCAATCACACCACTGTCCACTACCAGAATCTTGAACATCCGCTTTCGCTCCTTCTATCCGTGTCCGGGTCCTGTCCGGGAGCCGTCTCTCTGTCCTATCCCCCTCCGCTCATTCCAGGGTCTCCTCATTCCGCAGCGGGATGCGTACCTGGATCTCCGTGCCGGGGAAGCCGTCGTCCTTGCTGCGGATCACCAGCCCGCAGCGCTTGCCGAAAATATTTTTCAATCGTTGATTGATGTTGGTCAGATAATTGCGGCTTTTGCCGTGCTTGCCGCTCCGCTGGCGCAGAATGGCCTCGATCTGCTCTTTGCGCATACCGGTGCCGTTGTCGCTCACCGTCAGCACCAGCAGCTCCCCCTCCTCATGGGCCCGGATGGAGATGCTGCCCCCCTCCTCGCTGGGCTCCACCGCGTAGCGCAGGGCGTTCTCCACCATGGGCTGGATCATCATGAACAGACACAGCACCCCATAATACTTTTCCGGTACCTGAATGTCGTACTGAAGCCTGCCCTCCAGCCGCCGCTTCTGGAGCTGGAGATAGCTGGCGATATAGCCCAGCTCCTCCCCCAGGGGGACGAAATTGCTGTCGGCGTTCTCGGTGACGTAGCGCATCATGGCGGCAAAATCACACACCGCCCGCTCGGTCTCCTCCGCCTTCTCCCGATAGGCCAGGCAGGAGAGCACATTCAGAACATAAAAAAAGAAGTCGCCGCCCAGATAGTCCTGGATGAGTCCGAACTGACTGCCCGCCACCGTCTCCTGAAAATTGGCCCGGTTGGCCCGCTCCTCCATCAGTTCCTGGATGCGCCGCTCCAGATTGGCCTGCACCGCACCCCGGCGGGAATCCTCCAGCAGCCCCTGCATCGTGTCCCGTACCAGCGAGATGCTGGCCTTGAGCTTTTCGTAGGAAATGCGGTGGACCCGCCCCGACGCCTCAATCAGCTCCGGGTCGCTGCGCCAGTCGGTGGTCTGAGGCAGGAGGGGCTGCAGATCCTGCTCGGTGTCGGTCAGCTCCAGCTGGCCCCCCAGCAGAGAGCCCAGATACTGCCCGTCCAAAATCAACGGCACGGCAAAGTCCACCAGGCCCGCGTGACAGCGGTATATGTAGGGCTCGCCGGTAATGGTGGCGTGAAGCCCGCCGTGGGCGTCGCACTGAAAGCACAGGTCCCGGCTGCACGGGCGCTCCCGCATCCGGCAGCAGAAATCGGTGAAGCCGCTGTATTCCACCACCGGTCTGCCCCGGTAGTCCACCGCGATGAAGGCCATATCCAACGCCTCGGCCATGGTATCCTGAAGCTTTTGCAGCTTCTTTTTGTCTATCATATCCGAAAGCAGGGAAACTTCCTCTTTTTCTTTGTCTGTATCTGCAATCATCGCTCTCGCGCCCCTTTTCGCTCCACCGTATGGCTGTTTTTTGCGCCCTTACAGCCATCTTCTTTTTAGTATATCAAAAAATTGCACTTTTGCAATACACTTCTTTGTCCAGTGGGTGTTTTTTTGTGCAATCTTACTTATCCCCACTTTCTCCCATGGTTTTCCAGGGATATACCCCCTGTTTGTAGGAAACTCCCCATTCTACTTTTCTTTTTCTCCATATCCTTCCTGCTCCCCTGCGCAAAAAAAGGCAGGAAGCCGTCTCCCCCCGCGGAAAAGGGGTGACAGCTTCCCGCTGTTTTTTCTCCAAAACCGGCCGTCAGGGCATATCCCAGGCCGTATGATCGGTGTGCAGCAGACGCTCCGCCCGGTGGCTGAGCGGCGCCTCCAGATAGTCCCGGTAAAGGGCCTGCACGTCCTGGTTTTCGTGGCTGAACCGGACCGCCATGCCCTGGTCCAGACCGTACAGTACCTGACCGCGTGTAAAGGCGCGTTCCTTATCGTCACAGTGGATGGGCTGTCCGCCGCCGCCGGCACAGCCGCCCGGACAGGCCATGACCTCCACGAAATCGTAGTGGACCTGGCCGTTGAGCAGCGCCCTGCACAGCGCCCTGGTGTTGCCCAGACCGCTGACCACCGCCGCGCGGACCGGCGTGCCCTGAATCTCAAAGGTGGCCTCCCGCCACTGCCGTTCCCCGGCCAGGCCGCTGTCCCGCACGTCGCGGAAGGCGTCCACGGGCGGATTTTCCCCCGTCACAAGGAAGTAGGCGCTGCGCAGCGCCGCCTCCATCACGCCGCCGGTGGCGCCGAAGATCACGCCCGCGCCGGTGTAGTCGTTCAAGATCCGGTCGAAGGGGGTCTCCGGGATGTGGGCCACGTCGATGTGCTCCGCCCGGATCATCCGCACCACCTCCCGGGTGGTGAGGGCAAAGTCCACGTCCTTGCAGCCGCTGTCCCCCTTCATGGTGGGCAGGTCGCATTCAGTCTTTTTCGCCAGGCAGGGCATCACCGAGATGCAGCAGATCTTCTCCGGCGGCACGCCCAGCTTTTGGGCAAAGTAACTCTTCACCACCGCGCCGAACATCTGCTGGGGGCTCTTGCTGGTGGAGAGCTGACCCACCAGCTGGGGGAACTGGCTCTTCACAAAGCGCACCCAGCCGGGGCAGCAGCTGGTGAACATGGGATAGCGCGCCAGATCTCCCGCCTTGAGCCGGTGGAGGAACTCGCTGCCCTCCTCCATGATGGTCAGGTCCGCCGAAAAGCTGGTGTCAAACACATAGTCCACCCCCAGCTGCCGGAACGCCCCCGCCAGCCGGTTGACCGTGGCCTCCTCCGGGCTCAGACCCAGGTTCTCCCCCCAGGCGGTGCGGACCGCCGGCGCAATCTGCACCACGGTGATGACCTCCGGGTCCTCAATGGCCCGCATGACCTTGGCCGTGTCGTCCCGCTCCCGCAGCGCGCCCACCGGACAGTGGGTGATGCACTGGCCGCAGGCGCTGCAGTCGGCCTGGGTGATGACCCGGTTCTGGGATACGTCCACCCGGGTCCGGCCACCGGTGGCCGCCAGATCCCACACGTTCAGCCCCTGCACCTTGTCGCACACCTGGATGCAGCGCATACACTTGATGCACTTGGCGCTGTCCCGGTACAGAGGGAAGGAGGCGTCCCACTCGCACTGACGGGCGCTGGGCAGGTCCTCCGGGAAGGGATTGTCCAAAACGCCCGCGTCGTTGGCCAGCTGCTGGAGCTGACAGTTGCCGTTGCGCACGCAGAGGGCGCACTTGCAGTTGTGCTGGCTGAGGATGAGGGCCAGATTGGTCCGCCGGGCCAGACGCACCCGGGGCGTATTGGTGTAGACCTGCATTCCCTCCCGCACCACGTTGTTGCAGCTGGTGACCAGCTTCTTCTCCCCCTCCACCTGGACGCAGCAGATGCGGCAGGCGCCGATCTCGTTGAGCTCCTTCAGGTAGCAGAGATGTGGGATCTGAATGCCGGCGGCGGCCGCCGCCTCCAGAATGGTGGAGCCCTCCGGCACCGAGACCGGAGCGCCGTTGACATGCAGATTTACCATTTGATATTCCTCCCCCCTTTGAAGATGCCGTAGCCAAAGTGGTCGCAGCGCAAACAGCGGGCGCACTCCTGCTGAGCCTCTTCCTCGCTCATGCCCTTGGTCACCAGGCCGAAGTCCCCGTCGATCCGGTCAATGGAGCGGCTGACCAGGTTTACCCGGCCGCAGGCCGGACTGTTGGTGAGCTGGGGCGGCGGCACCTCCACGTCCACCGTGATGGTGTGCTGATAGCCCAGGAAGCTGTCGATGTTGTCCGCCGCCACCTTGCCCGCCGCCACGGCCCGGATGACGGTGGCCGGTCCGGAGACCGCGTCGCCGCCGGCAAACACGTTGCCGCTGCCCGGCACAAAGCTGGACTTTTCCGCCTGGATGGCGCCCCGCTTGGTCTCGATGCCCTTGGTCTCAAAATACTGGGAGCCGATGGCCTGACCGATGGCCACCACGATATAGTCGCAGGGGATGCGTACCGGATCGCCGGCGGCGGGCCGGGGCGCGGGACGGCCGTCTCTCCCCACTTCGCTGATGATCTGGGGCTGGGCCCACAGGGCCGTCACCTTGCCCGTTTCGTCCCGCTCGATGCGGGCGGGGGCGTGGAGGGACAGAATGTGTCCGCCCTCGCTCTGGGCCTCGTCGATCTCCTCGGGCAGAGCGGTCATATCCTCCACCCGCCGGCGGTAGACGCAGGTCACCTGGCTGGCCCCCAGGCGCAGGCTGGTCCGGGTGGCGTCCATGGCCACGTTGCCGCCGCCGATGACGCACACCCGCTTCCCCTTCAGATCGGGGATCTCCCCCTCGCCGATGCCGCGGAGCATCTGCACGGCGCTGACCACGTTGACGCTGTCCTCCCCCTCGATGCCCAGCTTCTTGTCGTCGTGGGCGCCGATGGAAATATAAACCGCGTCATAGCTCTCCTTGAGCTGCTCCATGGTCACGTCCACGCCCACCGTGCTGTCCAGCACCGTCTCCACGCCGGTGTCCAGAATGTACTGGATGTCCTTGTCCAGTACCTCGGGGGGCAGGCGGTAGTCGGGGATGCCGTAGCGGAGCATACCGCCCAGCTTGTGGCGCTGCTCGTACACCACGGCCTTGTGCCCCATCAGGGTGAGGAAGTAGGCCGCCGTCAGACCGCCGGGGCCGCCGCCCACCACCGCCACCCGCTTCCCGGTGGAGGGGGCGCAGGGCGGCGTCGCGATGGGACCGGCGTGATCCACCGCGTAGCGCTTGATGCCGCAGATGTTGATGGCGTCGTCCACCATGTGGCGGCGGCACCGGTCCTCGCAGGGGTGCTCGCAGACATAGCCGCACACCGACGGGAAGGGATTGTCCTTGCGGATGAGACGCACCGCGTCCTCGCACCGCCCCGCCTTCACCAGCGCGATGTAGCCCGGCACGTCCACATGAGCGGGACATACCGACATGCAGGGCACCGCCAGATAGAGACCGCAGATGCACCGGTGATGGAGAATGTGCTCCTCATAGTCCTCCCGGAAGCCGCGGACCCCACGCAGAACCATATTGGCCGCCTCGTAGCCGATGGCGCAGTCCGCCGTGTCCACAATCACGCTGGCCGTCTGCTCGATGAGGTCGATGGTCTCCAGGGTGGCTTCCCCGTCCAGCACCGCCTCCAGCATCTTGGCCAGCTGCCCCAGACCGATCCGGCAGGGCACGCACTTGCCGCAGGTCTGGGCGTGGCACAGCCGCAGAAAGCTCAGGGCCATATCCACCGGGCACAGACCGGGCGCGCTGGACCCGACCCGGCGCTGTACGTCCCGGTACAGCCCCTCCAATACCTCTTGGGCCCGGTCCGGCGTCTCGATTACCAGTCGATTCATATCCGTTCCTCCTCGTATTTACAAGAAACGGCCCCGGCCGTGTTCCGGCGGCAGGGGTCGTTCCATTGAACCGCTGAGCATAATTTTTCTCTCCTTATGGTGCATTATACCGGTTCTCTCATCGGTTGTCAAACTGTATTTTAGTTTTCATAAAAATTTTTTAGCTTTTCCGTGTATTTTTAAGATCATACGTTAAAAAACGGAATTTAATGGCTTTTTATGGAAAATATTCCGATGAGGACCGGCTTTTGTGCATCCAGGCCTTTGCATCACTGTATGGCTTCGGCAAGCTCCAGCACCGGACCGATCACCGATAGATCCAGCGCCTTCATATGGTGCATCAGACGGTTGCGGGCGTCGTAAGGCGTCCACACCCGGGCCCACTCTTCCCGGGTCAGTCGGATGGCTCCCTGGTTGTAATAGTAGACCAGATGGCGCAGCTCCATTTCATACTCCGAGTGATACTCGTTTCCAAATTCGTCTCGGAAGGGCAGCAGCTTGCGGCAGTCGGCGGCGTGTTCCTCCAGCAGGGCAATGCGCAGATCCTCCAACAGAGGTAAAAGCAGCTTGAGCTGTGCCCGGCGCACCCGGCGCACCGCCTCCTGCTCTCCCAGTCCCAGAGCCTCCATCATCACCGCCGCCGGGTCCTCCAGCAGCCGCTCCCGCTGCCCCAGCAGGGCGGGCAGGCACTCCGGATCGCCGGCGGCGCCCTCCTGACAGAGATAAGTCAAATACTCCTTGTGCCGGCTGGACTCCCGGCCCACACCTACCGCCATGGTGCAAAGCTGGGTCACGTCAAAGCCCCGCACATAGTCGTCGGCCGACAGGTCGCGCACCTTTTTGCGCCGGTACCGCTTTCCAGATACCTCCAACAGCAAAATGCACCGGCTCGCACCGGGCAGCGCGGCAAACTCCGCCAGACGCTCCGTCCACACCGGCTCGGCCGCCTCCGGCAGTCCGTACAGCCACACCAGCTTCCCGTCCAAAGCCCCGCTCCGGTCCAAAAAACGGGATAGCGTCATGGCAGACAGAAACTCTTGTGCCGATTCCGGCGCGACCGCCTCCAGAACCGCCTGCTCCGTCCACCCGGTTTCCCTCAGGTCTACCGGCGGCACAATCCGCAGATCGCTGGCATAACTCTGCATTTCCTCCTGTACCTGGTCCCGCAAGGCCTCGGCCCAGGGCAGCGGACTGCTGTGGTGAAAAAAGATACAGCCGCCGATCCGCCCGGCCTCCACCAAGTCTCGGCATAATTTCTGGGGCCCATAGATTTCGTTCCACCAGGTGCGCTCATAGGTCTCCCATGTCCACATGACTCAGCCCTCGCTCTCTCCGAACTTCCCCAGCTCGTCAAACACGGTCTCCTCATCTCCCATCATGTGACGGAAGTTGGCCCCGTTGAAGGTATAGCGCCCGTTCAGCTGGACCAGCACGTTCAGCTCCTCCATTTCAGAAAGGAGCACCTTTACGCTCTCCTGGGGCAGGTCGGTAATGGCCTTCACCCCAAAGAGGGCGCACATCTCCAAAATGTCCCGGAACGTATACCCCTCCACCGCCTGGTTGGGCCGGTCATAGTAGCAGTAGGCCAGGGCGTAGGCGATGATGCGGTAATAGAGCCGATCCTCTTCCACGTCCAGCGTAATGAAAAATTTCTCCTTGATCTGCTGCAAAAAGTCGGGCTTCTGGAGCAGAACGCGGATTTGGTTCTCGTCCAGACAGTAAGGCGGGTCGGTGTCCACGGTGCGCAGCGACTCCACCAGCTGGGCGCAATAGAAATGGATCAGGCCGGGATAGTAGTTTGTGCTCAGCAGGATCTGGGAGAGCAGTACGTTCTGCTCCGGCGTGATGCGGAAGCCCAGGTAGTAGAGCGGCTCCTCCAGCAGGCGGCTGGCCTCCTGGTAGGTCAGCGGCTTGACGGTGAGGGTGCCCAGCTTAGGCATGACGTTGTTGTCCCGGGTGGCCTGGGAAAAGCGCACCACGTTGTGCAGACCGGCCAGAACAAACTTGAAGTGGCCGTCGGTGGCGCTTTGCAGCTGATAGAGGCAGGCCACCGGCTGGTAGTTCACCCCCGCGCTGCTCTCCAGGAAGGCGTCGGCCTCGTCCATCAGCAGCAGGAACCGGTGAACCGGCTTGTCGCTCCGGTCCATCCGGCGGCGGATGCGGGCACACAGCTCCTCCCAGGAGTCCGGCCGGGGCTCTGCCGGCAGGAAGTCGGCGGCGGTCAGCTCATCGTAGAGCTTTTTGAGAGACTCGTCCCGGTCGCAGCGGTAGAGGGCGTCGGTATAGATCGCCCAGTTCCCCTTTTCCCGTCTGTCCACCAGGTAGGCCGCCCGGCGCAGCAGCGCCGTCTTGCCCAGCTGACGGCCGCCATAGATGATATTGGCCTTGCCGTTGGTGAGAATCTCCTCCAGCTGGGCCCGGCGTCCCATAAACATCTCCGGCGGGCTGGCCGCGTCTCCCTTGGTATAGGGGTTGTAGACGTGATAGGGCAGCGTACACTGAAGGAGTACCTTGCCCCGCTCGCTCTCCCCAAAACGGGTCAAATAGAGCATGAGCACCCGGTCCACCACAATACACGTGGCCAGATTGGCGCTCTCCCGCTTGAGCGCGCGGGCCATGGCGTTGCGCTCGGCCAGCGGCAGGGCCCAGTCCAGCAGGATGAGCGTAGGCCGCTCGGTGTAGCCCAGCCGGTTGATAAAGGCGGTCAGATCGGAAGCCGTCTTGTTGCCCGAAAGCACCGCCACCTCCAGCCCCGTCCTGGCCAGCCGGGTGCCAAAGGCCGCGATGGGATGGGGATAGTTAAAGACATTGGTGTCCCCCGCCGTACACTTGGCCACCAGGCTGCCGTATTTCTCCCCCTGCGTCACCTCTACCACCTGGAAGGACAGGCTGCGCAGGAGCTTCATGGCCCCGTCAGGGGTCAGGTTGTTGTTCTTGGGCCAGCTCTTGATCATCTCCCGGGCGCTGCGCTTGAGGTGGTTGGTGTCCTGCCGGTCATCGCCGGCATACTCGCCATAAATGTATTCCAGCGTCCGGCCCTGGCCGCGGTCGCCGGTACAGCGCCGGATGAGCCGGGGATATTCCTGCAAAAACTGGCGGAAATAATCCTTCTCCTCCCCGTTTTGCAGCATCACGCTCTCCGGCGGACGGGTGACCCCCTCCCGCAGCACCAGCTGCATATAGTCGTGGGCCACGCTGAACATCTTCTGCCCCATCAGCTCCTCGATCTTGTCAAACATGGGGCAGTACTCCTTCTGCTGCTTGAGCTGGTCGAACTCGTACCGGTAGCGGGGTTCCAGCGCCTTGGCCCGCTCCGCCACCGCAGCCAGACAGGCGTCCATGGTACGGTAATAAAAACCCCAGTTGTTGGTCTTGGCGTAATGGAGGCGCAGTACCTCCACCACCGTGTTGGAGATCCGCTCCTTGTAGGCGTTGTCCTCAATCTGCCCATAGGTGGCCGCCAGCTCCAGCTGGGCCCGGAAGAGGCTCTCATCCTCCTTCAGCCGGGGCATGATCCGGGAAATGTCCCCCTCAATGTCCGCCCGTTCCAGTGCCTCCAGGGTCTTATTCCGCCGGGCGTGATACTCCTGGATCAGCGCCGCCGTGCCAAAATTGTAGCGCTCGGGGGTGCGGCGGCTGCCGTTCCAGATCCGATCTATAACGCTCTCCCAGTCGGTACCCTCACCCCGCGCCATTTTTTCCTGGTGGCGGCGCAGACGGGTCCAGGGTTCGTTGTTCGGAATCACATACTCCGCCTGCTCCAAAACGGGCAGGTATTTTTCATCCAGCTCGATCTCGCCCGTGCGTAAGAAGTCCACGTAATAGTCGTGCCGCTGCGCCAGCCGTCCCTCCAGGCTGTCGGCCAGCTCCCGCAGGGTAGCCTGAAGCACCGATACCGCGCCCCGCAGCACTGTCCCGTCCTTTTTGGCCAAGGCGTCCAGCGCACCCACGCTGTCCCGGAAGCAGGCCGCCAGCGTACTGCGCTGCCGAAGGATCCGCTCCGCCTCCTCCTGGCCGGCAATGGCATTATCCGAACACTCCAGCCATTGCACGCAGATATCCAGGCAGGTGTGGAAACGGTTGATGGCGTTGCTCCGGGCGGAGCTGGTCAGCCGCTCGTTCTGCCGCCGGATGGTGGGCTGGTTCTCCCAGGCCCGGTCGATGTACTTCTTCACCGCATTGGGGTTGGGCCTGCCCTGGGCATTCACCAGAGGCGCACAGTACTCCTTTACCTTTTTGCGGCCGTTCTCGTCGTTGTCGGCCACCACCCGCAGACAGTCCATCAGCTCACTGCGCACTCCAAAGAGGGCATCCATAAGACTTTTGATGCGGTTGGCATAAAAACCGGTCTCCGCCAGCTTGGCGTTGCACTTATCCCGCGCCTGCTCGGACAGAATATGTAGCCGGCGGCTGGTGTCGCCCCACATGCAGGACTGGCGTACCAGCTGGGGGTCAAAGCCCCGCCGGCGGCGGCGCAGCTCTTCGGCCAGAATACCGACGCCACGGCGCAGCGCGGGATAGTCCGCCAAAAAGGGCTCCCCTTCCAGGCCATGGAGCAGGTCGGCGGCCTGATACCAAGCCTGGGCCACCTCGCTGGAGCAGGCCATGCGCAGATGGGCGCTCAGGCGCAGACAGTCCAGTACCGGCGTATGGGCCGCGCCGGCGTATACCCACACCACCCGGTCCGGCAGATACTCGCAGAACTCCGCCGGGTCATCCAGGGCGTAGGCATAGCGGCGGCAGCGTTCCTCCAGCGCCGGGAAGCGCATCGCAGCCGCCCGCAGCTCACACAGCGCCAGGGGGAACTGGCCCTCGGCGAACCAGGCGTCGCTTTGCTGTATCAGCTCCTCCGGATTCACCGACAGAGTAAACAGTCCCTCTCTCGTTTCGGAAAAACGCAGTGCCTCCTCCGGCACCTCCTCCGCTTCCTCCAGAATTTCTCCTTCCAGCGCCTCCCCGTCCAGAGCCGATTCATCCTCCGGTTCCTCGGTCACTTCCGGGGCTTCCTCCGGTTCCTCGGTTACTTCCGGGGCTTCCTCCGGGCCGCAAGACGGCTCCGGCAGGTCCTGCGGCCCATCAGGGTCGGGCCCCGTCTCGGGCTCGGGCGGCGTCTCATCGCAAAAGTAATCCTCAAAGGTGCAGAAACTGCCGTCGGCCCGGTAGAAACCGCCGGGGGTGTCCAGCGCCACCCACCGAGGAGCGGGCAAACCACGGCCGGCCAGCAGCGCCGACCAGCCGGCGATCTCGCTCCCAGTGGGCACCGTCAGCCAGACCGCCTCCTGTTCCGCTATCTGAGTACAAATCTGCCCCAGCAGTTCTTCACGCAGTTCCCGTCCCGGGTCCACCAGGGCCATCATTACCCAGGTGTACCGGCTCTGACGGCTGCCCTTCCGTCCAAACCGCAGTTCAATCTGGTAGCACACGTCGCCCAGCACAACCGCCCGCCGGTCGACCCCCCAGTCCTCCAGACGCTTCTCTTCGTGGAGCCAGCTCAGTACCGTCTCAATAGCCCCGATCTGGTTGAGTACCTCGCCGCACAGCCTGGGTTCGGCAATGCCCCGGGAAATGGTTGCGGACCCGTTGGAAAAATTGCGTTCAATATAGCGGTGCACACTCTGTTTCCCCAGTCCCTCCAGCAGCTTGCGGGCCGGCTGATAGTAACAGCGGCTTTCTCCATCCCGGCCGGTCACGGTAATCTGGGTGACATAGCCGTCCTTGACCGCGGTATGCAGATAGCTCTCCGGCAGCTCGGGACTCATTTGGGTCAGTTCCTCCCGGCCAAAGATCACCCGATCCTTCAGCACATTGAGCAAGGCGATAAACGCCGGGCGGCGTAACATCTCTTGCAGCTTCTTGCCGCTGGGACTTTCAAAGCGACGGTAGCTCTCCAGCGCAATGGTATACGGGCCGCCCTGATCTCCCTGTCCCGGCCACGCATCTTCCGATGTCTCCTCCGGCGCTTCTTCCGGCGCTTCTTCCGGCGCTTCTTCCGGCGCTTCTTCCGGCGCTTCTTCCGGCGTCTCTTTCAGCGCTTCTTCCGGCGTCTCTTCCGGCGCTTCTTCCGGCGTCTCTTC
>NZ_JACLZC010000090.1 GCF_016901735.1 Pseudoflavonifractor phocaeensis | reverse complement strand
GGCTGGGGGCGTAGGCGATCCGCCGCCCTGTCTGGACGAAGTCCAGCAGGAAGGCGGGCTCAAACTGCTTGTCGGCGTAGATATAGGGGTTCCAGATCTGGTCGCTGCCGGCCACATACACGTCGTAGGCGGGGGGATCGTCCCTGAGCTTGGCGAAGGAGGTGTAGCGCCGGGGGCTGAGCTTCATCTGCTGGCTGACAAAGGCCTCGAAGCGGTCGAAGCGGGCCTTGAAGGCGGCGTAGTGGAGGGCGGTATGGGCGTCGGAGGCGGCGTCCCGCACCGAGCCGGAGCGCTTGAAGAGCTGATTGGTCCGGGTGGTGTGGGGGAGCCGGAAGTCGATGATGTCGCAGTCGTGACCCAGGTCCTGGATGGCCCGCATGGTGGCGTAGGCCTGGAGCTGGGCCCCGTAATGGTGGGCGAAATGGAAGGTGATAAGACCGGTCCTGGTCATAGATCGGATGCCTCCTGGTTAGAATTTCAGTCTCTTTTGAATCTCTATCATCCTATCATATCCGGATGGGAAAGAAAAGACGCAACCTTAGCCAAAGCTGCGGGGGTCCAGGCCGTAGACCTGCACGATTTCGAAAAGGGGGCTCTCGGCCAGGTCGCCCACGGTGACAATCCGTCCGCCGTCGCTGTCTGTGTCGTAGCCCGCGCCCTGGTAGAGGGCGTACCAGACCAGGTAGGCGCACTGAGCGCCGAAGGAGTCGGCGTCCGGGTCCTGCACCTTGTCCGGCCCCAGCACGCCGCTGGTCAGATGGTAGGGCACCCCGTCCAGGTGGGCCATGGCGTAGTCAGCGATGGCCTCCTGCTCTTCCGGGGTGATATCCTTGACGCGGAGGTGGAGAAAGGTGGAGTAGCAGGACCAATGGCTGACGCTGGCGGTGGCGGCGTCATAGCCGATGAGCACGGCCTCCAGGGTGCGGCCGTTGGCGGCGTCCACCACCACGCCGGCGTGTCCGTGGCGCCAGCCCAGGGTGTGGGTGGAGAAGGAGAGGAACACGTCCCCCTCCTCCACGGGCGCCATGGGACAGGCGTAGGTGATGTTTCCATCTCCGTCCACCACATGGTCCTCCCGGGTGGTGATGCCCAGGCTGCCGCAGTCGGTGGCGGTTTTGGCGAAAAAGGCGGTTTGGGTGTCCAGGATCTGATCCTTGCCCGGCTGGCCCAGGGAGAGCAGGTCATCCACGCCGGCCTTTCCCAGTCCGGTCTGGAGGAAGAGGGTCTCATAGTCCTCTTCGGAAAGACGGTCCTGTTCCGGAATGGCAGAGAGATCGGTCATAGGATAGTCGGGATAAAACTGGGCGTGGCGGTGGGCGAAGAGCTGGGCGGCGGTGAGGAAGAGGATGACGGCTGCGGCGACGCCCAGCAGCCGGTAGCAGAGCACGCCCAGACGGCGGACAAAGAAACGCAAAGCAAAGGCCTCCCGGGGTTATAGTACGAGCCGTCCTTCACATAAGTTTTGAGAAGAAGGACGGCGGACAGGGAACGGACGGTGCGATTATAGCACATTTCGACGGTTTTGGGAATAGGGGTGAGCGGAATGGAGGAGAAGAGCCGGGTTTCCGATCTGCGGTGCCGGGAGGTCATCGACATCCGCACGGGGGTGCGGTTCGGCTATGTGGGGGACGTATCGGTGGCGCTGGAGAGCGGGCGGGCGGAGGCGCTGGTGGTACCGGGCCGGCGGCGGCTCTTCGGGCTTTTGGGCCGGGAGCCGGACCGCATCTTTCCCTGGGAGACAGTACGCCGCTTTGGGGAGGACATCATCCTGGTGGAGCACGACGGGCTGGGGGCTCAGGATGGACGAAGGAGGGGGGAGAAGGCGGCCGTCTTTCGGGAAGATTGACTCTTTACCTAGAGGGCCGGCATGATATATAATAACAAAATATTGGACTGGGACGTCCCGTCCGGTGCAACCATACCCAAACAGATTGGAGCGCTTGACTTATGTGCGGAATTATCGGATATGTCGGCCGGGAGGAAGCCGCCCCCATCCTCCTCAACGGCCTGCGGCGGCTGGAATACCGGGGCTATGACTCGGCGGGCGTGGCGGTGTACCACCCGGAGGACGGCCTGACGGTGGTCAAAACCAAGGGCCGCATCCAGAATCTGGCCGACCAGGTGGAGGCGAGAGGCGGGATTCGGGGTACCCTGGGTCTGGGCCACACCCGCTGGGCCACCCACGGGGAGCCCTCCGACGTCAACTCCCACCCCCACCTGAGCGAAAACGGCCGCATTGCCGTGGTCCATAACGGCATCATTGAAAACTACGCCGAGATCAAGGAATTCCTCCAGTCCCGCGGCGTGCATTTTGTCTCCCAGACCGACACCGAAGTGGTGGCCCAGCTGCTGGAATTTTACTATGACGGCAACATCCTGGACGCGGTGACCAAGGTGCTCCACCGCATCCGGGGCGCGTACGCCCTGGGGGTGCTGTGCGCCGACTGTCCCGACCGGCTCATCGCCGCCCGGAAGGACAGCCCCCTCATCCTGGGCTACGGCGACGGTTTCCACTTCATGGCCTCCGACGTGACGGCGGTCATCCAGTATACGAGGGACGTATGCTACCTGGATGACGGGGAGATTGCCGAGATCACCGCCGACAACGTGTGGGTATACGACGCCTATCTCCGTCCGGTGGAGAAGCAGCTCCACCGGGTGGACTGGGAGATCTCGGCGGCGGAGAAGGGCGGCTATGAGCATTTCATGCTCAAGGAGATCATGGAGCAGCCCAAGGCCTTCCACGACACCGTCTCCCCCCGCATCCGGGAAGGCAAGGTGGTGCTGGACGAGCTGACCTTTACGCCGGAATATCTGAGGAACCTGGAAAAGATCTATGTGATCGCCTGCGGTTCCTCTTATCATGTGGGCATGGCGGCCAAGTACACCCTGGAAAAGCTGCTGCGCAAGCCGGTGGAGGTGACCCTGGCCTCGGAGTTCCGCTACTGCGACCCCATCGTGACCGAGCGCACCCTGGCGCTGGTCATCAGTCAGTCGGGCGAGACCATCGACACCCTGGCGGCCATGCGGGAGGCCAAGCGGCTGGGCGCCCGGGTGCTGTCCATCGTCAACGTGGTGGGCTCCACCATCGCCCGGGAGTCGGACGACGTGCTCTACACCTGGGCCGGCCCGGAGATTGCCGTGGCCACCACCAAGGCCTACTCCACCCAGCTGGCCCTCATCTATCTCATCGGCCTCTCCTTTGCCGAGACGCTGGGGACCATCACCCCTCAGGCGTACGACGCCATTGTGGACGAGCTCCGGCGCATCCCCGAAAAACTCACCGAGATCCTCAATCACCGGGAGCGCATCCAGTATCTGGCCTCCATTTATTTCAACCACCCCTCGGTCTTTTTCATCGGCCGCAACGTGGACTATGCCGTGGGTCTGGAGGGGTCTTTGAAGCTCAAGGAGATCTCCTACCTCCACTCGGAGGCCTACGCCGCCGGCGAGCTCAAGCACGGCACCATTTCCCTCATCGAGCCGGGCACGCTGGTGGTGGCCCTGGCCAGCTACGCGCCGCTCTTTGAAAAGACCATGAGCAACGTGGTGGAGGTCAAGAGCCGCGGAGCCGACGTGCTGGGCCTCACCACCGCCGATCTGGAAGCCGACATGGCCAGCGTGGTGAACCACACCCTCACGGTGCCGCAGACCCATCCCATGCTGCTCCCCTCGCTGGACGTGGTTCCCATGCAGCTGTTTGCCTACTATGTGGCTCTGATGCACGGCTGTGACATTGATAAGCCCCGCAACCTGGCCAAATCGGTAACCGTGGAATAAGGAAAGGAGGAGCAGCTTTGAAGAAAAGAACCGCGGCGCTGCTTTTGGCGTTGGCTCTGGCGCTGCCCTTGGGCGGGTGCGCCTCCCAGCCGGCGGCGGATGACACGGCGGGGGAGCGGGTGGTCCAGTACGGACTGTCCAACGCCTGGGATTCGCTCATGCCCTACAACAGCCCGTCGGGCAGCAACTACTCCCGCATCATTTACGACAAGATCTATGACCGCCTGGCCTATGTCCACGCCGACGGGACCCTCACCGCCCGGGCGGCTCAGTCCTGGGAGAGCGTGGACGGCGGCTACGGCATCGAATTCCATCTGGACCCCGACTGCGCCTTTCACGACGGGACCTCGGTGACGGCGGAGCACTGGGCGGAGACCATCGCCCTATTGACGGACGGGGCCTGTCCGACGCTGGGCCGGAGCGCCTTTTCGGTGCTGACCGGCACCGACGAGAGCGGCGTTGCCACCGGCACGGAGGCGCTGGGGGCGGAAGCGGTGGAGGAATATACCCTCAAGCTTACGTTCAAGAATCCCACCACCCCGGAGGATTTTCTCCTGGACAAGAACCGGGAGTATTACGTCCTGCCCACCCATCTTTTGGAGGGAGTGGACCCGTCGGAGGTGATGGAGCTGGACCTGTGGACGGCGCCGGTGGGCTCCGGGCCCTGCGTGTTTGTCTCCGAGGTGACGGGGAGCAGCCTGACGCTGAAGGCCAACGCGGACTATCAGCTGGGCGCGCCCGGCTTCGACACCCTGGTCATCACGGTGATGGACAAGTCCAGCCTGCTGACGGCGCTCATTGCCGGCGACCTGGATTACTACGCCTTCGGCGGCAGCGTCACCGAGGACAACGCCCCCACCGCCGAGGCGGCGGGCTTCACCGTCAGCGAGGGGACCACGCCCAACACGTTCTATGAGTTGATGCTCAACTGCGAGACGGTGTCTGATGCCCGCATCCGCCGGGCGGTGGAGTACGCCCTGGACAAGGAGCTGCTGTGTGAGCAGTCCACCGGCGGTCACGGCGCGGTGACCGGCACCTCCATTCTGCCCAGCTGCGAGAGCTACCCCGGCCCGGGGGAAACCACCCGGAACCTGGAGCTGTCCATGGGCCTTCTGGAGGAGGCAGGGTACGACGGCGAAGTCTATACCCTGGCCTGCACCTCCAACCGGTCGGGGCTTGCGGCGCTGATGCAGCAGCAGCTGGACGAGGCGGGCATTGCCACCACCATTGAGACGGTGGATTCGGCCACGCTCTTTGCCGGCATGAGCGACGGGGTCTATGACATGGCCATTGCCAGCCACACCCCCAGCGCCCTGCCGCTGTGGTTTGTGGAGAGCCGCTTTTCGGCGGAAAACAACATCTTCCATGTGGATGATCTGACTCCCTATCTGAGCGATATCGACGCCATCCGCGCCGAGACGGACAAGGACGCCCGCGCCGCGCTGGTGGCGGAGCTGGACGGTCTGCTGGGCGAGGAGCGGCCCTTTATCCCGCTGTGGTTCGGCACGGCCCTCCACGTGGAGTCCAACACCGTAACGGGCATCGACTATGAATCCTCCAGCTTCTGCAACGAAAACGTGTGGGAGTGGGAGAAGCAATAAGAGAAAAGACCTCCGTAGGGCCGCCTTCGGGCGGCCCGTGCCCATTTGGGCCGGAAGTGCAGGAGGAAGTACATTTTGATCCGATATATACGCAAACGGCTGGCGACAGCGGTGCCGGTTTTTTTCGGCATTACGATTTTGGTATTTTTGTGTCTGGACCTGGCGCCGGGCACCATCGCGGACCTGGGGGGAGAAGAAGGGGGCTCCGCCGGCAACCAGGCCATTTTGGAGGAGCGCCTTGGTCTGGACAAGCCGCTGCCCCAGCGGTATCTGGTATGGCTGGGCGGACTGCTCCGTGGGGACCTGGGGGACTCGTGGCAGACGGGGCGCTCGGTGTCGGAGAGCATCGCGCAGCGGGTGGGGCCCTCCCTCATTTTGACGGGCACCGGAGTGGCTTTGGCCGTTTTGCTGGCCATTCCGCTGGGCGCGGCGGCGGCATGGCGGCCCGGCTCGGGCTGGGATAAGGCCGCGTCGGTCTGTTCCATGGTGAGCTTCGGCGTGCCCGGCTTTCTGCTGAGTCTGGCGGGGGTGTATGTGTTTTCGGTGGTGCTGGGTTGGCTGCCCTCCGCCCGGATGTACACCGCCGGGACCAGCGGCACGCTGGGAGACCTGATGTGCCATCTCATCCTTCCGGCGGGGGTGGTATGCGTGAGCAGCATGGGGGAGCTGGTGCGCCAGACCCGCAGCGCCTGTCTGGAGACTCTGGGGGAGGATTATATCCGTACCGCCCGGGCCAAGGGGCTGGGGGAGCTTGCGGTGATGCGCCACGCCCTGCGGGGCTCTCTTTTGCCGGTGCTGACCACTGTTTTGAGCCACATTCCCCATATCATCGGCGGTTCTGTGGTGGTGGAACGGATCTTTGGCTGGCCGGGGATGGGAAGTCTCCTTTTTTCCGCCATCAGCAGCCGGGACTTTGGCATCGTGATGGGGGTGACGGTGGTCATCGCCCTGACGGTGCTGGGGACCAATCTGGCGCTGGACCTGCTCTATGGTCTGGCAGACCCCCGGGTGCGCCGGGAGGAGGCGGACCGATGAGGGGGAGCATGGGGCCGCTGGGGCGGTTTTTGCGGGACCGCCGGGCGGTGGCCGGCCTGGTGATTCTGGCGGTGGAGACGCTGGCGGTGCTGCTGCTGCCGGCGCTTTTCGGCCTTGCGCCCAATCTCACCGACGCCGCCGCCGGATTCTGGGCGCCCCCTTCCGCGTCCCATTGGCTGGGCACCGACGACGTGGGCCGGGACGTGCTGGCCCGGCTTCTCTGCGGCGGGCGGGTGTCGCTGCTGGTGGGCTTCTCCGCGGCAGGCATCAGCCTGGGCGTAGGGGTGCCGCTGGGACTGCTGGCGGGCTGGCGGCAGGGCAGCAAGTGGGAATACGGGATCATGCGCCTGGCCGACGTATTCCAGAGCTTTCCCAGCATTGTCCTGGTGCTGTGTCTGGTGTCGCTGGTGGGTGCGTCGGTGTGGAACATCGTGGCGGTCATCGGGCTTTTGGGCTGGACGGGCATTGCCCGGCTGGTGTATGCCAACACCCTCACCGTCCGGGAGCGGGAATACGCGCTGGCAGCCCGGGCGCTGGGCGGCAGGTGGACCACCATTTTGCGGCGCAACGTGCTGCCCAACGCGGTGGGCCCGGTGTGGGCGGTGCTGCCGCTGCGGGTGGGCCGTGCCATTTTGTCCGAGTCCAGCCTGAGCTTTTTGGGGGTGGGCATCCGCACGCCCCAGGCCTCGTGGGGCAGTCTCATCCAGTACGCCACCAACACGGCGGTGTTTGTGGGCCGTCCGTGGATCTGGGTGCCGCCGGCGGTATGCATTGTGGTAACGGTGGTGAGCCTTCAGTGGGTGGGGGACGGCCTGCGCAACGCCCTGGACCCGCGATTTTATATCGGTCCAAAGACATGAGAGACGCCATGTCCGCATACCTCTAAGGACAAGGAGGGTGCGGACATGGCGTTTTTGACTTTTTTGGCGGATACGATCTGGAATCCGTGGCTGCTGGCGCTTTTTCTGTTTGCGGGGCTGTGGTATTCGGTGCGAACGGGCTTTTTTCAGCTGTTTGACCTGCCGGTCTGGCTGCGCTGTACGGCGGGCAGGCTGCTGCGGGCCCGGCAGTCGGAGCGGCGGGGCGGGTTATCCCAGTTTCAGGCGCTGTCCACGGCGCTGGCCTCCACCATCGGCACGGGGAGCATCGCCGGCGTGGCCACGGCCATTTTTCTGGGGGGACCCGGGGCGGTATTCTGGATGTGGATATCGGCCCTGCTGGGGATGATGACCGGCTGCGCCGAGAAGATTCTGGCGGTACGCTACCGGGAACGGGCGCCGGACGGGGGATACCAGGGCGGGCCCATGCTCTATATGTCCCGCGGCCTGGGGAAGCGGTGGATGGGCTGCTGGTTTGCTCTTTGCTGTGTGGGCGCGTCGCTGCTGGGGGGCAATCTGGTGCAGGCCAATTCCATCTCCACGGCGCTGGAGGCGGCGCTGGGGTGGGATCGTCTGGCGGTGGGTCTGGCGGCGGCGGCGGGCTGCGCTCTGGTGACGGCGGGGGGCGTGGGACAGATCGGCCGGTTCAGCGAGGCGCTGGTACCGCTGATGGCGCTGCTCTTTTTTGGGGGGAGCGCGGCGGCGCTGTTTTGTAACCGGGCGGCCATACCGGCGGCGCTCTGGTCCATCGTATCGGGGG
>NZ_JACLZC010000089.1 GCF_016901735.1 Pseudoflavonifractor phocaeensis | reverse complement strand
CCCTACGACGAGCAGTTCCGCCGGTATCTGGAGCCCTTCGACGCCCTCTCCGTCCGGGAGAAGAGAGGACAGGACCTGGTCCGCGCCATCACCGGCCGGGAGGCCCGGGTGGTGCTGGACCCCACCCTGCTGCTCACCGGAGCCCAGTGGGGCGAACTGGCTGTGCCGCCCAAACAGCAGGGAGATTATATCCTCTGCTACTTCGTCTCCGACCCCGGCGAGGCGGCGCCCTACGCCCTGGCCCTGGCCGAAAAGACCGGGCTGCCCATCGTGCAGCTGGCCGGCGCCCGGCGGAAGATCCCCGGCGCCAAGGAAATCGTCTTTGACGCGGGACCCAGAGAGTTTTTGGGCCTCTTCCAGCACGCCGCCTACGTCTGCACCAACTCCTTCCACGGCGCGGTCTTTTCGGTGCAGTTCGACCGGCCCTTCTTTACCTCCATGTCCCCCAAGGAGCGGGCGGAGCCCACCTATTCCCGCATTTACTCGCTCCTCTCCCGGCTGGGCTGCGCCGAGCGCATCGTGGGGCTGGACGCCACCGCTTCCATCGACGCGCCCATGGATTACGAGGCAATCCACCGCAACCTGGACGCCGCCCGGGCCGACTCCCTGGCCTACCTGAAGGCCGCGGTGGAGGGCGTTGAACTGCCCCCCCTGCCCCGGGAACCGGACGCGCCCAAAAAGCCGGTCCTCTGCAAAGAGGCAGACTGCACCGGCTGTACCGCCTGCGCCTCGGTCTGTCCGGTGGGGGCCATCACCATGAAGCCCGACCACGAGGGCTTCCTCCGTCCGGTGGTTTCCGACGCCTGCGTGCTGTGCCACAAGTGCGAGCAGACCTGTCCCATCCTCCGGCCCAAGGTGGAGGGGCCCGCTCCCGCCTGCGCCCACGCCGTTTGGAACCAGGACGAGACGGAGCGGATGGTCTCCTCCTCCGGCGGCTTCTTCTCCATCCTGGCCCGCCATGTGCTGGACCAGGGCGGCGCGGTCTTTGGCGCGGTGCTGGATGAAAACATGCGGGTCCGCCACGTCTGCGCCCGATCGGAAGCGGAGCTTGCGGCCATGCGCGGCTCCAAATACGCCCAGAGCGACCTGGGCGACACCTTCCGGCAGGTCAAAGCGCTGCTGGACGGCGGCACTCCCGTCCTTTTCAGCGGGGTCCCCTGCCAGGTGGACGGCCTGCTGCAGGCCGTGGGCCGCGGCCTGGACAATCTCATCACCTGCGACCTGGTGTGCCACGGCGTCCCCTCCCCCGCGGTTTTGGCCCATTTCGTGGACAGCGTGGAGCAAAAGGCGGGAAAACCGCTGTCCGGGCTCTCCTTCCGGGATAAGTCCAAGGGCTGGCAGCCCGCCTACCTGACCTGTACCTTCCAGGACGGCAGCCAGGACAGCCAGGTCCTCTACCGCACCACCTTCGGACGGGGCTTCGGCATGAGCCTCTTCCTCCGGCCCTCCTGCGCCCACTGCCGGTATACCAGCCTGAGCCGCCCCTCCGACTTCACCCTGGCCGACTTCTGGGGCCTGGACCCCAAGCTGGCCCTGCCGGTGGAGCGGGATAAGGGCATCTCTATGGTGCTGGTCCACTCCGCCAAGGGACAGGCCCTCTTCGACGCCCTCTCGTCCCGGTTCGGACAGGTGGAACGCCCCCTCCAGGAGGCCGTAACCGGCAACCCCAGGTTGGTCTCTCCCGCCCCCCACAGCCCCAAGCGGGCCGCCTTTTTTGCCTCCCTGGCCGCCAGAGGGTACGAAAAGACCGAAGCCCAGTACCTTACCCCCCCGCCCCTGCCCTACCGCGCCGCGGCCAAGGTCCTGACCCCGGAGATGAAAACCCTGATCCGTAAGGTGCTCAAATAAAAATTTACACTTTGTTCGGGAAATTTCTCCCACCTTCTGCTAAGATGGGGCGTATACTCATCTTACCAACCATTTGGGAGGTCTTTGATCTTGAAATCTTTTGATACCCTGCTCAGCCGCTTTTGCTATAAACACCCCCGGTTCGGCATTCCCAACCTGATGACCGTCATCGTGGCGGGCACCGTGCTGGTGGCCCTGCTGGATATGTTCAGCACCACCATCCTCTTCTCCAATCTGCTCTACTTCTCCCCCGCCCTCATTCTCCAGGGCGAGGTGTGGCGGCTCATCACCTTCGTCTTTGTCCCGGACAGCAGCTACCTGCTGCTTCTGGCTCTCTCCCTCTACTTCTATTGGCTCATCGGCACCACCCTGGAACGGCAGTGGGGTACGGCAAAGTTCAACTTTTACTACCTGATCGGCCTGCTCTTCAACATTGCCGCCGGCTTCATCGCCTACGCCGCCGGAGGCTCCGGCATCGTCAGCATGACCTATGTCAACCTGTCCCTTTTCCTGGCCTTTGCCACCCTCTATCCGGAGATGCAGGTCTATCTCTTCTTCATCCTGCCGGTCAAGGTCAAGTGGCTGGCCTGGCTGGACGCCGCCCTCTTTTTGTGGATAATGGTCAGCAACCTGATCGCCCGCAACTTCCTGGGCGCGGCGCTGCCGGTGCTGGCCCTGCTCAACTACCTGCTCTTCTTCTGGACGGAGCTGGCGGACATCGTCCGCCGGATGGCCGGACGGGCCGCCTATCGGACCTCCCCTCAGACCATCAACTTCAAAAAAGCCGCCCGGCAGGCCCAGCAGAAAAAGGGGTATATCCACAAGTGCGCCGTCTGCGGCAAGACGGACACCGACTACCCCGATATGGAATTCCGCTACTGCTCCAAATGCAACGGCTATTACTGCTACTGTAAGGACCACATCGGCAACCACACCCACATCCAATGACCCGCAAAAGGCGCACGCAGATTCCGGTTCTGCCGTGCGCCTTTTTCCATGGCCCGGAAACTGGAAAAACCTGCTGATTTGCCTCTTGACTTTAGCACTAAAAAGTGGTAGAGTGTAGCACAAGCCAAACGCGATGACGGAGCCAAGTAAGTTTTCGGCCCCCGTTTCAGAGACCTGCCGGCCGGTGCGAGGCAGGAACGGTCCGGAGACCCAATACCCTCCCGAGCGGCCCGCTCAACAGGAGTGCAAGCCTCCCCAGTAGGCGGCGACGGGTGCGCCCGGTACAGCGCCAGGACGCCCTTTTTGCGCGTCCGTCGAGGCCGCCTTGGCGGCGAACTGAGGTGGTACCACGGGTTTTCTCGTCCTCTGTGAGAAGTTGCTTCTCCCAGAGGACTTTTTTTATTGAGAGAGGAGTTTTGTTCATGGTCATCACGGAATTTTTGGAGCGCAACGCCCGCCTGTACCGGGACGAAGTGGCCCTGGTGGAGATCAATCCCTCCCAGGAGCGGGACAAGGCCAAAACCTGGCGGGAATTCAGCCTCATCGAGCGCAGCCGCCCCGACGCCCCCTACCGCCGGGAGATCACCTGGGGACAGTTCGACAAAAAGGCCAACCGCTTTGCCAACCTCCTGCTCAGCCGGGGGCTGAAGCGGGGCGCCAAGGTGGGCATCCTCCTGATGAACTGCCTGGAGTGGCTCCCCATCTACTTCGGCATCCTCAAGGCCGGCTGTATGGCGGTGCCCCTGAACTTCCGCTATTCCTCCGACGAGATCCGCTACTGCCTGGATCTGGCCGACGTGGAGGCCCTGGTCTTTGGGCCCGAGTTTATCGACCGGCTGGAGCCCGTCCTCCCTGACCTCTACCGGGTCAAGCAGTGGTTCTATGTGGGCAAGCACATCCCCGAATGGGCCGAGTCCTACCGGGAGCTGGTGGGCTACTGCTCCCTGGAGGCGCCCCCCGTCCACCTGGAGCTCCACGACCTGGCCGCCATTTACTTCTCCTCCGGCACCACCGGCTTCCCCAAGGCCATCCTGCACAACCACCGGGCCCTCTTCGGCGCCTGCCTCACCGAGCAGCACCACCACGGCCAGACCCACGACGACGTGTTCCTCTGCATCCCGCCCCTCTACCATACCGGCGCCAAAATGCACTGGTTCGGCTCCCTGGCCTCCGGCAGCCGGGCTGTCCTCCTGCGGGGCGTCTCCCCCGAATGGATCCTCCGCACCGTCACCGAGGAAAAGTGCTCCATCGTCTGGCTGCTGGTCCCCTGGGCACAGGACATCCTGGACGCCATCGACAGCGGACGCATCCACCTGGAGGACTACTACCTGGAGCAGTGGCGGCTCATGCACATCGGCGCCCAGCCGGTGCCCCCCAGCCTCATCCACCGCTGGAAGGCCTACTTCCCCAACCACCAGTATGACACCAACTACGGCCTCTCCGAGTCCATCGGCCCCGGCTGCGTCCATCTGGGGGTGGAGAATATCCATAAGGTGGGGGCCATCGGCAAGCCCGGCTACCTGTGGATGGCCAAGATCGTGGACGAGCAGGGCAACGACGTGCCCCGGGGTCAGGTGGGCGAGCTGGCCGTCCGCGGCCCCGGCGTGATGCTGGGCTATTACAAAAACCAGGCCGCCACCGACGAGGTCTTGAAGGGCGAATGGCTGTATACCGGCGACATGGCCCAGGTGGACGCCGACGGCTTCATCTACCTGGTGGACCGCAAAAAGGACGTGGTCATCTCCGGCGGCGAAAACCTCTACCCCGTCCAGATCGAGGACTTCCTCCGCCGGTATCCCAAGATCAAGGACGTGGCCGTCATCGGTATGCCGGACCCCCGCCTGGGTGAGATCGCCGCCGCCATCATCGAAATCAAGGACGGCATGACCTGCACGGAGCAGGAGATCGACGACTTCTGCCAGGAGCTGCCCCGCTACAAACGCCCCCGCAAGATCATCTTTGACCAGGTGCCCCGCAACCCCACCGGCAAGATCGAAAAGCCGGCTCTGCGGGAGAAATACTGCCACGGCCGCCTGGTGGAGGCGCAGACCACCAACTGACACCCCTGTTTTCTCCGCCCCAATCCACAAAACCTGGAGGTCCTACTTATGGGAGACATGTTCATCAAGCTCGTTATGCTCGTCGCTTTCTTCGCCGTGATGGTGGGGATCGGCTTCTACTGCCGCCGCCACGCCACCGACGTCAGCGGCTTCGTCCTGGGCGGACGGTCCGTCGGCCCCTGGCTCACCGCCTTCGCCTACGGCACCAGCTACTTTTCCGCCGTGGTCTTTGTGGGCTACGCCGGTCAGTTCGGCTGGAAGTACGGCATCGCCGCCACCTGGGCCGGCCTGGGCAACGCCTTTTTGGGCTCGCTGCTGGCCTGGGCCGTGCTGGGCCGGCGTACCCGGGTCATGACCCAGCACCTGGACAGCGCCACCATGCCCGAGTTCTTCGGCAAGCGCTTTGACAGCCGGGCGCTGAAGCTGGCCGCCTCGGTGGTCACCTTCGTGTTCCTCATCCCCTACACCGCCTCCCTCTATAACGGCCTCTCCCGTCTCTTCGGTATGGCCTTCTCCATCGACTACTCGGTCTGCGTCATCGTCATGGCGGTCCTGACCGGCGTATATGTCATCGCCGGCGGCTATATGGCTACCGCCATCAACGACTTTATCCAGGGCATCATCATGCTCTTCGGCATCTGCGCCGTCATCGCCGCCGTTCTCAACAGCCAGGGCGGTTTTATGGCCGCTCTGGACGGCCTGGCCCAGGTCACCGACGAGACCGTCACCACCACCCCCGGCGTCTTTGCCTCCTTCTTCGGCCCCGATCCCCTCAATCTCCTGGGCGTGGTGCTCCTCACCAGCCTGGGCACCTGGGGCCTCCCCCAGATGGTGCAGAAATTTTACGCCATCAAGAGCGAAAAATCCATCAACACCGGCATGGTGGTCTCCACCGCCTTCGCCGTCATCGTCTCCGGCGGCTGCTACTTCCTGGGCGGTTTCGGCCGGCTCTTCTCCGACCGGGTGGACGTGGCCGCCCAGGGCTATGACGCCATCATTCCCGCCATGCTCTCCGGTCTGCCCGCCATCCTCATCGCCGTGGTGGTCATCCTGGTGCTCTCCGCCTCCATGTCCACCCTCTCCTCCCTGGTGCTGGCCTCTTCCTCCACCCTGACCCTGGACTTTTTGAAGGAGACCTTCTTGCCCGATATGGACGACAAGCAAAAGCTCCGCTGGATGCGGGGTCTGGTGGTGGTCTTTATCGCCATCAGCGTGGTGCTGGCCATCGTCCAGTACAAGTCCAACCTCACCTTTATCGCCCAGCTGATGGGCGTCTCCTGGGGTGCTCTGGCCGGCTCCTTCCTGGCCCCCTTCCTCTACGGCCTCTATTGGAAGAAGGTCACCAAGGCCGCCTGCGCCGTGTGCTTCCTCTTCTCCAGCGCCGTCATGCTGGCCAACGTCTTTGTGGGCAGCGCCTTCCCCGCCATCCTCCAGTCCCCCATCAACTGCGGCGCCTTCTGTATGCTGGCCGGTCTGGTCCTGGTGCCGGTGGTCAGCCTCTTCACCCGCGCCCCCGCCAAAAAACGGGTGGAGGAGATCTTCTCCTGCTACGAGCAGACCATCACCGTCACGGTGAAGGATTCCATCGGCCGTCCCGCGCCCGCCAAAAAGTCCACAAAAAAGCGTTGACTTTAGCTGGAAGAAGTGGTAAAGTTGTTGTAATCAATCGCCAACGCGATGACGGAAACCAGTAAGGGCGTCCTCCCTCGGCCAGAGAGCTGCCGGACGGTGCGAGACAGCGTGGGACACGCCCTGAATTCCTTCCGGAGCGGCCTGCCCAACGGCTTTTTCGCCCAGTAAGCAGCGACGGGTGCGCCCGATACCGCGCCTGGGATAGTCCCCCTATCCCGCGAGGCCGCGCTGCGGCAAACTGAGGTGGTACCACGGGATTTTCTCGTCCTCTGCAAGAAGGCCCCTTCTTGCAGAGGACGTTTTTCTTTGTCCTGCCGGTCTTTTCTGCAAAATACAAATCGAAAAGAAGGTGTTATGTAATGTCATACGAGTATGGTTCCGTGAAGGTAACGGTGGAAGCCAGGCCGGAAAACATGAGCAAAGCGCTGGACTTTCTCAAAGCCGTAAAGCCTGCCTACGACCAAGAGATGCTGGGCTTTTTCATTCAGGATTGGGAGCGCGCCATGGCCAGCGCTGCACCCGCCCCCGCAGGCCGGAGCAAGTTCGTCATTGACGAGTTTTACGATTCCACCTATCCGGTGGTCTATGGGCTCTATGAACTGGGGAAGGCGATCCCTGACCTGAAACTTCGGGTGACAATGAAAATTGCCAATTCGGTCTCAGATATCAAATGTACCATGACCATGGAAAACAAGCTGGGACAGACCCAGTGGGCTTCTGTAACGCGCAGCTGGACCATGCAGGAGATTCTGGACTTCAACCGTTTGGATGCGTGATTGGAACAAAGGAGGAAAATACATCATGAAAATGCTGATGCTCGGCAACGAAGCCGTGGCCCGCGGCCTCTATGAGGCCGGCTGCGCCGTTGTCTCCAGCTACCCCGGCACCCCCAGCACCGAGATCACCGAGGCCGTGGCCAAATATCCCGAGGTCTATGCCGAGTGGGCCCCCAATGAAAAGGTGTCCATGGAGACCGCCTTCGGCGCTTCCCTGGCGGGCAAGCGCTCCTTCTGCGGTATGAAGCATGTGGGCCTCAACGTGGCCGCCGACCCCCTCTTTACCCTGTCCTACACCGGCGTCAACGGCGGTTTGGTCATCGCCGTGGCCGACGACGCGGGCATGCACTCCTCCCAGAACGAGCAGGACTCCCGCCACTACGCCCGGGCCGCCAAGCTCCCCATGCTGGAGCCCGCCGACTCCGCCGAGGGCCTGGCCTTCGCCAAGCTGGCCTATGAGCTCTCCGAGCAGTTCGACACTCCGGTCCTGCTGAAAATGTGTACCCGCATCGCCCACTCCCAGAGCGTGGTGGAGACCGGCGAGCGGATCACCCCGCCGGAAAAGCCCTATGTGAAGGACGGCGCCAAGTACATCATGATGCCCGGCAACGCCAAGCGCCGCCATCCTGTGGTGGAGGCGCGCACCGCCGCCCTCACCGCCTGGGCGGAGACCGCGGACATTAACCGGGTGGAGGACGGCCCCGACAAGTCCATGGGTATCCTCACCTCCTCCACCAGCTACCAGTATGTGAAGGAGACCCTGGGCGACGCCTATCCCGTGCTGAAGCTGGGTATGGTATGGCCCCTCCCCGTGGAGAAGATCCGCTCCTTTGCCGCCGGCGTGGACAAGCTGGTGGTGGTGGAAGAGCTGGACGGCTTCCTGGAGGCCTGGTGCCGGGAGATCGGCCTGGAGGTGGAGGGCAAGTCCCTCTTCTCCCCCATCGACGAGCTGAGCCAGAACCTGGTGGCCGCCCCCCTGGGCAAGGCCCCCGACGTGGGCGTCAAGCTGGATGCCGCCATCC
>NZ_JACLZC010000088.1 GCF_016901735.1 Pseudoflavonifractor phocaeensis | reverse complement strand
GCCACAAAGGTGCCTCTCCCCCGGCGGACCTCCAGCACTCCCTGGGCGGTGAGGGTGCGGATGGCGTCCCGCAGGGTGGTGCGGCTCACCCCCAAAGAGCGGGACAGCGCCACCTCATTGGGCAGCTTGTCCCCCGGCCGGAGCTGCCCCTCCACCGCGATGCGCTCATAGAGCCGCCGGGCGGTCTGCTGGGATAAATTCTCTTTTTCCACGCCAAATGCCTCCTGACCTCTTGACATCTTTTTTTCTATGATATACTATGTAGTCATACAATGCAAGAGTAATCATACAACTGATTTCCGGTTGTGATAAGGAGGAACTATATATGCGCAGTGATGTCATCAAGGTGGGCGCGCCTGCCGCCCCCAACCGGTCCCTGCTCTACGCCCTGGGCTACACCAAGGAGGAGCTGGAGCGCCCGCTGGTGGGCGTGGTGTGCTCTTACAATGAGATCGTCCCCGGCCACATGAACCTGGACAAGATCGCCGAGGCGGTCAAGGCGGGCATCCGGGCCGCCGGCGGCACGCCGGTGGAGTTCCCCGCCATTGCCGTGTGCGACGGCATCGCCATGGGCCACGTGGGTATGAAATACTCCCTGGTGACCCGGGACCTGATCGCCGACTCCACCGAGGCCATGGCCATGGCCCACCAGTTCGACGGCCTGGTCATGATCCCCAACTGTGACAAAAACGTCCCCGGCCTGCTGATGGCCGCCGCCCGGGTGAATGTGCCCACCATCTTCGTCTCCGGCGGTCCCATGCTGGCCGGCACCATGAACGACGGCCGCCGCACCTGCCTCTCTCATATGTTTGAGGCGGTAGGCGCCTACTACGCCGGCAAGCTGGACCAGGACGGCCTGGAGGAATATGAGAACAACGCCTGCCCCACCTGCGGCTCCTGCTCCGGTATGTACACCGCCAACTCCATGAACTGCCTGACCGAGGCCATCGGCATGGCCCTCCGGGGCAACGGCACCATCCCGGCGGTCTACTCCGCCCGGCTCCGCCTGGCCAAGCACGCCGGTATGCAGATCATGGAGCTCATCGAAAAGAACATCCGGCCCCGGGACATCATGACCGCCGCCGCTTTCCACAACGCCGAGACCATCGACATGGCTCTGGGCTGCTCCACCAACACCATGCTCCACCTGCCCGCCATCGCCCACGAGTGCGGCATTGAGCTGTCCTTCGACATGGCCAACGAGATCAGCGGCAAGACCCCCAACCTGTGCCACCTGGCCCCCGCCGGCGACACCTATATGGAGGACCTGGACCGGGCCGGCGGCGTCTACGCCGTCATGAAGGAGTTGACCAAAAAGGGCCTGCTGGACACCTCCCTCATCACCTGCACCGGCAAGACCATCGCCGAAAATCTGGAGGGTGTGGTCAACCGGGACGAGAACCTGATCCGGCCCATCGACAATCCCTACTCCCAGACCGGCGGCATCGCCGTCCTGAAGGGCAACCTGGCCCCCGACGGCTGCGTGGTCAAGCAGTCCGCCGTGGCCCCCGAGATGATGGTCCACGAGGGTCCCGCCCGGGTCTTTGACAGCGAGGAAGAGGCCATCGCCGCCATTTACGCCGGCAAAATCGTGGCGGGCGACGTGGTGGTCATCCGCTACGAGGGCCCCAAGGGCGGCCCCGGTATGCGGGAAATGCTCAATCCCACCTCGGCCATCGCCGGCATGGGGCTGGACAAGGACGTGGCCCTCATCACCGACGGCCGGTTCTCCGGCGCCACCCGGGGCGCGTCCATCGGCCATGTGAGTCCCGAGGCCGCCTCCGGCGGCACCATCGGCCTGGTGGAGGAGGGGGACCGCATCGCCATCGACATCCCCAACCACACCATTACGCTGAAGGTGTCCGACGAGGTGCTGGCCGCCCGGAAGGCCGCCTGGGTCTGCCCCGAGCCCAAGATCAAGACCGGCTATCTGGCCCGCTACGCCAAGCTGGTCTCCTCCGCTGACCGCGGCGCCGTGCTGGGCTAAAAGAAAAATATATAGAACGCTCCCCTCCGGCTTTGAAAGGCTGGAGGGGAGCGTTGTTAGGCATCTGTTTTATCAGGAATTAGCTGGAGATCTTCTACAAAACAAACCCATTTGAGATTTGCCAAAGGGCTTTTATAAACTTATACAAACTGAATCTTTTCATCGCTCATAATAAACGGAACGGAATTTTTTAAAGCCTTGTACACTTTTATGTATTTTCCCGGATATACGATTGGAAAATACAGAAATTTAATTTTGGCAGACATCGCATCCATTATATTTTTTATGTAATATATATCCGCACCAGAAAGAGAATCCCACTGATATGCGTGTGTATGGAACATTCCCAAAAATTCTTTTCCATGACTGCAAAAATTGGAAATACACTTATTTAGAAATTTTACATTTGGAATATATTTTATTGTCGAATCATTTGCTGCATTTCGCCCAACATCAAATACAACAGTATCTACTATTGAATTGCATCCCAATAGTATCCCACCTGTTTCTGGAGGAACCTTTGGACAGTTAATCAATTTGCAATGTGCTTTTTTTGTAATCAACAATTTTAAACCTCTGCTGTAATAAAAGAGCCCTGATACGGCAATGCTTTTTTAAGGCTGCCCATCAGGACTCTTTCTTGATCTGTTGCTTAACCATCCGAGACACGACAACGCGGATAATTGTCCGAACACGCAGAGTAAGCCCGTTTTGCCTTGAGTGCCATAGAACGTTCCATGTCGCTTCTCATGGGTTTCTATTTCCTACACCTGCTAATGTGGCTTACCGCTTAAAAGAAAGACACCCTTGCCGCTCACGCGGATAGTAATAGCTGCCATAGTGGCTGCAATACTGACGACCATTGCTATCCTGATCCCTGGGGTTCCAATAAATGCACCCATCAGCACAATTGTGTCCGCAAAATTCGCCTTCGGGAATCACTACTTTTTTAACCTTTTCTTCTTCCATAATAAAACACCCGCCTTTCAATTTATCCATACTAAAACATAGCGAATTAAAATTACTCCTATTTTTCTCCTTTCTTTATATTCAAAGTTCTTATCGAACTTTCTTACTTATTTCCGAGATGCTTGTGCATTTTGCTTTTGATCAGCAGACCTTTCAGGTTTTGAATATTCTTCTACCGCCGCTTTCATAAGTGAAGATAACTCGCTTCCATCAAATCTGTTGCAAATATGTTCACTTGCTTCAAAATCCCCCAAAAATCTTACGCCATATAAAGTACAACTGGCTTCCGATTTATCATTGCTTAAATGATAATAGTTGCAAAAAAGGCAACAATCATCACCATTACCATTTTTTATTTTTTTGAAACCGGCACTTTTCAAACGTTCCTCCGCACTCATCCGCTCTCCTCCCCCTTTTTCTTCTTCATTCACTTTGGAAAGCCATACTGCTCCAGCTATTACGAGTGCCGCAACAATAATTGCTAATATAGGATTTTTTACAAATAAAGCAATTATTAAAACAACCGCCAAGAACTTTACCATAATAAACTTTCTCCTCGTATCTTTCTCTTTATTTTGTTGGTAATTATATCACATATAATTCTTATAGTTAATATATAATTCTTATAGTCACTCTTTTGAAATGGGAATTTTGGGTACCATAAAGTCTGAAAATCCCATAAGAAAGGCGGCCGAATTTTATGATTGACTATACTTTATTGGGAAAAAATGTACGGAATCTCCGTCATATGCGCGGATACTCCCAGGAGCATTTGGCAGAAATGTGCGATATCTCCACTTCTTTCTTGGGTCACATTGAGCGTGGCACCAGAAAAATGTCCCTGGAAACTATGATGGCGCTGGTCAATGCTTTGAAGGTAACTCCTGATATGCTGCTGTTGGATCAGAAAAACCTCTATGAAGATGCGATCTTTTCTTTTTTAGGCAGCTTAACCTTTACAAATTCAGAGCAAAAGAAACGCTTTTATAATGCGGTTCGGGCAATTGCCAAGGGAAGAGACTTGCTGTAACACCAAAAAGGACGCTACAGGAGGTGACTCCTGAGGCGTCCTTTGCTGCGTTCTCTTCTATTTTATATTACACTAAAAGTATCATCCGGCGGCTGGTGGAGGATAAAGTGGTTCCGGTCCGCCTCCAAAAGCCCCTCCCGGCGCATTTTGCCCAGTTCATTGGACAGGGCGCTGCGGTCCACATTCAGGTAGTCGGCCAGCTGCTGGCGGCTGAGGGGGATGTGGAATTCCAGCCCGCCCTGCTGGGCCGCCTGGAAGGAGAGATAGGAGAGAAGCCGGCCCCGGATGGTTTTGGGGGCGGTATGGAAGATGCGCCGGGAGAGGGCCAGATTTTTGTGGGCGGAAATGGCCAGCAGATTGGCCACCAGACGGCCGTGATGGGCGCATTGACGGAAGCACTGGTGGAGCATCCGTCCCACATCCAGCCACAAAACCTCCGCCGGCTCCGAGGCCACCACGCTCACCATCATGGGCTGCTGGGGCAGGGCGGCGTAGGTCTCTCCAAAGACGTGTCCCGGACCCAGATGGTCCAGCATACTCTTGTTGCCCCATACGTCGTCGCTCTCCACCGACACCCGGCCGGACAGAAGCAGCCCCATGGACCGGGTGGTCTGCCCGGCATGGAAAATCACGCTGCCCTTGGAATAGCGCCGTTCCTCCGCCCCCAGACAGGCCAGCATCTCGCTGATCTCCTCCAGACTGTTTCCATGGAAGAGGGCGGTTCTTGACAAAAATTTCAGGTCCATAGCCCCTCCTGATGTTGGAATAACAACATACTTCCCACAGAAAGTGTAGTATACTCAAAGCAATCTGTCAAGTATATCAGGAGGAATCCATATGATCCGGAAAATTATCACCATCGACGGGGCAAAATGTAACGGGTGCGGGCTGTGCGTCGCCGCCTGCCACGAGGGGGCCATCGGCCTGGAAAACGGCAAGGCCGTGCTGCTGCGGGAGGACTACTGCGACGGCCTGGGGGACTGTCTGCCCGCTTGTCCCACCGGCGCCATCACCTTTGAGAAGCGGGAGGCACCGGCCTACGACGCGGCGGCGGTAGAGGCCGCCAAGGCGAAGAAGGCGGCGTCCTGCCAGTGCCCCGGCAGCCAGTCCAGAACCCTGACCCCGCCGGAAGAGGGCCGCCAGGTCCGTCCCGGCGGTCAGCCCTCTCAGCTGCGCCAATGGCCGGTGCAGATCAAGCTGGCCCCCGTACACGCCCCCTATTTCGACGGGGCCCACCTGCTCATTGCCGCCGACTGCACCGCCTATGCCTACGCCTCCTTCCACGAGGACTTTATCCGGGGCAAGATCACCCTGGTGGGCTGTCCCAAGCTGGACGGGGTGGATTACAGCGAAAAGCTCACCCACATCCTGCGGGACAACGCCGTCCGGGCGCTGACCGTGGTGCGGATGGAGGTGCCCTGCTGCGGCGGCCTGGAACGGGCGGCGGTGGAGGCTTTGAAGGCCAGCGGAAAATTCATCCCCTGGCAGGTGGTGACCATCTCCACCGACGGCCGGATTCTGGACCGGTAATTCGTGTATTTTTCAGGAGGAACCGATAAAATGGAACCGCAAATGTTTTGCTATCAGTGTCAGGAGACGGCGGGCTGCACCGGCTGCACCCGGGTGGGTGTGTGCGGCAAGACCCCGGACGTGGCCGCCATGCAGGATCTGCTGGTCTATGTGACCAAGGGCCTCTCGGCGGTGACCACCGCCCTGCGGAAGGCCGGGCAGGAGATTGACCCGTCTGTCAACCACCTTATCACCCTCAACCTCTTCACCACCATCACCAACGCCAATTTTGACAAAGCCGCCATCGAGGACCGCATCCGGGCCACCCTGGCGGAAAAGGAACGGCTGCTTTCCCTGGCGGACAGAACTTCCCTCCCCGCAGCGGCCCTGTGGGACGGCGCCGGCGACTGGGCGGAAAAGGCCAAAACGGTGGGGGTGCTGTCCACCAAAAACGAGGACATCCGCTCCCTGCGGGAGCTCATCACCTACGGGCTCAAGGGCCTGTCGGCCTACTCCAAGCACGCCAACGCCCTTCTGCGGGACGACGGCCAGGTGGACGCCTTTTTGCAGCGTGCCCTGGCCGCCACCCTGGATGACAGCCTTACCGTGGAGGATCTGGTGGCCCTCACCCTGGAGACCGGCAAGTACGGCGTCCGGGGCATGGCCCTGCTGGACCAGGCCAACACCGAGACCTATGGCAATCCCCGGATCACCAGGGTCAAGCTGGGGGTGGGCAAAAATCCCGGCATCCTGGTCTCCGGCCACGACCTGCGGGATCTGGAGCAGCTGCTGGAGCAGACCCAAGGGACCGGCGTGGACGTGTACACTCACTCGGAGATGCTCCCCGCCCACTACTATCCGGCCTTTCAGAAGTACCCCAACTTCGTGGGCAACTACGGCAATGCCTGGTGGAAGCAGAAGGAGGAGTTTGAGGCCTTCAACGGCCCCATCCTCATGACCACCAACTGCATCGTGCCCCCCAAGGACAGCTACAAGGACCGGCTCTACACCACCGGCGCGGCGGGCTATCCGGGCTGCAAGCACATCCCCGGCGAGATCGGCCAGCAAAAGGACTTCTCCGCCCTCATCGCCCACGCCAAGAAGTGTCCGCCGCCCCAGGCGCTGGAGACCGGCGAAATCGTGGGGGGCTTTGCCCACGCCCAGGTGCTGGCCCTGGCCGACCGGATCGTGGAGGCCGTCAAGAGCGGCGCCATCCGGAAATTTGTGGTCATGGCGGGCTGCGACGGCCGGGCCAAAAGCCGGGACTATTACACCGAATTTGCCAAAGCCCTGCCCGGCGATACGGTGATCCTCACCGCCGGCTGCGCCAAGTATAAGTACAACAAGCTGCCTCTGGGGGACATCGGCGGCATTCCCCGGGTGCTGGACGCGGGCCAGTGCAACGACTCCTACTCTCTGGCGGTCATCGCTCTGAAGCTCCAGGAGGTCTTTGGCCTGGCGGACATCAACGACCTGCCCATCGTGTATAACATCGCCTGGTATGAGCAGAAGGCGGTGATCGTGCTGCTGGCCCTCCTCTCTCTGGGGGTCAAGCACATCCATCTGGGCCCCACGCTGCCTGCCTTCCTCAGTCCCAACGTGGCCAAGGTGCTGGTGGAGCAGTTCGGCATCGGCGGCATCACCACCGTGGAGGAGGATCTGGCCCGGATGCTGGGTTAACCGCCAAAGAACAGGGACAGCAGGATGAGGACCTCCCGGGCCAGCAGCACAAAGAGCGCCAGCTGTCCCGCCAGGGCCAGCAGATAGAGCAGGGCGCGGCCCAAGGTCCTCACTCTGCCCATTTCGCGGACCGTCCTGGCCCGCTCCCGCCGGGAGAGGAAGAACCGCAGGGCCTTTTGGTGGATCTCCGGAATCCCGCTCAGGGCCTCCAGGACGGCGCCGCCGTCGGTGAGGCTGGCGGGCAGCAGGTTGACCAGGACCAGGATGAAATTATTGATGCCGATCTGAAGGAGCACCCCGCCGGTCCACCCGCCCACGGTGCAGGCAAGCAGGCAGAGCACCGCCAAAATGGCGTTGGCCGCTATCCCGGCCGCCGCGACGGCATAGTCGCCCACCCGGTTGTCCCATTCCCGGGTATGGGACACATACATGCCCATGGGCAGACAGAGCAGACAAAAAAGCCCCAGCTCACAGACATGCCCCCGGAAGGAGACCGCGCTGACCCCGTGGCCCAGCTCGTGGAGCAGGATGCTGACCATCAGGCCCAGAAGGACCAGGAGATAGCCATAGAGCCCGATGTCCTCCAGCTCCCGGGACAGCTCCGCCAGCCGGAGGGGCAGGAGCGCGGCGGCGGCCACCAGGCTCAGCGGGCCCAGCACCATCAGCAGCAGGGTGATCCAGTTGGTCAGGCTGCCGGGGACCAGCGGCAGGGGAGACAGCCGTACCAAAAAGAACGGCCCCACATAATGGGCCACCCGCCTGCCCCGGCGCAGCAGGCCGCGGCGCATCAGCCCTTCCAGCAGCGCGTCCACCTGTGCCTCGGGCACCCCCTCCAAGGCCGGACAGCAGTACGGGCTGCCCCCGGCCCCCTCCAGGTTTACCAGGAAGTCCGCCATCTCTTCTGAAATCTCATATTCCCCTCTCCAGGTTTCAACGGTATAAACGGTTTGGTCTCCATCTTTGTATTCATAAATGGAGACCTCTTTTTTCAGCGTCGGATATGGAAACAGCATGTCCTCTCCCCCCTTTTGAGAAAAACGGCGGTGGGAGCCAATTGTCACGGGTTCTTTTGAAAAAAGAAAAGCAGAGCCGTCCCTTCGGACGGCTCCGAGCCTGTCGAAAAAGTCCAGCGAAAGCTGGGCTTTTTCGTTTAAGAGAGTTAAAATAGGAGTAGGTGGTGAGAGAGATGCTGGAGCGCGGGAAAATGGACCGCAATGT
>NZ_JACLZC010000087.1 GCF_016901735.1 Pseudoflavonifractor phocaeensis | reverse complement strand
CCCCCGACGCCGTCCCCCTCCCCCCGGTCAAGGGCGAGGTGGCCTACAACAACGTCACCTTCCGCTATGAGGACGACGAGCCCGTCCTCTCCCACCTCTCCTTCTCCATCCCTGCCGGGCGCTCGGTGGCCCTGGTGGGCCCCTCCGGCGGCGGAAAAACCACCCTCTGCTCCCTCCTCCCCCGGTTCTATGACGTGCTGGACGGCTCAGTCACCATCGACGGACACGATGTGCGCACCGTCACCCTGCAAAGCCTCCGCAGCCAGATCGGCATCGTGCAGCAGGACGTGTACCTCTTCTCCGGCACCATCCGGGAAAACATCGCCTACGGCAAGCCCGGCGCGTCCCAGGAGGAGATCGTCTCCGCCGCCAGAGAGGCCAACATCCACGATTTTATTCTCTCCCTTCCCGACGGGTATGACACCTTCGTGGGCGAACGGGGAGCGCGGCTCTCCGGCGGCCAGAAGCAGCGCATCGCCATTGCCCGGGTTTTCCTGAAAAATCCCCCCATCCTCATCCTGGACGAGGCTACCTCCGCTCTGGACAACGAGAGCGAGCGGCACATCCAGGAGAGCCTGGAGCGGCTGGCCCGCAACCGCACCACCATTACCATCGCCCACCGCCTCTCCACCATCCGCAGCGCCGATGAGATTTTGGTCCTCACCGCCGACGGCATCGCCGAACGGGGTACCCACGAAACTCTCATGGCCCAGAACGGTATCTATCACCGCTATTATCAGATGCAGTTCGAGGGAGTGTGAGGGAGATAAGAGATAAAAGATAGGGAAACAAAACGAGGTCAGGAAACCTGCATCCAGGTTCTGACCTCGTTCTCTTATTTTCGCTTGCAGCCGCAGGAGCAGCCGGAGCAATCGCCCGAGCAGCCGCCCTGACCTCTGACCTGGCGGAGGATGTGGCGGATCACATACCACACCGCCCATACCGCCAGCAGCGCCACGGCTCCATATATCACATATTTCAGCATCTCCATCCCTCCCGCTCAGAACAGGAGAGAACCGATCTGATAGACCAGGAAGGACACCAGATAGGCCGCGCCCAGCTGCCAGGCGATGGAGGCCAGGGTCCACTTCAGGCTGTTCATCTCCCGGTAAATGGTGGACACCGCCGCCACGCAGGGCACATAGAGCAACACGAACACCAAAAAGGCATAGGCCGCCACCGGGTCGGCAAAGGTCCCGGACAGCGCCGCCGCCACCGTGGCCCCGCTGGCGCTCATGGAAAAGCCATAGAACAGGCTCATGGAGGACACCACCATCTCCTTGGCGATGAGGCCGGTGAGAAGGGCCACCGCCGCCTGCCAGGTGCCGAAGCCCAGCGGGATCAGCAGCGGCGCAATGGCTCCGCCAATGCCGCCCAGGAAGGAGTGCTCCGCGTCGGTCACCATGGTGAGACCGCCATTCCACCCAAAGGTCTTGAGGAACCAGAGCAACACGCTCATGGCCAAAATCAGCGTGCCCGCCTTGACCAGAAAGCCCCGGACCTTCTCCCAGACGTGGAGGGCCATGTTCTTCAGGGTGGGCATCCGGTAGGGCGGCAGCTCCAGCACAAAGGCGGCGGGTTCCCCCTTAAAGACCAGCTTTTTCAGCAAAATACCGGACAAAATGGCACAGATCAGCCCCAGTAAGTAGAGAGAAAAGACCACCAGACCGCTCCACCTGGCAAAGAAAGCGGCGGTCATCAGGCCGTACACCGGCAGACGGGCCGAACAGGACATGAAGGGCACCAGCATAATGGTCATGCGCCGGTCCTTCTCGTGCTCCATGGTGCGGGCGCCCATGACCGCCGGCACCGTACAGCCAAAGCCCATGAGCATGGGAATAAACGCCTTGCCCGAAAGACCAAACCGGCGCAGCAGACGGTCCATGATAAAGGCGGCCCGGGACATATAGCCCGAGTCCTCCAAAAACGAGAGGAAGAAAAACAAAATGGCGATTTGCGGCAGGAACACCAGCACGCCGCCCACGCCGGCAATGATGCCGTCCACCAGCAGGCTCTCCACCCAGGGCGCCGTGCCGGCGGCGGCCAGCAGCCCCCGTACCCACTCGGATACCCCGCCGCTGATGCCCGCGTCCACCAGGTCGGACAGCGCTTGTCCCGGCCCGAAGGTAATGGCAAACATGGCCAGCATCATCAGCAGAAAGACCGGCACCGCCAGGATCTTATGGGTGACCACCGCGTCGATCTTGTCCGACAGGGTAAGTCCGTCGGCCTTGGGCCCCTTTTTGACCGACTGGGACACCACGCTCTGGATGAACCGGTAACGGCTGTCGGCGATGAGGGTCTCCCGGTCACCCAGGACATAGGCCCCCTCGTATTCGCTGCACACCGCCTCTACCCGCCGCTTTTCTCCCCCGTCCAGTCCCAGGCCCTCCTCCACCAGATTGTCGCCCTCCAAAAGCTTGATGGACGCCCAGTGGGCCGGAATGTTGGCGGCGTAAGCCTTATCATGGATGATCTCACCCATTTTATGGTGGATCTGATGGGTGAAGCCGTCGTACAAATCGTCCGGTTCCACCGTCACCCCCACGTGCATCTGCCTATGAGCCACCTCCAGCAGGGTCTGGATGTTCTTACCCGTCCGGGCGGTAATGGGAATCACCGGCACCCCCAGGCCGCGGGACAGAGCCGCCACCTCGATCCTGTCCCCGTGCTTCTCCACCTCGTCCATAAAGTTCAGGGCGATCACCATGGGACGCTCCAGCTCCAGAAGCTGGGCCGTCAGATAGAGGTTGCGCTCAATGTTGGTGGCGTCGATGATGTTGATGATGGCGTCGGGATGCTCCCCAACGATAAAATCACGGGCCACGATCTCCTCCATGGAGTAGGGAGACAGGGAGTAAATGCCCGGCAGGTCCACCACCGTCACCGGCTTTCCGTCCACCTGGGCCCTGCCCTCCTTCTTCTCCACCGTCACGCCGGGCCAGTTGCCCACATATTGATTGGAGCCGGTCAGGGCGTTGAACAGGGTGGTCTTGCCGCAGTTGGGATTGCCCACCAGCGCCAGCTTCATCTCCCGGCTGTCGTGACTGGCGTAGTCCGGCTCGCCGCCGTGCTCCGCCGCCTCGTGGGCGTGGTCGGCGTCCATCCGGCGCAGCGTCTCCTCGTCCGGGATGTGCTGTACCATCCCGGACCGCTTCCGGCGGATCAATGACGCCGCCTCCGCTTCCTCACCGGTGGCTATCACGATCTGTCTGGCATCTTCCCGCCGCAGGGACAGCTCATACCCCCGGATATTGACCTCAATCGGGTCGCCAAAGGGAGCGATCTTGCGTACCATGACCTCGGTACCCGGCGTCAGGCCCATATCTACCAGCCGCCGCTTCACCGGGCCCCGTTCGTTGCCTACCCGCAGAATCACGCCCCGTTCGCCGGGCGCCAGGCCCTCCAGCGTCCCCTTCTTTCCGTCTCTCTCGCTTCTCATTCCTCACGCATCCATTTCTTATTAGTTAGCATTTGCTAATTTCAGAGCCGCGAAACAGCCGGTTTCACCGCAGAATCCTTCGTACACGGTAAAACCGCCTCTTTGCGCCGCTATTATACTATCCCTCTTATCTTCGTGTCAAGGCGGGCAAAGGGGCCGCCGCGGAAAAAAGCCTCCAAAAATTTTCCGCTTTCCCCCTTGACTTTTGGGGACGGTTGTGCTATCCTAACTCCATCAGTTAGTTGCAGCTAACTAACACACCTCACAGGGAGCGCCGGGCCTTCCCCCCCTAAACAGGTCCGGACCTCTCCCCCGGCGTTCTCACCGAGAGCGTCGCGGGAGGGGCGGGACGTTCCGGAGTCCCAGTTCTCTCATTTCCTCCCGGTTTTCCTTTTGTTCCAACCACATCCATCCAAACATCAAGTATAAGAGGCGGTCCAGGGACGGACCGCCTCTTATACTGTTCTTCTTCAGGCCACCAGTCCCAGAAACCGCACCAGAAAAAGCCAGAAGGTCAACGTCAGGGCGGAGAGCAGGGTGGTACTCACGATAACGCTGGAGGTGAGCACCCCGTCGCCTCCCATGCTCTGGGCCATGACGTAGCTGCTGGGGGTGGTGGCGGTGCCCAGCATGATGACGATACACACCAGCGCCCCGTCCCGGAAGCCCATGGCCACCGCCAGCGGCAGAAAAACCGCCGGCAGAAGCACCAGTTTGAGAAAGGCCGCCGCTGCCGTGGGCTTCACCTTGGCCAGGGCTTTTTTGCCCTCAAAGCCTGCGCCGATGCACACCAGCGCCTGGGGCGTGGCCAGACTGCCCACCGTCTCCAGGGTTTTGGACACAATGGGCGGATACTGGAGGCGCAGCAGGGCCGAAATGGTGCCCAGCACGATGGCAATGAGCAGCGGATTGCTGACCACATTGCGCACCGTGCGCATCAGCTTGCCCTTGCCCTCCTCCTCCGGGCCCTCCGCCGTCAGCACCAGTACGGCGTAAATATTAAAGAGGGGCACCGCGCCCAGGATCATCATGGGCGCCGGGCCGGCGTCCCCATAGATGTTCTGCATCAATGCGACCCCCATCACCGCCACACTGCACCGGTAGCTGGCCTGCACAAAAGCGCCGCGCATGGAGCGGTCCTTCATCAGCGCCCGAGTCAGGCCCCAGATGACAAAAAAGGCGACGGTCGTCACCCCCGCGCAGAAGAGCACCAGCTTCCCGTCAAAGGTCGCCCCCAGATCGGTGGAGGCCATGTCCAGAAAAAGCAGCACCGGCAGCGTTACCTTAAAATTAAACCGGTTGGACACCGTTACAAAATGCTCGTCCAGTATCCCGATCCGGCGGAGCAGATAGCCCACCGCCATGACCAGAAACACCGGTACCGTGGCGTTGAGGCTGAACATCAGACTTTCCATCCATACATTCCTTCTCTCTTGTTGACTAACGTGTATTTTATGCCTCCCGGTCGGGCAAAGTCAAGGAAAACACTTGCCAAGGATTTCAATGGGAGATATAATAAGAGGACGGCTTCCAAAAGCCGCCTGAATTTTTGTAAGGAGTGACATACATGCCCGACGAACTGAATACCCCCGTGATGGCCCAGAACTTTATCCATGACTTCATCGACGAGGATATCGCGCAGGGCGGTCAGTTCCAAGGGCTGACCGTTCACACCCGTTTCCCCCCCGAGCCCAACGGCTACCTGCACATCGGCCACGCCAAGGCCATTTTTATCGACTTTGGCACCGCCGAAAAGTACGGCGGCCTCTGCAACCTCCGCATGGACGACACCAACCCCACCAAGGAGGATGAGGAGTTCGTGGACGCCATCCAGGAGGATATCCACTGGCTGGGCTACGACTGGGGCAACCGGTTCTTCTTCGCCTCCGATTACTTTGAAAAAATGTACGAGCTGGCGGTGGACCTCATCAAGAAGGGCCTGGCTTACGTCTGTGAGCTCACCCCGGAGCAGTTCAAGGAGTACCGCGGCGACGTCAACACCCCCGCCCGCTCCCCCTACCGGGACCGCCCCATCCAGGAGTCCCTGGACCTCTTCGCCCGGATGCGGGCCGGCGAATTCCCCAACGGCGCCATGACCCTCCGGGCCAAGATCGACCTGGAGAGCGGCAACTTCAATATGCGCGACCCGGTCATCTACCGCATCAACCATATGCACCACCACCGCCAGGGCGACAAGTGGTGCATCTATCCCATGTACGACTTCGCCCACCCCATCGAGGACGCCCTGGAGGGGATCACCCACTCCCTCTGCTCCCTGGAGTTTGAGGACCACCGGCCTCTCTACGACTGGGTGGTGGCCCACTGCGACCTCCCCGCAAAACCCCGGCAGATCGAGTTTGCCCGCCTGGGCATCAACTACACCGTCATGTCCAAGCGCAAGCTCCGCGCCCTGGTGGAGGACGGGAAAGTCTCCGGCTGGGATGATCCCCGGATGCCCACCCTCTGCGGCCTCCGCCGCCGGGGCTACACCCCCAAGTCCATCCGCAACTTCTCCGAGCGCAACGGCGTGAGCAAGGCCGCTTCCACCGTGGAGTACGCCTTTTTGGAGCACTGCCTCCGGGAGGACCTGAACGAGAGCGCCCAGCGGGTCATGGCGGTCCTCCGCCCCGTCAAGCTCACCATTACCAACTACCCCGACGGGCAGAGCGAGACCTTTACGGTGGAAAATAACCCCAACCGTCCCGAGGACGGCAGCCGGGAAATCTCTTTCTCCAAGCACCTCTACGTGGAGGCCGAGGACTTCCTCGAAACTCCCGTGCCCAAATATAAGCGCCTCTACCCCAACGGCCCCGAGTGCCGCCTGAAGGGCGCCTATCTCATCCGCTGCACCGGCTGCGTCAAGGACGAGACCGGCAAGGTCACCGAGATCCTCTGCGAGTACGACCCCGACAGCCGGGGCGGCGATCCCGCCGACGGCCGCAAGGTCAAGGGCGCCACCATCCACTGGGTGGACGCCTCCACCGCCGTCGACGCCGAGGTGCGCCTCTACGACAACCTCTTCTCCGACCCCGATCCCGACGCCGGCGACAAGAATTTCCTGGACTGCCTCAACCCCAATTCCCTCGAGATCCTCACCGACGCCAAGGTGGAGGCCAGCCTGGCCAGCGCTACCGCCCCCGCCTCCTTCCAGTTCCTCCGTCAGGGCTATTTCTGCGTCGACAGCAAGGACTCTGCCACCGGTCATCTGGTGTTCAACCGCTCTGTCAGCCTGAAAGACAGTTTTAAGGTGAAATAATCTTTTGAATGGATAAGGTGGTCCTCCCCATGTATCAATTTCGCAATGACTACTCCTTCGGCGCACATCCCAAGGTGCTTGAGGCCGTTCTGGCAACCAATCTGGAGGGGCTCCCCGGCTACGGCGACGATGAATACTGCGCCAAGGCCGTCAGCCTGATTCGGGACCTCTGCCAGGCGCCCGAAGCGGATGTACATTTCTTCATCGGCGGCACCGCTGCCAACCTCATCACCATCGCGGGTCTGCTCCGCCCCTGGGAAGGGGTGGTCTGCGCCCAGAGCGGCCACATCAACGGCCACGAGGCCGGCGCGGTAGAGGCCACCGGACATAAGGTGATCCCCGTCCCGGTGGGCCCCGACGGAAAGCTGACGCCCGAACTGGTACAGGCTGCCATCGTCCCCTATCAGCACAGCCATATGGTCCAGCCCGGACTGCTCTATATCTCCGACGCCACCGAGACCGGCGGCATCTACACCAGCGCGGAACTGGAACAGCTTTATAACTGCGCCCATTCCAACAATATGTTCCTCTTCCTGGACGGCGCACGGCTGGGCTGCGCCCTGACCGCCCAGGGCAATGACCTGACCCTACCCGATCTGGCCCGGTTCACCGACGCCTTCTATATTGGCGGAACCAAAAACGGCGCCCTCATGGGAGAGGCTCTGGTGCTGCAGGAGTCGGTCTATGTCCCCGGACTCTTCCGTCTCAAAAAGCAACGCGGCGGCGTGCTGGCCAAGGGCTGGCTGCTGGGCGCGCAGTTTGAGGCCCTCCTCACCGACGGCCTCTACTTCCAACTGGCCCGCCACGCCAACGAAATGGCCCAGAAGCTCCAGCAGGGGCTGAAGGACCTGGGCGTTTCCTTCTTCTATGAGTCCCCCACCAATCAGATTTTCCCCATCGTCCCCAATCTCTTCCTTCCCATTTTGGAGCGGCACTGCGCCTTTGAGATCTGGGGACCTGCGGAGGAGCCCAACCACACGGTCATCCGTTTTGTGTCCAGCTTCGCCACCAAGCCCTCTGAGGTGGACGGTCTTATCCAGCTCTTTGCCTCCCATCGCTAAGCACCACCCTAGAACAGAAAGGATGGTCCCTGTGGACAGCGAACTTCTGAAAGTCAAAATTCCCAATATCATTTACAGGATTGCCCAGTTTCTGGAAATTTTGGTCAGCCTCATCGTCATTGTCGCCATTGCGATCTCCCTGTATGCGGTGCTGGTAGAGCTGCATATCATGGCCAACAGCGCCTCCAACGTGGACCTGCTGACCCAATTCCTGGCCACCGCCTTTACCGTGGTCATCGGCATTGAGTTTTTGAAAATGCTCAGCCGTCACAACATGAGCTCGGTGGTGGAGGTTCTCCTCTTCGCCATCGCCCGTCAGATGGTTATTGAGCACACCAGCGCTGTGGAAAATCTCATCATGGTGGTTTCGATCGCGCTGCTCTTTACCATTCGGAAATTCCTCTTCATCCCCGGACTGGATGACAAAAAATCCTCCTCCTTCCTCAAGGAAAAGGCTCAGGACACACAGGACAACGGCTGAACGCGCCAAAAAAGGAGCGTGGAAGGTTTTTCCTTCCACGCTCCTTTCAGTCTGTCGAAGAAGTGGAATGCGGTGCAGGAAACGTCAACGTGCCTGCATGGAAGCGGGCGACCACAAGGGTCGCCCCTACGATGTGGGGGTACTTCCCATGCACGAGAAGCCCTCTGCGGGTAAAGGGAAACGATGAACAGGGTTTCTTC
>NZ_JACLZC010000086.1 GCF_016901735.1 Pseudoflavonifractor phocaeensis | reverse complement strand
CGGCGGGGGAGTGCGATCCCCTCCCGTCTTGTAGGGGCGACCCTTGTGGTCGCCCGCATCCATGCAGGCATTTTGACGTTTCCTGCAACACGTTCCACTTTTTCGACAGCCTGGGCCCCGGACCGCTGGTCCGGGGCTTCCTTGTTTCGGAACCATGGCAATAAACGGCGGTGGGCAGGCGGTATTCGCCCCACACATAGGGGCGACCCTTGTGGTCGCCCGCGTCCTTGTTCAACCCAGGCGATAAGCGGCGGGTGTACGTTGTGCGCCCCTATGATGGATAAAAAACACACCTTCCAACCTGAAAAGACAGGGAAGAAGGTGTGTTTTCGTTTAACGCATCTCGCGGCGGCCTTCCAGGGCGCGCATGAGGGTAGCGTCGTCGGTGTATTCCAGGTGGCTGCCCACCGGGATGCCGTAGGCCAAGCGGGAGACCTTCACGCCGAAGGGCTTGAGCAGCCGGGAGAGGTACATGGCGGTGGCTTCGCCCTCGGTGTCCGGGTTGGTGGCCATGATGACCTCCCGAACCGGACCCTCGGCCACCCGGCCCAGCAGCTCCTTGACGTACAGGTCATCGGGTCCCACATGGTTCATGGGGGAAATGACCCCGTGGAGCACATGGTAAACCCCCTCATATTCCCGGGCCCGCTCGATGGCCACCACGTCCTTGGGGCTGGCCACCACACAGATGGTGGATTTGTCCCGCTTGGGATTGGCGCAGATGGAGCAGGGGCCGTCGCCCTCGGTGAGGTTCTGGCAGATGGGGCACAGGGCGATGGCGTGCTTGGCCCCGGTGAGGGCGTCGGCGAAGGCCTGGACCTCCTCCGGCGGCTGGGACAGAATATAGAAGGCCAGACGCTGGGCGCTTTTGTGACCGATGCCGGGAAGGCGGGCAAATTGCTCGGTGAGTTTTTCCAAAGCCGGGGGAAAATACTGCATGGATATCCTCCCCGGTCAGCCCCGCAGGGCCGAGATGACCACGCTGGGATCGGCGGCGCCGTAGACGGCGGAGCCGGCCACCAGGGTGTCGGCGCCGGCCTGGATGACCCGGGGGGCGGTCTTGGCATTGATGCCGCCGTCCACCTCCAGCCGGCAGGAGGGATTGACTCGGTCAATGAGGGAGCGGACCTGGGCGATGGTATCCAGCTGGCTGTCCATAAAGGCCTGGCCGCCGAAGCCGGGCTCCACCGTCATGACCAGCACCATGTCCAGCTGCTCCAGATAGGGGAGAATGGCCCGGGGCGCGGTGATGGGCCGAAGGGCCACCGCCTTTTTTATGCCGCAGTCGTCCATGGCCCGCAGGGCTTCGGCGATGCCGGCGGGACCGTCGGCCTCCAGGTGGACCGAGAGCAGGTCGGCCCCCGCCTTGGCGAAGGCCTCCACATAGCGCGCCGGCTTTTCGATCATGAGATGGACGTCCAGGAAAAAGTCGGTGCATTTGCGGATGGACTTGACCACCGGCACGCCGATGGTGATGTTGGGCACGAAATGACCGTCCATCACGTCCACATGGAGCCAGTCGGCGGAGGACACCCGGCGGATGTCCCGCTCCAGATTGGCGAAGTCGGCCGACAGGATGGAGGGAGCAATTTTAATCATGTTTTCATCCTCCTGTAAAAAAATCGAAAAGCGAAGGACACAAAGCCGGTGCTATACTGGATGGAGAGGCCCACGGCTCAGAGAATGGTGTTGACCACCTGGGCGTCGTAGCCCTGGGCGCGGAGGGCGTCCAGGATGGTATTTTTATGGACATGGCCGAAGGCCTCGGTGGTGACCTTCAGCTCCACGCCGGCCTGCCGGTTGATGTTGACGAACTGGTTGTGCTCCAGCTTGATGATGTTGCCGTTTTCCTTGGCCACCACCTGGGCCACCCGCAGCAGCTCGCCGGGCCGGTCGGGGAGCTGTACCGAGAAGGTAAACACCCGGCCCCGGTTGATGAGGCCATGCTGCACCAGGGAGGAGATGGTGATGACGTCCATATTGCCGCCCGACAGCACGGGGACCACGTTGCTCCCCCGGCATTTCAGGTGGGACAGGGCGGCGATGGGGAGGAGTCCGGCGTTTTCCACGATCATCTTATGCTTTTCCATCATATCCAGGAAGGCGTCCACCAGTTCGCTGTCGTCGATGGTGATGATGTCGTCCAGGTTCTGCTGAATGAAGGGGAAGATCTGGTCGCCGGGGGTCTTGACGGCCACGCCGTCGGCGATGGTGTTGACGGTGGGGAGGGTGACCACATGGCCGGCCTCCAGGCTGGCCTTCATGCAGGCGGCGCCGGTGGGCTCCACGCCGATGACGGTGACGCTGGGGTTGAGGAGCTTGGCCAGGGTGGCCACGCCGGTGGCCAGTCCGCCGCCGCCGATGGGCACCAAAATCACGTCCACGTCGGGCAGGTCCTGGAAAATCTCATAGGAGATGGTGCCCTGACCGGTGGCGATGGCCGGGTCGTTGAAGGGATGGACGTAGGTAAGGCCCCGCTCCTCGGAGAGCTGGGCGGCCAGGGCGGCGGCGTCGTCGAAGGTCTCGCCGTGAAGGATGACCTCCGCGCCGTAGTCCTTGGTGTTGTTGACCTTCACCAGGGGGGTGGTGGTGGGCATGACGATGGTGGCGCTCACGCCGGCGGCCTGGGCGGCGTAGGCCACGCCCTGGGCATGGTTGCCCGCCGAGGCGGTGATGAGGCCCCGGCTCTTCTCCTCTTCGGTCAGGGTGCTGATCTTATAATAGGCGCCGCGGATCTTGTAGGCGCCGGTGACCTGCATATTTTCCGGCTTGATGTATACGTTGTTTCCGGTGGCCTTGGAAAAGGCGGGGCTGTAAACCAGGCTGGTTTTGGAGATGACGCCGGAGAGTACGCTGCGGGCGTTTTTGAATTCGTTGAGTGTGAGCATAGCGGTCCTCTTTTCTCTCCCGACACACAGGGCGGCTGCGGTCGTTCTTTAGTGTGGCCGGGGGCGGTGGGAGGGCGTCAGCGCCCAGCGCACATGGTCCTTTCAGCCAATATACCCTATATCATACTGACTTTTTCCCCTAAAGTCAACGTGTTCTTGACACCTACATCCGGGAAAGGTACAATGAATCTGAACACTCTTTCAGACCCTGGAGGGACTTCCTATGGCAAAGAAAGTAATTCGTTCCACGGCGCCCATCTATGCCATCGGCGTCACATGGCTGGCCTGGGGGATCTTTCTGCCCCTTTACGAGCCCATCCATTACGCCGCGGCGGCGGCGGCCTCGGCGGTGGTCTTTTTGGCGGCGCGGAAGATCTGGCCGGACCGCCAGATCAATACGCCCGAGCCGGAGCCGGAGCAGAAGCAGGCGGAGGCCAAGGCTTACAATTGGTCGTCCAAGGGCGGACAGACCCAGCAGGAGCAGCCCGCCCGGGAACAGCAGACCAGGCAGACCGCGCCCGAGACGGACCCGGAGGTGGCCGCCCTTTTGGCCGAGCGGGACCGGGCGGTGGGCGAGATGCGCCGTCTCAGCGACAGCATCGCCGACAAAAAAATCTCCGACCAGATCGACCACCTGGAGCAGGTGACGGGAAAGATCCTGGACCATGTGGCCCAGAATCCCGCCAAGCTCCCCCAGATCCGGCGCTTTTTGAACTATTACCTCCCCACCACCCTCAAGCTGCTCAACGCCTACGACCGGATGGACGCCGCGGGCGTGTCGGGGGCCAACATCGACGGCACCAAGGGCCGGGTGGAGGATATTATGGACACCATCGTCAAAGCCTTTGACCAGCAGCTGGACGGCCTGTTCGGGGACGAGGCCCTGGACATCTCCACCGACATCACTGTGCTGGAGCAGATGCTGGCCCGGGAAGGTTTGGGCGGGATGCAGATGCCCGGCAATTGAAATAAGAGAATAAGAAAGGAAGAACCACCATGGCAGATCAAATGGATATGACCCCTCAGCTGACCCTGACGCCCAATGAGACCGTGCCCGCCGCGCCTCAGGCCCCCACCTTGACGCTGGACCCCACCGCAGCCGCCGCCCAGGCGGGGAAGGATGTGGACAGCGTGGCGCTGGAGGAGAGCCGCCTTTCGGAGAGCGAGCGGAAAATGGTGGAGGATTTTGCCCAGAAAATCGACATCACCGACTCTAACCTGGTCTTTCAGTACGGCGCCGCCGCCCAGAAGAACATCGCCGCCTTTTCGGAGAACGCCCTGGAATCGGTGCGCACCAAGGACCTGGGAGAAATCGGCGAGGCCCTCTCCTCCCTGGTGGTGGAGCTCAAGCACGCCGGCGCGCCGGAGGAGAAAAAAAGCGGTATTCTGGGCTTTTTCCAGAAGAAAAAGGATGAGCTGGAGGCCCTGAAGGTGGCCTACACCCGGGCCGAGGTCAACGTGGACAAGATCGTCACCATTCTGGAGGGCCATCAGGTCACCCTGATGAAGGACATCGCCATGCTGGACCAGATGTATGAGCTCAACACCAAATACTATAAAGAGCTCACCATGTATATCCTGGCAGGCAAAAAACGCCTCCAGCAGGTGCGGGCCAACGAGCTGGAGCAGCTGCGCCTCAAGGCCACCCAGACCGGCGCCCAGGAGGACGCCCAGGCTTACAACGACCTGGCCAACATGTGCAGCCGCTTTGAAAAGAAGCTCCACGACCTGGAGCTGACCCGGATGATCTCCATCCAGATGGGTCCCCAGACCCGCCTCATTCAGAACAACGACGCCCTCATGCTGGAAAAGATCCAGTCCTCTCTGGTGAATACCATCCCCCTCTGGAAGAGCCAGATGGTGCTCTCCCTGGGGCTGGAGCACTCCCGCCAGGCCACCGCGGCCCAGAGCGCCGTCACCAACATGACCAACGACCTCCTGCGCAAAAACGCCGAGATGCTCAAAATGGGCACCATCGACACCGCCCGGGAGGCCGAGCGGGGCGTGGTGGACATCCAGACCCTCCAGCACACCAACGAGCAGCTCATCTCCACCCTGGACGAGGTCATGAAGATCCAGAACGAGGGCGCCCAGAAGCGCCGGGAGGCCGAGGCTGAGCTGGGCCGCATCGAGGGCCAGCTCAAGCAGAAGCTGCTGGAGCTGCGGGGCTGAGTACCGTTTCCGTTTCCCCTGACCGGAAGGAGAACCTCTCATGAAAGTATGGAAAAAAACCTGGGTAGCCGTTCTCGTTGTACTGGTGCTGATCGCGGCGGCTGTGGGCATCGGTCAGCTCCGCCGCCCGCAGCAGCAGGTGGCGGGCGGAAAAACCGACCTGGATACCACCTTGGATACCGCCTACCTCTCCAAATACCTCTCCGACGGCGCGGACCTGTTCTCCGCCGGCGAGGAGAAATCCATCCTGCTCTACAACGCCAACTGGGATGCGCGGTATAACAGCATCGTCGCCGTGGTGACCCTCACCGAGAGCGGCGACGACTCCCTCTATGATACCGCCCTGGACTGGGCCAACCGCTGGCAGCTGGGCGCGGGCGACGCCATCCTGGTACTGGAGACCGCCGGGTCTGGAGATTATTATTTCCTCACCGGCGACGACTTTTACTCCATGATGCCCGACGACGTGGTCAGCCGCTACCTGGACCAGTATCTGGAGGCCGACTTTGCCGCCGGACGGTACGGGAAAGGCGTTCTGAACCTTTTCTCCGCCGTCAACGAACTCTATTATGACACCTTCGGCCTGGGCAACGAGGGGTACAGCGGCTATTCCGCCGCGGGCTACCACACCCCCGCCCGCTGGCTCACCATTCTGGTGGTTCTGGTGGTGGCGGTGCTCCTGGCGGCCTCCGTTGCCGACCACTACCGCTATGACACCTACCGCCGCCGCTATGGCGGAATGGGTACGCCTCCGGTGGTGTTCCGGCCCATCTTGTTCTGGCACCGGCCTGGCTGGGGCTGGTATGAGCGCCGGTGGCACAGTCCGCCTCCCCCCAGAGGTCCCCGTGGACCCGGACCGGGAAGCGGTCCCAGGCCCGGCGGTCCCCGGCCTGGCGGCGGAAATCCCGGCGGTTTCGGCGGTATGGGCGGCTTTGGCCGGGGCGGCGGTTTCGGCGGCGGTCATGGCGGCGGACGCTCCGGCGCCGGCAGAGGCGGCAGCTTCGGCGGCGGTCACGGCGGCGGCCGTGGGGGCGGCTTCGGCGGTGGCCGGGGCGGCGGTTTTGGCGGCGGCCGGAGATAACGGTTTTTGCCCGCTTTTTGCAAAAAGCGGCGGGGTCCAGGGACGGCGTCCCTGGCCGCATGCCGCGGCGTGCGGAATCCCCCTGCACGCGCTGGCGCGTGCACACCCCGTCCCTCTTATATCTTCCTGTGGACCCGTCCCAACCATGGCGACGGGTCCTTTTTTGCGCAAAACACAAAACCAACATAACTCTATGCTACCCTATCCTCGGAAGAAAGGAGGAACCAACATGGCCTATCAAATTTTAGCCGCCGAGGATGAGCCCCGCCTGGCGGCCATCATCCAAGATTACTTCCTTGCCCACGGTGCGGACTGTACCCTGGCCAAGGACGGCGAGGAGGCGCTGGACCTGCTGCGGGCCCACGATTACGACGCCGTGCTGCTGGACGTGATGATGCCCGGGGCGGACGGCTTCGCGGTGTGCCGGGCGGTGCGGGAGAGAAGCGGCGTACCGGTGCTATTCCTCACCGCCCTGGGGGGTGAGGAATACGCCCTCCACGGATACGAGCTGGGGGCGGACGACTACATCACCAAGCCCTTTTCCCTGGCGGTGCTCTACGCCAAGACCATGGCCCTCATCCGGCGGACGGCTGGGAGCAGCAGCGAGGTGCTGACCTGCGGGGCCGTCACCGTCCACCCGGGGCCCCGGACCTGCGCCGTGTCCGGCCAGCCCTGCCCCCTCTCGCCCCGGGCGTTTGACCTGCTGCTGTGCCTGATGCGCAACAGAGGACAGGTCCTGAGCCGGGAACAGCTTCTCGATAAGGTGTGGGGCCTTGACTTCGAGGGGGACAGCCGGGCGGTGGATGTGCAGATCAAAAACCTCCGGGCGGCGCTGGGCCCGGCGGGTAAACAGATCAAAACCGTCTATAAAGCGGGCTATCAGTTGAAGGAGGGAGCGAAATGAAAAAGCACAAAGCAGGACAACCGCTGCGGTGGCGTCTCATATGGGCCATGGCAGGGACGGTGCTGGGTATCTGGGCGCTGCTCATGGGATTGCTGCTGCTCCAGACAGTGGAAGAGGTGGACAACAGCCTGGAGCAGAAGCTGCACCAGGATGTAATGTATTTTTATAACCTGCCGGAAGATGCGTGGGAACGGGAACGCGCGTTTCTGCATCAATACCAGAGCGGCATCACACAAGGAGATGCGGAGGCTGCCTTGGTGGCTGTGGACCCATCCGGTCAGCGGGCGGCAGAAAGTTCCATTTCCTGGGGGGAAGCCGTTCGGGCGGATACCGGAGAAGTGGTACAGCTGAATCTGGACAATCTGGACCGGGAGGGCCAATTGATTCTGGCGGAATGGATTTTGGCGAAAAATGAGAAAATCGGAAGAGAGTGGGATACATATGAACTGAGCCGCGATGTCCAGGTGAGAAAAGCAGAGGTGCGGGGCTGGGTGGATGGAAATACGGTACATGTCCACCAGATCATCCTGCGGCTGACCAATGGCGGAAACGATTTGGTGGTGGACATCGGAGAGGAGGACACAGAACTGGAGACGGTACCGGTGGACTATCTGGAGCTGAGCAGCAGGATTGCGGAGTGGACAGAAACGGGCAAACCGGCGGAGCGGGAAGAAATGGAACGACACTTGCAGCACTTTGAGATGGCGCAGATTCTGGTGGATCGGGCGATCCGGGGAGAGCACGTCCAGTGGGTGGATTCTGTTTCTGTCTATATGCCAACTGACAGTCAGACGGAGCGTGCCGACCAGTCAGACGGCCCCATGCAGGACCGTGGTCAGATTTATCTGGGTATCTCCCTATCCAAAAGCGAGATCATCTGGGAACGTATTGGCGGTACGCTTATCAAATCTCTGCTGCTGGCTCTGGCTGTACTCCTGTTCCTCTCCCGCTATCTGGCCAAGCAGATCATCCAGCCGCTGGAGAATTTGCAGCGGGCCACAGCGTCGGGTACAAAATGTACCGTTTTGGGACCAGTACGAGAAATCAATCAGCTGGCCGATGCCTTCAACCACGCCCAGGCGGCGTTAAAACAGGACCTGGAGCGGGAACGGGACCTGATGCGGGCGGTGGCCCATGAGTTAAAGACGCCGGCAGCGGTGCTGCGGTCCTATGCGGAGGGCTTGCAGGAGGACATCGCGCCGGACAAGCGGGAAGCATATCTTCGTGTTTTGATGGAAGAGGCCAACCGGACGGGAAAACTGGTGGAGGATCTGCTGGAGCTGACCCGTATCGACAGCGGGAAAACACCCCTCCGGATGGAAGCAGTGGACCTGAAAGCGCTGCTGGCCCAGGTGTTCGGCCGCTATGAACAGATTTTAGCCCAAAAAGGCGGAACATTATCCCTCCTGCTGGACGACTGTACCAATACCTGCGACCGGAGGCGCATGGAGCAGGCGGCGGACAATCTGGCCTCCAACGCGGCGCGGTTCTGCGCCAACGGCGGTACGGTGACGGTGCGGCTCCGGCGGGAAGGAGAGGAGACGGTCTTTACCGTGGACAACGACGGTCCCAACATCCCGGCGGAAGCCCTGGAACGTATCTTTGAACCCTTTTACCGGGGAGACTGGGCCAGGGACCGGGAGAGCGGCGGGGCCGGGCTGGGGCTTGCGCTGGTAAAGAGTATCCTGGCGCTTCACGGCGGACGCTGTACGGCGGAAAACCGGCCCGGCGGCGTGGTGCTCCGGGTGGAACTTCCTGTCAATAACGCCGGCCGCCTTGCGCGGTGAGGCGCCATCTGATAAACTGTAATACGGACTCATACGCCTCGGTTTTTCCCTTCCCTGTAGGTTTGTCAAACATATTGGACAGTGAACTCAGAGGGAGAAAGCCAGCCCAGGGGCCTCATGGGAAAGTTGTTTGAGCGGCGGTTGTGGACAGCAAGTTGCTTGG
>NZ_JACLZC010000085.1 GCF_016901735.1 Pseudoflavonifractor phocaeensis | reverse complement strand
AGGCAAAGCTGAAGGGCTTGCCGCCTGCAATTCACAGACAACAAGCCCTTTCGGCTGCTTAAACAATTTTTACTTTCAAATATTGTCTAACTTTTGGGGGTCACTTCACATAAAGCCACTCCCGGGCTATTTATTTATATCTCCACCACCGCCGACAGCTTTTTCAGCAGATCAGACAGCGGCCCCCAAAGGTCAGCGTAGTCCCGTTGCAGGGCCTTGATCTCGTCGGGGTAAATGCCGCCGTAGGTGTTCACATGGATCGCCACTTGGTTGAGATTGTTGGCGCACCGCCGCTGGAGAGACACCAGCTCCCGGATGTCCGAGAGATCAACATGGAGCACATAGCCGTTCAAGGCCATTTTCCGCATATAGGCCCCCATATTGGAAATGCCCGCCTCGGCCATGCGTTCCCTGATTAGCGCCTGCTCCTCCGGCGTCACCATCACATGAAGATGGACACAGCGGCGGCGTTTCTTTGTCACCGCTCCTCACGCTCCCGGCTCCTATGCTTGTTGGGGGGCTCCTTCACCTTGTCCAGCTCCTTTTCCGGGGGCTGGGGCGGCAGGGCCAGGGCGTTGTTCAGCAGGCCGTCAATCATGTTGTAGTTCTGTTTGGTGGACAGCTCCACGGTTTTCAGCGGGTTATCCTGTTCGTACATAGTACCTCCTTTTTGTAAGCAGAAAGGGCCGGGACTTTGGGACAAAATGTCCCGAAGTCCCGGCGCAAAGTGTGGAAAGCATTTGCCCTAAATTGGGGCAGCCAATGAAAACATATTACCCACTTCAAAAGCGGCCCCGGAAAGCCTTGAAATATGGGCATTTCCGGGGCCTAATTTTCCACGCATCAGCCTCGCTTTTTCCTCATGTAGTTTCTCTTTTGCTGCCGCAGAGCAGTCCTGGCACAGCCGGAGGAGCAATACCGTGTCCGGCCATTGGGGAGAAAAGCCCTGCCGCATACCGGGCAGGGCCGGGTTTCCGGGGCGGGGCCTTCCGCAGCGAGGGACGCCTCCAGCACGGGATCATTGGGCAGCACCGCCTCTCGGAAGTAGCGGCACAGCGCCCCCGTCCAGCACTTTTCCAGCATATAGCAGGGACAGTCCAACGGCAGGCAGCCCACATCCCGGTCATAGTTGGCGCACAGCCTTGTCACCAACTTTCGGATGGCTGCCTTTTCCTCACGGGTCAGCTCTCGGGCCACCGCTTCACCTCCCGCCGCCAGCGCCTTTCAGCAGTTCCCGGTAGCAGGCCACGCACCCGATCCCCTGCCAGTAGGGGCAGCCGTGGCAGCGGGAGCCCTCCGGGGCCTTGACAGGCTCGGGCCGCTCATACCGGGGAACCTGCTGCATCATCGTTTCATAAGGGCTGTTGGTGAATTTCATTTGTCGCCCTCCGCTTCGTCCTCGTCCTCCTCGTCCCACGGCGGGGTATCGTCGTAGGTTTCCAGCCCGTCCCCGTAGTCCTCCTCAGTTTCAGCGGCCCGCTGCTGCTTGGGGCGGTAAACCTTGAAATACCACCCGGCTCCGCCGCCCACCAGAGCCACCGCCAGAATGAGCAGGAGCGTCCCGGTGTTTCCGCCCGCCTGTTCGGGCTCCGGTTCGGGGGTAGGCTCCGGCTCCTCCACAGGTTCGGGCTCGGGCTCCGCCCCCACGCACTCGGTCATATTGGTGGAGCACACCGGGCAATCCATATTGATTGCCCCCGCCACGCACTTTTCCGCACAGGTACACTCGGGCAGTTCCGTCCCGGACGCCTCCAGAGCGGCCAGCAGATCGGCCTCGTCCACCACGCTGAAAAAGTAGGTTTCATATTGTTCAGCGTCCTCGTCGGTGGGCTTGTCGTAGTCAATGACGATATAAAAGGTGCTGCCGCCGCTGGTCTGGACGGTAATAAACTGCTTGTTGGTGTGCTCGTCATAGAGCAGATCACGGGTCACAAGGTTGCCCTCCTCGGTGAAGCCCTCGCCGGGCTCAATGGTGGGCTCGGGGGTAGTGGTTTCCTCCGCAGGGTCAAGGCCCTCCCATTCGGGGCCGCCCCCGGCGTAGGCCGTGACGGAGAAGCCGCACAGAAGAACAACGGCGCAAAGCGCCGCTGTCAGCATCTTAATCCGCTTTTTCATTCGCTGTCCTCCTTATCTTCGGTTTCGGACTTCGGGACATTTTGTCCCAAGGTGGCCCCGGCCCGGATCTGCTGGAGCACCACGGGCAGCTCGGCAAGGGGGATGCTCATGCCCCGCACGATGTCCACGATCTCGCTGTTTTCCGCCTCCACCTTTTTCTGTTCCAGTTCCTTCAGACGGGCCTGCTGTTCGGAGATTTTGGCCTTGACCTTTTCAATCTCGGCCTCGATCTTTGCGCTTTTGGAAATTGCCATGAAAGCCTCCTTTACGGTAAACGCCCGTAGGCGTAGAAATGAGATTGCCAATAGCTGCTGTTGAGGTTGGTGTAACTGATGGGATCACCACAATGGAGCATCCAGCCATCCCCCACATACAGCCCACAATGGCTGACCCCCGGCGTGTCGTAGGTGCCAACAAAAAACACCAGATCGCCCGGCTGGGGTGAGCTGGTGGGGGCACAGTAGTTGTATAGGCCCTGTGCGCCCAGCCGTCCCACATTCCAGCCACATTGATTGAGCACCCATGAGAGATAGCCGGAGCAGTCAAAGGAAGTGGACGGGCTGGAGCCGCCCCAGACATACGGATAGCCGATGTACTTCTCCGCCTCGGTGAGCAGGGCGGAAAAGGTTTCGTCCGCCAGATATTCCTCGGGGACTTCATGCTCCACGGGATCGCCCGTGTACTTGTCCACATAGTCGGAGCCGGGGAACAGATCGTGACGGTTGCCCAGCGTCGCCATGTAGAGGGCATACCGGGAAAGCTGTTCCTCGCCCATGATGTAGACAGGCAGGTGGGAAAGGTTTTCGCTTTCCAGCGTGACATAGCAGATATACCATGTGTAGGGATCGCCCTCTGCGTCATACCGGGTTTCCGTTACCACCGTTTCCGTGAGCGTGTACTGGCGGTCAAAGAGCATCTGCAAAGTGTCCTGCACCTCAGCCAGCGTCCATTCCCCCTCATGCCATGCGCTGATGATGGACAGCAGCACATAGGGATCGTGTTCTATTTCATCGAGGTCAAAATGGTATTCGTCGTAGCTGTGGGTGCTGGTATAGGTGTCCAGATAGTTTTGCAGATCGGCCTCCATGCCGGAATAGGCGGCTTCGGCCCCCAGCAGGTCAGCGTCCTCGGCGGGATAGGTGGATGCCCCCACAGCCCCTGCCGTGCCGTTGCCCAGCGTTGCCAGCGAGGACATACAGGACTGCATCATCACCAGCAGCAGGAACACTGCCACAAACAGCAGTACCCCCACGGGATGCCGCTTGACGAAGCCCACGGCCCGGGCCGCCAGTTTTTCCGTGGTGACTGCCGTTTTTTCGGCGGCCTTGGCTCCTTGCTTGGCGGCCTCCCGTGCTTGTTTGGCATATTGCCGCTTGATTTTCTGCTTTTGGATCAGCCGGGACAGGGCGTTGCCCTGCATTTCCGGGTGCTCCTGAGCGGCCATGCGGTAGTGATAGTCCGCCGTGGCCTTGATGTGCCTGGACTCGACCTTGCGGACAGCCTTGGCCGGGTGCTCCCGGATTTTCTTTTGCACAAACCGCTTGCCGTGGCGCAGGGCGGACTCGCCCACCAGCTCGGAACGGTGAGCGCCCTCGGTGCCCACATTGTCCTGCTCCACCTCGAAAATCTTGCCATGCACATAACCGTGAACGCCGCCGCCCACCGTCCCGGCCACCCGGCGAACCGGGCCGGGCGGCTTGGGCGGTTTCTGCTTCGCCAGCTTTTCCTTGGCCTTCTCCAGCTTTTCACCCCGCTTTTCCATGCGGAGCTTGCTGGCAGCGGTCTGCTCCTGCTGGCTCTTATGCCGGAACTTCGTCGTCGCAAACTTCGCTTTAGCTTCTTTGGCAGCGCTGCCGCCAAAATCCGCCCGCTCCGTTGCTCCTCCTCTCCCCACAAAGTCATCCGACTTTGTGGGGGCCCCATTTGGGGACTTCGGGACATTTTGTCCCGAAGTGGCCCCGGCCTTATTCGTCTTTTCGTTCATGGGCCATATCCTCCGGGCGGGTGGTCAGCAGGTTATAGATTTCTCCCTTGGGGAACCGATCCACAAACGGGATGGTCACATTTCCATAGAACAGCAGCCCCTCGCCGGAATTGGAGTGGGTGATGTAGGAGAGCTGGTGCTCGGAAATGCCCAACTGCTTGGCGAGGATCGCCCGGTCACTTTGGGCCTGGGACAACAGGATCAGAAAATCCGTGTTGTCCAGAATGTTGGAGATGGCCGGGCTTGCCAGCAGGTCTTTCACATTCTGCGTGAGGGCGCTGGGGACGCAGCCCTTTTTGCGGAGCATCTTCCACACGGCCACAAAGTAGCTGGCGGTGAGCTCGTCCCGCAGCAGGATATGGAACTCGTCAAAGTAGCACCATGTAGCGATCCCGGCCTTGTGGTTGGCGTTCACCGCCGCCGTGACAAACTCATTGGTGGTGTGCATGGCGATTTTGCGGAGGTTTTCGCCCAGCCCTTTGAGGACGATACACACCACCCGGGAATTGAGGTTGACATTGGTGGGGTGATTGAACAGGTTGAGGGAGCCGGTGCAGTAGAGCTCCAACGCCGTTGCCACACGGCGGGCCTCCGGCTCCGGCTGCTTCAAAAGCTCCTCGTACAAATCCTGCAACAGCGGCGTTTTGGCCGTTTCCAGCCCCAGCGCCATTTCCCGGTACACCAGCCGCACACAGCGGTCAATCACGGTCTTTTCAATGGGCTGCAAGCCCTCCCGTCCGCCCACGATCAGCTCACACAGGGACAACAAAAAATCCGCCTTCATAGAAAGCGGACTTTCATCGTCGTTGGCGTTCATCTGCAAATCCATAGGCGAAATGTGGTGGGGGCTGTCCGGGGCGATGTCGATGACCTGCCCGCCCAGCCGCTGCACCAGCGGGGCGTATTCGCCCATTGGGTCTACCACGATGATCCGGTCATTGGTGGCGAGGAACACATTGATCAGCTCTCTTTTGGCGGCGAAGCTCTTGCCGGAGCCCGTGGAGCCGAGGTACATCCCGTTGGCCGATTTCAGCTTCTTGCGGTCAGCCATAATGACATTGTGGGAAAGGGCGTTCATGCCGTAGTAGAGTGCCTGCCCGCCCATGCGGAGCTCCCGGGTCATAAAGGGAATGAAAATCGCCGTGGAGCTGGTGGTCATGCCCCGCTGGATCTCGATGCCGTTATACCCCAGCACCAGCGAGGACACGAAGCCCTGCTCCTGCTGCCAGTCCAGCCGCTTCAAGGCGCAGTTGTATTTCTGTGCGATGCCGCCCACGGTGAACACATCGTTTTCTAGCCGCTGCCGGGTGGGGGCGATGTTCACCACGGTAAAGGTCAGCAGGAACATCCGCTCGTTGCGGGATTGGAGATCGGCCAGCAGCTCGGCGGCGTCCTTGGAAAAGGTAATGAGGTCAGGGGGCAAAATCTCCATATCATAACCGGCCCGCACCGCCTTTTTCTGCTCCTCGGCCTTCATGCGGCCAATGTCAGAGATTTTTCCCTTGATGGTTTTAATTGCTTTGAGCTGATCCACCGTCTGAATATGGAGCGTGACGGTGAGCTCGGCGTCCAGCTCCAAGATTTCCGCCAGCAGCTTGTCCGAGAGCTCCGACGCTAAAATCTGCAAGTAAGACGCAGCGCCCCACGACTGGCCTATCCGGAAAGTCCGGGATTGCCGGAAGTCGAAGCTGTCCGGGGCGATATAGTCCTTCGTCCCCATGCCGTGCTGGGGAATGTCCTTCCATGAAAAGCGGAACGGCTCCCGGCTCCCCGGGTGCATCTGGCCGTGGAGCACCGCCAGACGGTCACGGCCATCCAAGGGCTGGGACTGCACCCCCAGCCGTTTGAGGTTGCCCATGACATCGGCCTCCACACGGCCCAGCCGGGGCCGGGCCTCGGCCACGCTGCCAGCGGGCAGCCCAAAGGTGATGTACTTGGTGCGCTCAATGCCGTTGTTGCTCTTGGCAATCTGGCCTTTGAGCATCTCCACATATTCATGCCGGATGCTGTTGAACTCGTCCTCCTGTTCCGGGATGTTCACCTTGTAGCGGTTGGCGCTGCGGGAACGGCGGTTGACAAAGGAGAGCTGAAAGGGCAAGGAACTGTCAAAGTAGTTGAGAAACGAGCTCCACCCGCCGAAGATGGCGGTCTGATCCTCGGTGGACGCCACGGCGTAGTTGATGTCCTCATATTCCACGGTCTTGGTGTAGAGCCCGCCGGGGAGCTGACAGATCCCGTCCGGGTGCATCGCCACATAGGGGATGGTCTGCTGGGCGGACACTACCGCCCGGCGCTCATTTCTTTTTGCGTTTGGTTTTGCTTTGGCTGCGTTCAATAGACTCCTCCTTTCCCGTGAATAGAGCATAGATATTCTGCGTCCGATAGGGCCGAATGCCGGGGCGCAGGAACTTGGTGTTGATCATGTTCCGCAGCACCTTTTCAAAGGGCAGCCCATCCTTTTCGTACATCGCCATGAGAAAGGCCGGGAGCATGATCCCCAGCATGACGAACAGCGCCCCGGTGTTGCCGATGGCCCCACGGGTCAGCAGATAGGTGGGAATCCCGATAGCCGCCCCGATCCCGAAGCAGATCAGTTGCCGCTTGGTGAGATTAAAGGCAATCTTGGTTTTGATTTTGGACAGGTCATTGGGGACATTCACATAGGGCATATTCAGCCTCCTTTCTTGCCCACCTTGGGACAATTTGTCCCGAAGTCCCGGAGCGTAGACTGTACCTCGTTGCCCCACACATCCCAGCCGGGCGGGATCTGCCGGGCGAATAGCTCCACACGGGGCAGATCGCCCATGAGGGCCACAATCTTGTCCCGGGCCTCGTCCGGCTTTTTGCTGTGGGCCTCGATAGGCGAAATGATAAACTGGTGAATGTTGGCCGCCTGCCGCTTGGGGTGGCCCCGTGTCGCCAGCAGGCAAACCTCCGCATTGGCCCGTGTCCAGAAGCCCAGCCCGTAAAACCAGCTATCCGCCTTGCGATTTTTCTTGAGCCAGACAAAAGCCACGCTTTTGTAGGTGAAGCCCCATTCCCGGATCAGCCGCAGGGCCTCGGGGAGCTGGGGAAAGGTGGCCCACAGGAAAAGTGCGCTGTCCGGGGCCGCAAGATCGGCCACAGGCAGCGCACAAAGCTCGTCAATGCTCATGGTGGGATAATGATGCTCCGCCGCCCCTTGCAAGCCCTTTTGGGAGTAGCGCCACGGGGGATCGGCATAGATGATGGAATACTCTCCGATAATTACACTCCTTTCCCGCCACGCTCCACGGCCAGCCGTGCCTGCTCAATGCGTTGGACGGCGGGGCCGTAGATGGCTGGGGCGTTTTCAAAGCAGACAAAGCGGCGGCCCGTATTGAGGGCCGCCACCGCCGTTGTGCCGGAGCCAGCGCAAATATCCGCTACCACCGCTCCTTCGTCGGTGTAGGTCTTTATGAAGTATTCGCACAGCTCCACAGGCTTTTGCGTTGGGTGGATGCCGCCCATCACCGTAGGGACAAACAGCACATTTCCCGGATAGCGCCGCCCATCGCTGGACTTCGTACCAACACGCTCAAATGCTCCATAGTTAGTGCTGGAGCCGCTGCGGGAATATACCCGGCGATAGGGCTCCCCATAGGTGAATTGCGGATGATAGACCGGGGACTTCTGATAGAACACCAGAATGTTCTCCGACTTTTTCAGCGGGGCTCGGTTGGCGTTGAGAAAACCCGTTCCCCGTTCTTTGTACCATACCCACTCATAGCGGAGCATGGACAGGTTGGACGATCCCAGTACCTTGTCATAGGGGCATTGGGCGAAGAACAGCACCGCCCCGTTGGGCTTGACCGCCCATTTCACCGCCTCCCACAGCTCGGGGAGCGGCAGCGGTACATCCCAGTAATTCCGGGTGGTGCCGTAGGGCGGATCGGTGAGCAGCATATCAACCGAGTGCTGGGGCAGGGACAGCAGCCCCTTGATCCCGTCCATGAGGTACAGGCCCTCCGCCATGTTTGGGACAGTTTGTCCCAAAGCGGCTTTATCGGTCATGCCCGGACTCCTTCACCGCTGCCTTGGCGGGGCGGGCGGCGTTGTCCCGGGCGGCCTGTGTGCGGCCCTCGGCCAGCCGCTGGGCAATCGACCTGGCGTCGCTTTCACCGCCCAGCAGCTCCCGCTTTTGCAGCACCTCCTCCGTTTCCGCCATGAAGCGGTACACATCCGCCTCGGAAAATTCCTCCGGGGCTTTTCCATTCCACAGGGCTGTTCCGTCCGGCCCGTATCTTCTTGGCATACAACACCCCTTTCTTAATGAGCACTAAAGATGCTCCGGGCAATCGTCCCCGTTTTGAACAGGCAGAAGCACAACAGCACCGTGTACCCCACACAGCCCCAAATGGCCCCGATGGGGTCGCCGCCCGTGGCGATCCCTTGAATGAGCACCGCATAGATGGCGACGCACACAAGGATCAGCATCCCTTGGAATCCCACAGCAAACAGGGACTTCAAATAGTTTTGGCCCATGCTGCCCAGCTCCCGGTTGGAGAGGGTCGCCACGGGCAGCGGAGCAAGACTTGTGAGCAGGTAAATCTCAATCATGCGCCCGTAGACGATGACGAAAATCACGATGTTCAGCGCCCACATGGTTACATGAATGAGGAACGATTGGAGCCACAGCCCCAGCAGAGCGCCAAGGCTCATGGTTTCCAGACTTGCCTCCAGCGTGTCGATCATGGAAGAAGAAATGTCCGTTGAGCCCTGCACAATCCCGGCTGCGCTGGCAATCACGCTTTGGGACACATCAAACACCGCCATAACGATATTGAATGTGTTGGACAGAATGAGGATAGCCGCAGCCGTTTTGAAAATCCACTTGAAGAAAATCCAGTAGTCCTGAACTGCACCCCATTTGTTAGACAGTATGATATACTGGATAACAAGTGGGGTGCTTTATTATGCCAAAAGGGATAGCAAACAAACGATACACACCAGAATTCAAAAAG
>NZ_JACLZC010000084.1 GCF_016901735.1 Pseudoflavonifractor phocaeensis | reverse complement strand
TATGGCCCCCTCTCGTCAAGTTGTTGTGTCGCAACTCAACTTTAACCGATGAGGCCCTATCCTTCATCCTTTTTTATTCAACTGTCCAACATGTATTGTACTCCTACAGTGTCACCGCTTGTCAAGTATCCATTATCCTTGCCATCTCATCGTTCTTTTGGTAAAATAATACACAACGCTGTCAAGGGTTGTTACAGAGCTCGGCAGCAGATGACCGCAGTTTTGTCAAATGCTCTGCCGAAAGGCAGAGCATTTTTGCATCGACACAATTTCAGTATCTTATGCCTGTAAGTTTGTTGCGTGTAGATTTTAGGGAGGTTGCGTATGGCTTTGATCTTATGTCCTGAGTGTCACAATCAGATATCGGACAAAGCCGAGCAATGTCCCTATTGTGGGCTGCCGGCAAAGTATTTTTTACAGGAGCCGTCTGTTAAACAAGATATGACAGCCCTTTTGAAAGAGAAATACGATTACAAAAATCTCGGGAACGTATTGATTTCCTTTGATCAAGATTATACGCAATTATTTTCAGCTGAGCAATACATTACCCACCGAGATGCTGCAAAAATACAAAATACATACCAGTATTATTATGAAACATTAAAAAGCAAGCTGGTATATCAATATGTTGAAAATCATGCAGGGAACTTACGAGTCGATATCTTGGCGTTGCAATCTTTTTTGCGTCGAATGCACACTTTAAAAACGGATATATCCTCGCATAACTCTGCTTATGTAGAGCAGACTTTAAGACGTGAGAAAGATTATTTTGATAATATTTTGAAAGAAATTGACCCTGAGATACAGTTGGATGATGAACAGCGGCGAGCTGTGATTGTCGATGATGATCATTGTTTGTTGGTAGCTGGTGCTGGTGCGGGCAAAACCACAACAATGGCGGCTAAAGTAAAATACCTGGTAGAAAAAAAGTATGTCAGTCCAGAAGAAATCATCGTCATTTCATATACCAATAAGGCAATTGGCGAACTAAGAGAGCGGATCAATCAGGGGCTCGGTATTCCGGCCAAAATCTGTACATTTCATGCCTTTGCCTTTGACATTGTCAAACAATTTTCTGCAGAACCGCCCGAAGTAAATTTCTCTTCGTATAAAATTATTTCCGATATGTTAGAGCGAGTAATATTCCACGACAAGGAATTGATGCGTAAATTAGTCATGTTCCTGGGATATTATTTTGACTTAACCGAGGATGTATTCAAATTTGAGGATCTTAATCAATACCATATCTATAAAGCAGCCCAGGACTACGAAACGCTGAAAAGCGGTTTGGGAGAATACATAAACAAAGTAGAACGGCAACGCAGCAAGCAAGTTAAGACAATCACAGGTGAATATCTCCGTTCGGTTCAGGAAGTGCAAATCGCAAACTTTTTGTATCTCAATGGGTTAGATTATGAGTATGAAAAGCCGTATCCTTGGGGTTCATTATCCACTAAAAAATATACCCCTGATTTTTATATAGTCCAGGGAGAACATGCCGTTTGGCTGGAACATTATGCGCTGACAGAATGGTACTACAGCAATGTATTTACCCCTAAGCAGATCGCCAAATACAGAAAGGTAATTCAAGATAAGCGGCGTCTCCATGCAAAGAACAAAACAACGCTCTTGGAGACATGGTCGGTTTATAAAGATCGCAGGCCCCTTATTGAGCATTTGAAAGAAATCTTAGAAAAAGAAGGCTTTGTGTTAAAGCCACGGAACTTGGAGGAAGTTTATAAGAAAATTGTAGCAACGGGAAAGGATAAATACATATTTAAGCTCATCCTTTTCATGATGAAGTTTATCGAACAATATAAGACGACCGGATATGATTCAGGCGGATTTGGCATTTTGAGAAGAAAAACTGATAATCCCAGAACCCTCCTGTTTTTAGATATTGCAGAACAAGTATATCTATATTACCAGGCGGTGCTTAAGCAAAGGAATCAAATTGATTTTGCTGACATGATCAATGATGCCCATTTCTATTTGCAAGAAATTGAGCGTCAAAATATAACGTTACCTTACCGTTATATTATCATTGATGAATTTCAAGATATTGCGCGTCAGCGGTTTAATCTAACCAAACGGCTTTCAGAGATTACACAAGCCAAGGTGGTCGCGGTGGGAGACGATTGGCAATCCATTTACGCATTTTCTGGCTCGGATATTACTTTATTTACACGATTTTTGGATTTAATGGGTGCGGGAACAGAACTGAAAATCACACATACATATCGCAACTCTCAAGAACTCATTGATATTGCTGGTGGATTTGTTCAGAAAAATTCCGCACAAATTCGAAAGCAACTTATTTCACCTAAGCACTTGGATGATCCTATAAAAATTGTGCCGTTTGACGATCAGTTTAAGCCGATGAACGCTCTTGCCGTAGTTATCGAGCAGATAATTGGTGAAATCATTGATGAGTTTGGCGTTCAGCGTTCCATTTTGCTAATCGGACGGTATAACTACGATATGCACAAGCTCTATCGCACAGGCCATTTTGAGGAACTGCCCGGAGGGCGAGTAAAAAGTGAGAAATATCCAAATGCAAATATCTCCTTTATGACTGCGCACAGTTCGAAGGGATTAGGCTACGACAATGTAATTTTAATCAATATGTTTGAGGGGAAATTTGGATTCCCCTGCCAAATTGAAGATGATCCCATCATGAAACTGGTGACATATGAAGATACCAGCATGCCATTTGCTGAAGAACGGAGACTCTTCTATGTTGCAATGACAAGGACAAAGAATAGAGTTTACATCGCAACGCCTAAGAACAAACCTTCCCGATTCCTTGTGGAATTGATAAAAGACTTCAATATTCCTCATGCAGATGACATCAATATGCAGGTCGTTGATTTGTTTAGTTTGCGTTGTCCTATATGTGGATTCCCTTTGAAATATGAATTCAATAAAAACTATGGATTGAACTTGTGGATATGTACAAATGACGCAGAGGTATGCGATTTTATGACGAATGATCGTGTACATAAACACGATATTTGCAAATGTCCGCAATGCAAAGATGGGTACTTGATTGTAAAAGTCAACCCCAAAAACAATAGCGTTTTTTATGGATGCACAAATTACTATAGAGATACAGAGAAATGTAGGTACATGCAACCCCTTCCCAATGACCCCATATAAGCGTTAAATTCTATTCAGTTGAGGTGATTTCATTGCAAACCTACCACAAACTGGTGCGTGACCGCATTCCAGAGATTATTGAAATTGATGGAAAAAAGTGTGACTGTGAAACACTTTCTGACGAGGATTACATATCCCTCCTGGACCAGAAACTGAACGAGGAGCTGGCGGAATATCAGGAGAGTAAATCCCTGGAAGAACTGGCCGACCTTCTGGAAGTCATGCAGGCTGTCGTGAAAGCCCGCGGCTGGACATTGAAAGAACTGGAGCAAGTACGGGCAGACAAAGCGGCCAAGCGGGGCGGATTTGAAAGAAAAATTCTTTTGAAAGAAGTGCGGGAAAAGGAGCCTTCTGATGGATGACAAAAATGATTTAATGGCCAGAACCATGGTGGAAAGCTTGAGCATCGGCATTAACCATCTCACAGGCAGAGCGCTTTCACCGTCGGATTGCTGCGCCAACGAGATGGTACAAGAGGCGCTAAAGGCAGTATTGTAGCATTGTTCCCTGGAATCCTATAGCTCTATTTTGGAGCGGCAGAGAAAAGAGAAAGAGGCGGCTCAAAAGGAGAAAAAAGAACGCCGAAAAGCTCAATACCCAAATACCGGGAAAGCGTGGTCCAGAGAGGAAAGCGAGAAACTCTACGACTTGTACTTTCGGAGAAAGAATAACATCTGGCAAATTGCAAATATCTTGAAAAGAACACCCGGAAGTGTCTCAACTCATCTGAAAAAATTTGGATATTGATTGTGAGGTGACCTTCATGCCAACCTACCACTCTGCCTCCGGCAGCAGTGCCGAGGATCTGTTCATCGAACTGTTCTCCGACACTTTCGGTGCCGAGAAGGCCGGCTATCTCTATTCCCAGTACCCCTTCTCCGACATCTACCAGAACAGTCGGTTTGCCGACTTTCTGATTGAAGACGGCGGACGGAAGGTGGCCATCGAGATTGACGACGAGGCCTCTCACAATCCAAAACTGGTCTCCCAAAACAAGTTCTACGATGACCTGCTCAAGCAGAACAGCATGATCTATCTGGGTTGGGACGTGTACCGCTGGGCGGTGCGACAGATGCAGCAACAGCCGGAGACCGTGAAGGACGAGCTGCGGGTATTTCTGGGACAACACCCCAGTTTCAGGGAAATCGAAGACTACCTACCCACCCAGCGGGGCAAGTCTCTGGACGGCTCCAAGCTGGAACTAAAGGAACACCAGAAGCAGGCACTGACAGCCCTGGAAGAGATGCGCTGCAGCTTCGAAACCATCGCCCTTCTCTACCACGCCACCGGCACCGGCAAGACGGTGACCGCCGTCATGGACGCCAAGCGGTTTGGAAAGCGTACGCTGTTCCTGGCCCACACGGTGGAACTGGTAGATCAGGCCTCCAAGACCTTCCGGAAACTGTGGCCGGAGGTCGCTGTAGGCAGTTATGTTGAGAGCCGCAAAGAGAAGGAAGCTTATGTGGTCTGCGGCAGCATCCAGAGCGTGGCGCTAAACCTGGAGCGCTTCAAGCCGGATGACTTCGGCTACATCATCGTGGACGAAGCCCACCACGCCTCCGCAGATACATACCAGAAGGTCTTGTCCTACTTTACGCCGGAATTTACCTTGGGCTTAACCGCCACACCGGAGCGGGCCGACGACAAGAACATCCTGGATATTTTCAAGAACACCGCCCACAAACTGGACATCCAGACTGCCGTGGAGATCGGCGAACTGGTGCCGGTGCGGTGCATCCGCATCCACACCAACATCGACCTGACCAGGGTACGGTTCAACAGCGTCCAGTACAACATCCGGGATCTGGAGAGCAAGATCTATGTGCCGGAGCGCAATCAGCTCATTGTGGACACCTGGCTCCAGTATGTGAAGGATAAGCGGACCGTGATCTTCTGCGCCTCCGTCAAGCACGCCCAAGAGATCGCCGGGCGGCTTCATGATGCCGGTGTGGTAGCCGAGGCGGTGTCCGGTGAGATCAAGGCCAGTGACCGCAGGGAGATATTGGCCCGGTTTGAGAAGGGCGAGACCAAGGTGCTGTGCGCCTGTGATCTGCTCAACGAGGGCTGGGACTGCCCGGCCACCGAGGTGCTGTTCATGGCCCGGCCTACCATGTCCAAGGTGCTCTATACCCAGCAGCTGGGCCGCGGCATGCGGCTGTCCCCCGGCAAGGAGAGCCTGATGGTGTTTGATTTCGTGGACAACGCCAGCCAGTACAATATGCCCTACTCCATGCACCGACTGTTCCAGTTGAAGGAGTACAAACCCGGCGCCCTGGTGCTGGGCACCAAACGGCAGAAAACCGCCGAGCAGGGGCTTTATGACAAGGGAGAACGCCCGGACGCTCTCATCGACTGGCCGGTGGATGCCCTGGACTACGAGCTGGTAGACATCTTCAACTGGCAGGAGGAAGCCGCCGGCATGATCTCCCAGATGGAGTTTGTCCGCCGGGTGGATGTGCAGACAGAGACCATTGAGCGGTATGTCCGGGATGGCCTGCTGGTACCGGATCTGGTGGTGCCCATGAGCGAGCACCGAACCTTTAAATACTTCAAAGAGGAGACGCTCCAGAAGTATGCCCAGCAGTATGATTGGACGCTGATCGACGACTCCAACCGCAAGGATCTGTTTCTGGGCATGGTGCGGCAGATGGATATGAGCTATTCCTACAAACCGGTACTGTTGAAGGCGGTGCTCCAGTTTGCCGACGACAAGGGCCGAGTGAAGCTCAGCGACATTGTCACCTACTTCCGGGAGTTCTACGAGTCCCGCCGGGCAGCTGGGCTGGTGGTGGAAAAGGCCGACAGCATTTACGCCAAGGGCGGCTATACAGATGCCCAGGCTCAGCGGAATATCCTGTCCAACCCCTTCAAGCGGTTCGAGGATATGCAGATGCTCCACCATACCAAGACCCTGGGCGTGATCCAGGTGGATGAGTCTGTTTGGAAGAAACTTACTCAGGAAGAGAAAACGGAAATCGAACGAATTTGTAGTGAAAAACTGGAACTATACTTTTCCAGATTGAATGAAATGATTGTTGGGCGGTGACTGTTTTGGCAATTTCCCAAATAATTTGGTCCTTGGATGATAAAGAGCAACTCCAGCCTGCTGAGTTGATAAATGAGAAAGAACTGGAAGATATCCTTGCAGAGCATATTGAAATCTTGGATGCAGACTGGTTGCTGATTGGGCGTCAGGTTCGCACGGTTGCAGGAAAATTTATCGACTTGCTCTGTATGGACCACGATGGAGATCTCATTGTCGTAGAGTTAAAAAAGGATTTGACACCTCGGGAGGTTACAGCGCAAGCGATTGATTATGCTTCCTGTATGGCAGATCTAACGTTAGACCAACTGGCTGAATTATATCTGCAATTCTCTGGTGGGACTGTCACGCTGAATGACGCCTATAAGTCAAAATATGGTGCAGATTTAGATGAAGAAAGCATCAACAAAAATGTGAAAATGGTTATCGTTGCTGCTAAGATGGACGACAGCACCGAGCGGATCATTCGCTATTTGCGTGACAAATATGAAGTGGATATCAATATTATGTTTTTCAGCGTTGTTCTTTGTGGCTCCAAACGCTTGATCAGTCGGGCTTGGTTTGAAGAAGATGTAGAAGAGCAAAGGCCTGCCCCCAAATCCATTCGGAAATGGAACCAAGAGTACTATGTTTCATTTGGCAGCGGAACTCGTTGCTGGAGTGATGCTCGGAAATACGGCTTTATTTCTGCCGGCGGCGGAACCTGGTACTCAAACACGTTGAAACTTCTCAGCCCTGGTGATCGGATATGGGTCAATATTCCTCATACTGGATATGTGGGTGTAGGTATTGTAAAAAGTGAAACGAAACAAGCAAAAGATACGCTATTTACTGTAGATGGAAAGCAAGTCGGTTTTTCTGAACTACAAATGCAGGGAGAATACTTATATTCGCTTGATGAGCCAGAAAACGCAGAATATGTGGTTCAAGTAGATTGGATCAAAACAGTGCCTGAATCACAGGCAGTAAAAGAAGTCGGGTTCTTTGGAAATCAAAACTCTGTCTGTCGGCCCAGAGATCAGAAATGGGTATATACTGTCGAACGCTTGAAAAAAGTTTGGGCAATTGAGCCGTGAGCATTGGTGCTGTAGTAGCGACGAAAGGTATGTACTGGATGAATATTATCTGCTTTGGCGATTCCAACACCTACGGATATGACCCTCGAGGCTATTTCGGCGGGCGCTATGACGGGGACAGCCGGTGGGTGGACATCCTGGCTTCGGAGACCGGATGAACGGTCTCCAACATGGGAGAGAACGGCCGGGAAATCCCATCTGCCGCTCCTGTTTTACCAGAAGACACCGATCTGCTGATTATCATGCTGGGAACCAACGACCTGCTCCAGGGCAGAAGTCCGGAGCAGGCCGCTGAGAAGCTGAATCGGTTCCTCTCAGGCATCTCCTTGGATCGAAATAGAATCCTGCTGATTGCCCCACCACCAGTACAGCTGGGCGCGTGGGTGCCGAACCAACAACTCATTGACGATTCCCGCACCTTTGCTCAACTCTGTCAGACCCTGGCAGAGCATCTGGGCATCCGCTTTGCCGACGCCGGAAAGTGGGACATCCCCTTGGCCTACGACGGCGTCCACTTTACGGAGCAGGGGCACAAAACCTTTGCAGCCGAACTTCTGGAGGAACTCAAATGAAACGAATCCTGCCTATACTGTTATCTCTTCTGCTGTTGACCGGGTGCGGCGGAAACTCTGCGGATGGCTACCAGCAGATCACCCAGGAGGAGGCCAAAGAGATGATGGACGCCCAGGAAGTCATCATCCTGGATGTGCGGGAGCAGGATGAGTACGACAGCGGCCACATCCCCGGCGCCGTCCTGTTGCCGGTGGGAACCATCGACGAGGATACCGCCGCCGAAGTGATCCCCGAAATGGATTCCACAGTTCTGGTGTACTGCCGCAGCGGGAACCGCAGCAAGACGGCATCCTCTGCTTTGGCAGAACTGGGCTACACCAACATCTACGAATTCGGCGGCATTAATACCTGGCCCTATGAGACGGAGTCGTAGACTCGGAAATAGGGAGCCTAAGCACATGTGAGGCCTGCAAAAACTGCATCGCCGATACAAAGAATACGCGGGACGCGCCTTTGGGCGCGTCCCGTTGTTCATTTTCTGCCGATTTGTCCTCACGGCTTCCCCAGCCAGTCCTTGAACTCCTCCAGGGTGATGACCTCCCGGTCACATTTCTTTTTCATCTCCCGGGCCTGTTCGCTCCAGGCATAGAACTGCTCGTCGGTGATACGGCCGGCCTTGATCCAGGCAAAGCGCTTCTTGTACTCCTTGCGGTAGGCCTTGAACACCGGATCGTCGGACTGTTTCTTGGTCCACTGCTGGAAGGCTCCGGCCTCCCGGCAGGTCTGCTGGCCGGAGGCCACCGGGCGCTCACAGTACTCCGCGCTGACCCGACCGGTCTGGGGGAACCAGCGTCCGCAGTTTTTGCACCGCCGGACGGTGATCCCTCGCTCCACACAGCTGCGCAGGGAGTAGTCGATCATGTCCGAAATGTGGAGGGGATACAGGACCGGCGAGCACCGCCCCGGCTCCACCGGTTCAAAGCTGAGGGGGATGGGCCGGAAGGAAAACAGAGACGGGTCCTTGGGCGCATCGTAGAGATAGTGAGCCGATGCCTGCTGCTGAGGATCCCGCCCCGCCTTGTCCACATCCAGAACGAGATCAAAGAAGCGCTGTACCTGCTGCTGATACAGCGGGAGCTGTTCCGGGAGGCCCTGCAGCTCCTCCAGCATCTGCTGATCCTCCCTGCTCCCCCGGTCCTGGGTGATCCCCATGCGTCCAAACCGCTCAAACCAGTGCACATACAGAAGATGCAGGTAGATGTGCCGGCTCCCAAGGTCACCCAGGTCCATCAAGGTACGGACCCCAGCATCTCTATCATCCCTGTCGATCAGAAGGGACCAGTTTTCATAAGCCCGCTGCAGCAGAGAATCCAGCTCCTTACAGTCGGTCTCCAGAAAAGACAGCAGGCTCTCCAGGAACGGGAATTCCTTGTAGGTCGAGGGAACGCCCTGGACCCCGTGGCTATCGAATTGGAAAACTTCTTTCTTCTCAGAGAAGTACATCTTGGCATACCACATGTCGGCGCCCTCCAAAATAGACAATCGTAAAAAATTTATAAAATAGTCTTGACAAGAGGGTAGGTTCACATGCTACAATACTCTCACATGGAACTGTCAAAATAATCTTACAATAGCCTAACACCCACAAATCCGATTGTCAACGGGAAACTGGTCCCAAACATTCGGAGCGGCACCTTGCTACGAAAATAAGTAGCGAGGGCGTGAACCTTGACAAACAGGCTTTCAACGCCTCATGAAAAACCATCGCAGCACAAAAAGCGGCAGGCCAAAACCTGTCGCC
>NZ_JACLZC010000083.1 GCF_016901735.1 Pseudoflavonifractor phocaeensis | reverse complement strand
GGGTCAGGGGGAGGCCGTCGGCGTCGGCCATCTGGGGGACGGTGAAGGACAGGGGGGCGACGTCGGGACCGATGAGCTCCAGGGTATCGCCGGCGGAGAACTTGTTGCGCAGGGAGCAGAGGGCCAGGGCGTCGGGGGAGCAGGTCTCCACCATGGCGCAGACCTGATAATCCCGGATGTAGCGGGCGTCCTCGGTGAACTGGCCGGGCTGGCCGAACCAGAAGCCGGTGGAGTAATGGCGGTGGCTGACCTTTTCCACCTCGTCCCGCCAGACGGGGGAGAGGGGCTGGCCGGCCAGGGCGGCGTCCACGGCGTGGCGGTAGGCCCCGGTGACCACGGCGGCATAGTAGGCGCTTTTGGCCCGGCCTTCGATCTTGAGGGAGTCCACCCCGGCCTGCAAAAGTTCCGGGATGTGGTCGATCATGCACATATCCCGGCTGTTCATAATAAAGGTCTCGCCGTTTTCCTCAAAGACGGGGAAATATTCGCCGGGGCGCTGCTCCTCCATGAGGGCGTATTTATACCGGCAGGGCTGGGCGCAGGCGCCCCGCTGGGCGTCCCGTCCGGTCATGTAGTTGGACAGCAGGCACCGTCCCGAATAGCTCACGCACATGGCGCCGTGGACGAAGGCCTCCACCTCCAGGGACTTGGGGGTCCGGGCCCGCAGCTCGGCCACCTCCTCAAGGGAGAGCTCCCGGGCCAGAATCACCCGGTCGGCGCCCAGCTCATGCCAGGCGTTGGCCACGGCGTAGTTGGTCACACCGGCCTGGGTGGACACATGGCGCTTGAGATGGGGGGCATATTTGCCCGCCAGCTGAAAGACCCCCAGGTCGGCCAGGATCACCGCGTCCACGCCGGCGTCCTCCAGCACCTCCAGCCAGGCGGGGAGCCGGTCCACCTCCTGGTTGCGGGGCATGGTGTTGCAGGTCACATGGACCTTTACGTTGTGGGTATGACAGAGCCTGACGGCGTCATACAGGGCCTCGTTGGAGAAGTTCCCCGCAAAGGCGCGCATCCCGAAGGCGTTGCCTGCCAGGTAGACGGCGTCGGCGCCGTAGGCCACCGCCATACGCAGGCGCTCCGGATCGCCGGCGGGGGAGAGCAGTTCCATTTTCATGGGAAAAGGACCTCCTTGCATACAAAATAAAGGGCCTGCTGCAACGGCTCCTTGCAGCAGGCCGAAGGGTCACTGATAGCGCTCCTGAGAGGCGATAAACGCCTGCTGCTGCGCCAGCGTGCGGAAGAAGGAGTGGGTGCCGTCGTCGCCCAGAGCGTAGTAGTAGTACTTGGTGTCCTCCGGGTAGATGGCCGCCCGCAGGGCGTCGATACCGGGACAGGAGATGGCGGTGGGGGGGAGCCCGGGATAGATGCGGGTGTTGTAGGGGGAATCCAGGGAGACATCCACCTCGGTGCCGCCGGTGACATAGAGGATGGTGGCGTCGATGCCCAGGGTGTTGCCCGTCTCGGCGGTGGGATTTTCCAGGCGGTTGTGGATGACCGAGGAGATGAGGGCCTGATCCGTTCCGTCGGTCTCTTTTTCGATCATGGAGGCGATGATGACGATCTCTCCCACGGTATAGCCGCTCTCCTCCGCGTCGGCCCGCATCTCGTCGGTAAACTGCTCGTCAAAGCGGAGGATCATCTTGTTGAGGATCTGCAATACGTCTCCGCCCATATAGAACTGGTAGGTATCAGGGAAGAGGAAGCCCTCCAGCCGGTGATAGTCGCCGGTGGGCAGATCCTGAAGGAAGGAATATTTGAAGACATGGTTGGCGGCCATATCCTGCAGGTCGGCCACGGAGGCCACGCCGTTTTCCTCCAGCAGCGCAAAGATCTGATCCAGGGTCATACCCTCGGTGATGGTGACCTCCACCTCCTTGCGGCTGCCCGAATTGACGCCCATGGAGGAGATGAGAGCGCGGTAGTCCATCTCGGTGTTGAGCTCATAGGTGCCGGCGGTAATGAGGTTGCTCTCGTCCTGGCTGTCGCTGTCCGACTGCACCTCGGTGTGGGTCATCCAGGCGAAGAGCTTAAAGAGAGACTGGTATTCGATCAGGCCGTTTTCCTGTAAGGTCTTGGCCACGTCGCTCAGGCTGTCTCCCTCGGTGACGGTGACGGTGGCGACCTCATAGGACTTGTTCAGCGCCAGCACGTCGCAGGCGGCCACCCAGGCGAAGGAGGCCAGCAGCGCGGAGAGTCCGAGGACGAAGATGAGATAAAAAAGAGGTGTCAGCCGGCTGCGCTTTTTTTTGCGGGGCCGTTTGTGCTGACCGGATGGGGCGTCGTCGGCCAGATGAGAGGGGGTATAATGCCCGCTGCGTTCCGTCCGGCGTCCGTTGCTTGGATCGTATTCCTGTGGCATGACAAAAACTCCTAATACATGGTGACCGGCGGGTAAGCCCGGCGGTACGGGGAAGGGTCCGGCGCCGGATCAGGGAGCGGGCCAGCAGGCCGACTCGGTGAGGACCAGCGCCACGGGCTGGTCGTGGCAGCCGGCGGGCAGGCGGTCCAGCAGGACCGCGTCCCGGCACAGCGCCACCGTCAGGCCGGAGTAGCCGGGCAGGTAGCGGTCATAGTAGCCGCCGCCCTGCCCCAGCCGCCGGCCCTGCCGGTCGAAGGCCAGGCCGGGCACCAGGATCAGGCCGCAGCTGTCCCGCGCCGCCAAGGGCAGAGCGGGAGAAGGCTCCAGCATCCCGTATGGATGGCGGACCAGAGGATCGCCGGGTCCCACCAGCCGGGCCTCCATGGCGTGGCCGGGGAGGCAGCGGGGGAGGGCGGTCTCCTTGCCCATGTCCCACAGCCTGGGCAGCAGGGCGCGGGTATCCGGTTCGCTGCCCATCCCACAGTAGAGCAGCACCCGCCGGGCGGCCCGCAGCTGGGGAAGGGACAAAAAACGTGCAAAAAGGGCCTGATCGCCGGCCTTCCGCTCCTCCGGAGAGAGGCGGGAGAGGGTCTGGCGCAGGCGGGCCCGCAGGGCGGCCTTTTGCTCAGAAAGAGCCGTGGTAGTGGACGCCATGGGCCACCTGCTCGGCGGTCTGGCGGCCCTTGAGGATCTCCACCAGCTTGAGGCCGAAGGGGAAGGAGGAGCCGGCGGCCTGGCCGGTGATGATGTGGCCGTCCTCCACCACGGGGCTGCTCTGATCCACCACGGCGGAGCCCATTTCCTCCTCCATGCCGGGGTAGCAGACGGCGTTGCGCCGGTCCAGAATGCCCACCCGGGCCAGGATGGTGGGGGCGGCGCAGATGGCGGCCAGATAGACGCCGCGGGTGCAGGCCGTCTCAATAAAGGCCAGGGCGGCGGGGCTGTCCTGGATGTTCTCCACGCCCTTGAGACCGCCGGGGAGGAAGAGCATCCGGACGGCGTTCTGGTCCAGCTGGGCCAGGGTGCAGTCGGCGGAGACGGTGATGCCGTGGCTGCCGGTGACCTGCATACGGTCCAGCCCCACCAGCTTGACCTCCACGCCGGCGCGGCGGAGCAGGTCGGCGGGGACCAGGGCTTCAGACTCTTCAAAACCGGTTGCGAGCAAAATGGCGACCATAAATTCATACCTCCCAAAAATGGTTACATAACTTCTGATACCAGTTTATCCCTTTACAGGGCGGATATACGGAGAGACAGCCGCCCAAAGCTCCTCCTGGATGTCGGCCGGAGCGCGGAGTACGCCGTCCCTCACGCAGGAGATGGTGGTCCAGCCCAGACAGGCGGCGGCTTTGCGGGCGGTGCGGCGGCAGAGGGCCAGGTATTCGGTGTCCACCTCGTGGATGTCCCCCTTGGTGTGGGACTGGGCCTCCCGGCTGCGCAGAAGGGAGACGGCCCATTCGGTGGGCATATCCAGATAGAGGACCAGGTCGGGCCGGGGCAGGCCCAGCTTGTTGTGCTCGAAGTCGTCCAGCCAGCGGAAGAAGTCCTCCCACGCCTCCTCGGGGAGCTTGCAGGCCTGATGGACGGCGTTGGAGGAGGTGTAGCGGTCGGAGAGGATGAGACCGCCGGAGCGGTAGTCCTCTCCCCACACCTGCTTCCACGAGGCGTACCGGTCCACGGCGTAGAAGGAGGAGGCGGCGTAGGCGTTGACGTCGGAGGGATGGGAGCCGAAGGCGCCGCCCAGATACATACGGATGAGGGCGGAGGAGGGCTGGCTGTATTGGGGAAAGACCAGGTGGCGGAAGGGGGTTTCCATCTGTTCCAGCCGCCGGCAGAGGAGGGAGAACTGGGTGGACTTACCCGACCCGTCGGTACCCTCGCAGACGATCAGGGTTCCGGCCATAGGAGCCTCACTTTCCGCGCAGCCGCGCGCCGGCGGCCTGGAAGAGGACCAGAGGCAGCTTTGCCATGCGGCCGATGCGCTTGGGCTCTTTGATGAGGCGGTAGCACCACTCCATACCGGCCTTCTGCCAGGCTTCGGGGGCGCGTTCCACCGTACCGGCGAACACGTCCAGCGCGCCGCCCAGACCGGCCATGAACCGAACGCCGGTGGAGGGGCCGTATTGGGCCATCCACAGCTCCTGCTTGGGCGCACCCAGGCAGACCAGAGCCACGTCGGCGGCGGACTGGCGGATCTCCTCCGCCACGGCCTCATTGTCCTGGAAGTAGCCGTCGTGGGTACCGCACACCACCAGACCGGGGTGGGCCTTTTCCAGATTTTCGCCGGCCTTCTGGGCCACGCCGGGCTTTGCGCCCAGCAGATAGAGCCGCAGGCCCTCCTTGGCCATCCAGTCCATGAGGGCACTGGCGAAGTCGATGCCGGGCACCCGGTGGGGAAGGGGACGGCCCAGGATCTTGGAGGCGTAGACCACGCCGATGCCGTCGGGCATGGAGAGATCGGCCTGATTGAGGGCCTCACGGAAGGCGGGATTGTTCTCCGCCGCCAGGATGAATTCGGGGTTTGGGGTGACCGCGTAGTGGAACCCGCCGGCCTGGATGAGGGATGCGGCGGTGCGCACCATCTCGTCGGGGGCGAGGTCATCGAAGCGGACACCCAGAATATCGGTTTTCAAAATGAGTGACCTCCCGTATGAGAAACATCTCATAGATTTTTTTATTGTACCACACGGTGGGGAAAAAGTCCATGAAAAACCGTCTCCGGCCGGGAAAAGCCGGGCCGCAGCCGGGAAGAACGGAGGAAAAGAGGGAGAAAAAGTAAAATTTGACAGAAAAAAACCGTTGACATTTGGCGGAAAGGCGGTATAATACAGCCTGTACTTTAACAACAAAAAGCATTAAAGTAAAGGCGCGGAAGAGTCCGCGCCTGACGCAGGAAAGGATGAAATGAATATGAAACACCCCGCGCAATGGACCGCGCTGCTCACCGCCGCGGCGTTGTCGCTCACCCTGACCGCCTGTACCGGCACGACCGGCCAGACCTCCGGCGATAACGACGGTAACGGCGGCGAGACCTATGTGGTGGGTATCTGCCAGCAGATGACCCATGACGCTCTGGACGCCGCCACCCAGGGCTTTAAGGACGCCCTCACCGAGGAACTGGGGGACGCCGTGACCTTTGAGGAGAAGGACGCCGGCGGCGAATATGCCAACTGCGGCACCATCATGGACGGCTTTGTGGCCGACGGCGTGGATCTGATCCTGGCCAACGCCACCTATCCCCTCCAGGCCGCCGCCTCGGCCACCGGCGATATCCCCATCCTGGGCACCTCGGTGACCGACTACGCCACCGCCCTCTCCCTGGACGACTGGACGGGCACCGTGGGTGGCAACATCTCCGGCACCTCCGACCTGGCGCCCCTGGACCAGCAGGCCCAGATGCTCAACGAGCTGTTCCCCGAGGCCAAAAACGTGGGTCTGCTCTACTGCTCCGGCGAGCCCAACTCGGTCTACCAGGTGGAGACCATCCGGGGCTATCTGGAGGACATGGGCTACACCTGCGCCCAGTACGCCTTCACCGACGTGAACGACCTGTCCTCCGTGACCCAGAGCGCCTGTGACAGCTCCGACGTGATCTACATCCCCACCGACAACACCGCCGCCGCCAATACCGAAACCATTGCCAACGTGGTGCTGTCGGCCGGCGTGCCGGTGGTGGCGGGTGAGTCCGGCATCTGCTCCGGCTGCGGCGTGGCCACGTTGTCCATCAGCTATTATGACATTGGCTACACCACCGGCCAGATGGCGGCGCAGATCCTCACCGGCGAGGCGGACATCTCCACCATGCCGGTGGAGTACGCTCCCACCGTGACAAAGATGTACAACGCCGCCAACTGCGAGGCGCTGGGTCTGACCATGCCGGAGGACTACGAGCCCATCGGCTGAGGAAGGAACAACTGCAAAAAGGAGCGGAGAGGCCAATCCCCTCTTCCGCTCTTTTTTGGCATGAGCAGAGAGATTATTTTTCAAATGATTTGGAGGTATAAAGAGGGATTATGGACGTTTTGATGTCGTTTTTGAATTCCATGCCGGGGGCCTTCGGGCAGGGCCTGGCGTGGGGTATCATGGCCATAGGGGTGTACATCACCTACCGGGTGCTGGATGTGGCCGACCTGACGGTGGACGGTTCGCTGGCCACCGGCGGCGCGGTGTGCGCGCTGTGCATCGGCCTGGGGATACATCCGGTGGTCTCCATGCTGCTGGCGGTGCTGGCCGGGATGCTGGCCGGCTTTGTCACCGGCTTTTTCCACACGGTGTGCGGAATTCCTGCCATTCTGGCGGGCATTCTCACCCAGCTGGCCCTCTATTCCATCAATCTGCGGGTTATGGCCATCGGCAGCGGCGACAAGACCAAGGCCACGCTGGCCCTGAGCGTGGGCAAGCATGACCTGCTGGTCTCCTCCCGCTATATCCGGGATCTGACGGTGGAAAATCCCCTGATTCTGCTGGCCATTCTGGTGGCCGTGGTCATCGGGGTGCTCTACTGGTTTTTCGGCACCGAGCTGGGCTCCTCCCTCCGGGCCACCGGCGCCAATCAGGCCATGGCCCGGGCCCAGGGCATCAACACCAGCTGGAACAAGGTGCTGGGCCTGGTGATTTCCAACGGTCTGGTGGCCCTGTCCGGCGGTCTGCTGGCCCAGTATCAGGGCAGCGCCACGGTGGACATGGGCCGGGGCGCCATCGTCATCGGTCTGGCGGCGGTCATCATCGGCGAGGTGCTGCTGGGCAAGGTGTTCCACAACTTTGCCCTGAAATTGCTGGCCAGCGTCATCGGCGCGATCATCTACTATATTGTCATTACTCTGGTGCTCCGGCTGGGTCTGGAGTCCACCGACCTGAAACTGCTGACCGCCCTGGTGGTGGCGGTATTCCTCACCATCCCCTACTGGAAAGAGAAGTATTTCCGTAAAAAAGGAAAGGCGCTCCCTGAGACCGCCGGAAAGGGAGGCAACTGACCATGTTGGAGCTCAAGCATATCTATAAAACCTTCAACGCCGGCACGGTCAACGAAAAGCGGGCGCTGAACGATCTGTGTCTGAACATGAACGAAGGCGATTTCGTCACTGTCATCGGGGGCAACGGCGCGGGCAAGTCCACCATGCTGAACATCGTCTCCGGCGCGCTGCCGGTGGACCAGGGTACCATTACCATTGACGGGCAGAACGTCACCGGTCTGCCCGAGTACCGGCGGGCCAAATTCATCGGCCGTGTTTTTCAGGACCCCATGATGGGAACGGCGGCCACCATGCAGATCGAGGAAAATCTGGCACTGGCGGCCCGGCGGGGCAAACGCCGCAGCCTGCTGCCCGGCATTACCCGTGGAGAGCGGGAGGAGTACCGGGAGCTTTTGAAGATGTTGGACCTGGGGCTGGAGGACCGGCTCACCACTAAGGTGGGCCTGCTTTCCGGCGGGCAGCGGCAGGCCCTGACCCTCCTCATGGCCACCCTCCGCAAGCCCAAGCTCCTTCTGCTGGACGAGCATACCGCCGCGCTGGACCCCAAGACCGCCGCCAAGGTGCTGGACGCCACCGAAAAGATCGTCTCCCAGGACCGTCTGACCACCCTGATGATTACCCACAACATGCGCGACGCCATCGCCCACGGAAACCGGCTCATTATGATGTACGACGGCCATATTGTCCTGGACATCACCGGCGAGGAGAAAAAGAAGCTTACCGTGGAGGACCTCCTTGCCCGCTTCAGCCTGGCCAGCGGCTCCGACGAGGCCGACGACAAGCTCCTCCTCTCCTAACCTACTTTCTTTCGAGAAAGAAAGTAGGCAAAGAAAGCTTTCATAGAGCGCTCGTCTGGTAAGTTTCGCAAAACCGGACGGCAAAGAAAGCTTTCATAGAGCGCTCGTCTGGTAAGTTTCGCAAAACCGGACGGCAAAGAAAGCTTTCATCTGCCCCCAGACTGCGGTCTGGGGGCTTCCTTTTTTCAAAATGCGGCAATGGACAGCGGGCGACCACAAGGGTCGCCCCTACGAGGTAAGCCGGCGTACCTGGGGGAAGTGCAGAAGGGGGGTATCCCCCCTTCTGCCCCTTTTGGTCCAGGCCCTTTTCGGGAAAAGGGCCTGGCGCCGCCCGCGCAGGGCCGTCATGGTATATGTTGAAACAAATATGTAGGGGCGGCCCTTGTGGCCGCCCGCATCCGTGCAGGTGGTTTGCGTCCCGCAGCGCGGCGGCATCAGGGGTAGGCGCAGCGGTATACACAGCCGTTTTCCAGGGAAATATGCCGCAGGGAGAACAGCTCCTCCACGGTGACAAAATAAAAGCCCTGGTCCATCAGCGCGTCCACGGTCTCCAGCGCCGCTTCCACCGAGCCGGGAAAAATATCGTGCAGAAGGAGGATGTCCCCGTCTTTGGCCTGGGAGATCAGGTGCTGTGACACCAGATCGGCTCCCTGCTCCCGCCAGTCCTCCGGGTCCACCGACCATAGGATGATGGGAGCGCCCGCCATGGCCTTGACGCCGTCATCCACCATGCCGTAGGGAGGGCGGAGCAGAAAGCCGTTGTGGCCCAGGAGCTGGGTGAGGAGGGTACGGGTAACCTCCACCTGCGCCTGGAAATCGGCCTCATTCAATCCGGTGAGGATGGTATGGTCATAGGTGTGGATGCCGATTTGATGTCCCTCGGCGTCCATGCGCCGGATCAGGTCCTCGTTGCCCGGGATCTGCCGGCCGATGAGAAAAAAGGTGGCCTTGACGCCCCGCTGCGCCAGGCCGTCCAGCAGGGCGGTGGTGGTGCTGCGCCGAGGTCCGTCGTCAAAGGTGAGGGCCACCAGCTTTTGAGGGACCGTGCCGCTGACCGGCAGCACATCCGCGGCGGAAGGAGCCGCGCCGCTCCGCAGCAGGCAGAACAAAAAAAGAGCGGACGCCGTCAGCCACAGCGTCCGCATGGGTTTGGATGGTTTCATCTCCACGCCCCGTTCCGTCTGAGGATGGGAACAGTATGCGCGGCAAAAGCGTGGGTTATTCCAGCCGGGAAGAAGCTTACAGCTCCAGGGTGATCCGTCCGTTCTTTTGGGACAGGCCGTCTTTTTCCAGCATCCGCTCCAGCACCGACACGTCGGCGGTGATATCCATGGCGGTGTTGGCAAAGAGCTGGTCCAGCTGCTTTTCAAAGCCCTCCACCACCTTGTCCATCATACCCTCGATGCGGTCCTTGGCGGCGGAGATGTTGGCGCCTTCCACGCCCTGCTCCTCCATCTGAGCGTAGGCCCGGAGGATTTTCAGCGTGGTGGGGAGATAATAATTCAGGAAGGTGCGCAGCTGTCCCGATTTGTCCGGGTGCTGCTGCTGATAGGCGAAGATTTTCCGGGTGATTTCCTCGATGCGGTCGATTTTTTGACTCATGACCGGATCGTCGATGTCGTCGTTCACCGCCCGGATCTCCGAAAGGATGCGGTCGGCCTGGGAGGGGGCGGTTTCTTCCTCGGGCTG
>NZ_JACLZC010000082.1 GCF_016901735.1 Pseudoflavonifractor phocaeensis | reverse complement strand
CCATACCTCATCACTGATATCGTGGCGTTGTTGTTCGTTACTCATAGGAACACCTCTTTCTGGGCTGTTGTCCCTATTATACTACATTACTCGTGTAAACACTATTTAGTTTTTAGAGTTTTGCACCAATTTTATTTTTCACGTAACATTTTTGGTGCATTTCTCACGCGAAATTGCGGCTTGTGAAAAAATGGTGCATTTGATAAAATTATATAAAGCATTCATAAATCTGAGCTGATGATACTCCAAGGTGACCACGGAGGACAACTTTCTTAGAAAAACCGCCTAAATAGGCGGTTTTTCTGTATTTTTAGTTCGATTTTTTTAATTTCGGCGAGTGCTGTTCAGCGGTGGTTCAAGGGGCAGAAAAGCGGCAGGAACATGAGCGAGGATAGCCGCCGAAACCGCCAAATCCCTAACCCATCCCTAACGGGAGAAATATCGCGCTTTTGGGTGTAGAACAGTCAATCATCATGTTGCTTTCATAGTAGTTACATGATAGCATAAGGACAAGACTGTCATATTATGCCGATAGCCTGTACAGGATTCTCGCTTGTATAGACTATTAGGATTGTTTTGCAAGGAGTTTCACTATGGATGCACATAAAGCAATTATCACAAATATTTTCAATAACTCTACGCTTATAGAAGTACCCTTCTTCCAGCGATCCTATGTTTGGAAAGCGGATCTTTGGGCACGGATGATTGAAGATATGGAGTATATTGTCAAGACAAATAAGCCTCACTTCTTTGGATCTATCATTCTGAAAGAAGGTCGCAGACCACATCCTGGCGAAAATTTTACTGACTGCAGAACGATTGTAGATGGGCAGCAGCGACTGACAACCTTTCTTCTTTTTATGAAAGTTCTGTGTTTGAAACTCGGCCAATCTACGACGTTTGATTGCCAGTTTAGAATTATGGGGCAGTCAATTGCTTTGCGCCACGGGAGAAATGATATTGAAGCTTTCGAAAGAGTTATGGCTTCTACATCTGCAGATAAAATAGGTAACCCTGCGCCTCAGTCCCGAATTATTGAAGCGTATAATTACTTTGTTGACCATATTGATGAGAATAAACTCAACATTATGATGGTCATGATGAATGCCCAATTCGTGCGAATTGATTTGAATGCAGACGAGGACGAACAGCAAATTTTTAACACAATCAATTCTCTTGGCGTTAATTTGACAACCTCGGAGCTGCTGAAAAACTACTTTTTCAGCAGAGATACCATTGGCGAATATGAGGCAAAATGGGCCTCTGTTTTTGAAAAAGATGATGATGCAAAATCCTATTGGGATACCGAGATTGAAACTGGTCGAATGAAGCGTGCCATCATTGACATCTTTTTTGATTCTTTTTTCCAGATTTTCATTCAGAACAAGCGATACAATATCAGCAATGACGATAAGATCATGTACGCCAGAGTTGATAGTTTGGCACAGTCCTATCAGCATTTTATCGACCATTATTGCGGTGGAGACAAAAGCGTTATACTTAGCCAAATGAAGGATTATGCCATCTGTTTTAGAACTATATTTAATCCAGACACCTGTGGGGTAAGCATTCCGGGCACATTTGGTATTGAGCGTTTAAATATAATAATCTTTGGGTTAAAGACATCTACGCTCATTCCCTACACACTGTATATCGCTAAGAATGTGGATAGTGAGGATGAACGAAATGCCATGTATGGCATCCTGGAAAGCTACATCATGCGCAGAATGGTCGTTCATTCACTAACAAAAAACTATAACAACCTGTTCACTTCTCTGATTCGTAATGAGGTTTTGGATGCCACCTCTTTGGTAGCCAAGCTCCACAGCGGAAATGACGCAACAACATACATTCCTACTAATGAGGAGTTATTGGATGGGTTCCAAAAATCTAAGCTGACCAACCTGCAAACCAGAGGTATTCTTTACCTCATCGAAAGCTATATCCGCCCTGCAAATAGTGCAACTTTGCTTCTTGGCTTTGATGGGTATAGCTTGGAGCATCTCATGCCAAAGAAATGGAGAAACAACTGGTCCGCCTGCGCCTCAGATGAAATTGCAAAGCAAAGAGATTCGAAGCTACTCACATTAGGAAATCTTGCGATCATTCCTCAAGCGCTAAATGCATCAATACGAGATAGTGATTGGACTACAAAAAAGTCTGGAAAAGGTGCAAATAAGCCAGGGCTTGAAGCCTGCGCCAAGGGACTGGTTACCTTAAATGCTGTTTTATTGGAAGACGAATGGACAGAGGAAAAAATTGATGCCAGAGCTAAGTGGCTGCATGAGATAGCAGAAACTCTTTGGAATATTCAACCCTAAAACAAAGCATAGCGCCACGGAATGGTAATATCTCCGTTGGCGCTATGCTTGTTTCTTATCCCACCTTCTCGAACGGTACCACCTTGCACCGGCTCTCCTCCGGCGGGTCAGGCGGCTCAGGTTCCGGCTTGGCCGTAGCCGTTTCCATGAAGCCGCCGATCTTCTCCGCCGCGCCTCGCTGCATATCGTTGGTGATGTGCGTATAGGTGTCCAGGGTGAACCCGGCGCTGTAGTGGCCCAGCATACTGGACAGGGTCTTTACATCCACGCCGCTGGAGAGGGCCATCGTAGCAAAAGTATGGCGTAAATCGTGAAATCGGATTCTCTTACATCCGGCCCGCTCCAGAATGATCTGGAGCCGCCGGCGCACCGCTCCCGGCGTCATGGGCATATCCTCTTTGACCGGCGAGGGGAACATCCACCGGGAGCCCACCGTCTTCTGATACTGCCGCAGCACCTCCACCACGCCGGGCGGCAGGACCAGTCTGCGAATGGACGCCTTGGTTTTGGGAACGCTCACCTGGAGCTGTCCCTTTACCTCGTAGACCTGCTTGTTCACGGTCAGGGTCCCGGTTTTGAAATCCAGGTCGTCCCACTGGAGGGCCAGCAGTTCGCCCCGGCGCAGGCCGGTACATAAGTCCAGAAGGAACAACTCAAAGTAGCCCTCCGCCTGGGCCTGGATGAGGAACCGCTGGAGCTCTTCCCGGCCCAGTACCTGCATCTCCCGGCCCCGCTTGGGCGGCAGTTTACAGCCCACCGCCGGATTAGTACGGATCAGCTCCTCCTGCACCGCCTTTTCCAGAGCGGACCGGCAGGCGGCATGGAGGCCTCGCACCATGGAGTCGGACAGCCCCTTGCCGAACTGCTCCGTGCGGATGAGCCGCCCGCCCGTTTTCATCCGGGCATAGAACTGCTGGAGGTCCTTCTGTGCCAGCTGGTTTAGGGGGATCTTCCCCAGCTCCGGGATGATGTGCTGATAGATCTTCGCCTCGTAGTTGGCCTGGGTGGTGGGGCGGATCTGGGGCTTGACGTAGTTCTGATACCAGAAATCCAGCCACTCCCCGAAGGGCATCTCCGGCCGGACCTTCTCCGTCTTGGAGCCGGTCACCGTCTCCCGGAGCTGTTTCAGTTTCTCCTGGCACTCCCGTTTCGTCTTAGCCAGGACGTTCTTTGTCCTGGGCAGGCCCTTCTCGTCGTAGCTGATGACCACCCGGCCCTCCCAGCGGCCGTCTTTCCGCTGGCGGACGGAGCCCTCGCCCTTTTTCCGGCGCTTAGCCATGGCGTGCACCTCCTTCCGGCCTGTCTCTCTGCCACGGTTTCAGGTCTTTCCCCAGGAGATCTTCCAGAAAGCCGCCCACGATGTGGCTGGCCTCCTGCTGCATGTCCGGCGTCACATGGGTGTAGGTGTCCAGGGTGAAGCTGGCGTTGGTGTGGCCCAGGATGCTGGACAGGGTCTTGGCATCCACGCCGCTGGTGAGGGCGTGGGTGGCAAAGGTATGCCTTAAATCGTGGAATCGGATCGCAGGCAGCCCTGCCTCTCTTAAGATCCGTTTCATCCAGTAGTAGGCGGCGCTGGGGCGCACCGGCTTCTCCGGAGCCAGCGGTTCCGGGAAGATCCACTGGCTGACGGCGTGTTTCTTCCGCTCCCGCAGCCGCTGGACGGTGCTGGGCGGCAGACGGATGGTCCGCCGGCCCTGGCTGGTCTTCGTCTCGCCGATCTCCAACTCCCCGGCCTTGGGGACGTTCACCGACCGGAGAATTTTTAACGTCCCCGCCTTCTCGTCGAAGTCCTGCCACATGAGGCCGCAGATCTCGCCCCGGCGGAGACCGGTGGTCAGCTCCGTGTAGAAGAAGTCACGCCAGATCTCGCTGCGGTCCACCGCCGCCAGGAAGATGTCCATCTGCTCCTTTGTGAGGATCTGTTTGGGACGATGGTTGGCCTTGGGCACCGCGGCCCCGTCGGTGGGGTTCCGGGCGATCACATGGGCCGCCTCCGCGTCTTTCAGGCACCGGTGGAGCATGGCGTGGATGCGGAGTACCATGGTGTCCGACAGCTCGTGCCCGTGTTCCGGGTGCTCGCGGACACGGCCCTCGTGTTTCAGCTTTCGGTACAGCTTCTGAATGTCCATGCGGGTCACCCGGGAGACGATCTTATCCCCCAGATAGGGCTTGATGTAGCACCGGATGAACTGCTCGTAGCTGCGCAGGGTGTTGGGCCGCAGGGTGGCCGCGCCGTAGTCCTCCATCCACCGGTCCAGCCACTCGCCCAGGGTCATGCGGCTGTCTTCGGTGAGCTCCACATCCTGAAAGGCCTCCAGGTCCCGGTGGAGCTTGTCCAGCAGTTCCTTCTGGGTTTTGGCCAGGACATACCGGAAGATGGGCTCGCCGTTTTGCTTGTGGCCCACCACGATGCGGCCCTCCCAGCGGCCGTCCTCCCGCTTTCGGACCATGCCGTCACCGGACGGTCTGCGTTTTGCCATAGGCTATCCCTCCTTGTTTGGGTCGAGCAGACTGCCGTCATCCTCGTCCAGGGCCTCCAGGATCATGCGTACCCCCAGACGGAAACCCAGGATGAAGTTCTCCAGGGCCATGGTGCTGCCGATCTCATTCTCCGCGTTGATAAGCCGGAGCAGCAGCGTTTTTTCTTTGTCCTCCAACAGAGCGGTGAGTTTCTCCTCGCACTCTGCTGACTGTTCCATAGCCTTTTTCAGGGCAGTCCCCGATTTGACGATCTGATCGTTGGGGGTGATATTTCCAAAGTATAGATTTTCCAGTGTGTCGCGCATGTGTGCCGCCTCCTTTTTGTCAGCAACACACAATACCCGAACTCCCTTCCAATAGCCACCCCCAACTGCAACTATTTTCAGAAAGTTATCATTTTAAGAAACTCTGGCACGGCCAATCAAACACCTTGTATCTCCGCTGCCTCTGTGATATGATTTTCATACAGACTGTGCAGAGCAGGGGGGCGGAGATCCTATGGCGGAAGTGATCGCACTGATGGAAGAGTTCGGAACCTCTGTGCTCCAACCCAGCGCCGTGGTCGGCATCGCCGTCACTGTTATCCTCTTTATCCTGGAGGTGCGGTGGTCTCATGCCCATCCGCCCCGAAGCAGGCGGGTGGAGAAGGCGATGGCTCTGGGTCATGTGGTGACGGCCAAGCGGATCAAATACTGGGATGACGGTGTCACACCTAATGAGACAACCACCTCGCACTATCATGCCACCTACGCCTATGAGGTCTCCGGAAAGCAGTATCAGTACAAATACCTGGAGCGCGCCGTCCCGCCGGTGCAGATCCAGCTGTATTATCTGGATGATCCCGGCAGAGCGTTCCGCAGCAAGGAAAAGCGAAGCGGGTTTGCTCAAGTTTTCTTTCTTCTGTTCCCCATCGCGGCGGGCGTGGCCGTGATGCTCCTGCTCGGTGTGAAATGATTGGCTCCAAAGCCTCCCGCGGATGCGGGAGACTTTTATCTTTGACTCTGCGATGCAGTTCCTGATACGCCTACCACCCCATGGTCATGCCGCCCATGTCCTGCCGGGGAGCTTCCTCATGGTCGTCCGGCTTGTGACCCATGGCGATCTTCTTTTTCTGGATTTTCCGCCGCAGCTTTCGGTCCACCCGCTGTCCCACCGGAGCGGCAGGAGGCGCCGAGTTGTCACGAAAGATCTGACTCAGATGGTGGAGCAGCCGGGTGGCCGACAGGAACACATTGGGCCTGCGCGCCTGATCGAAGTGCTCCAGAAAGAGGTCGGCGTACTCGTTTCCCTGTTCCGCCGATTCATAGAAATACCCCCAGGCCTGCTCCCGGTCCTGCTTGACACCCTGCCCGGTGAGGTACAGCTTTCCCAGAGTGTACTGGGCATACTGGTTCCCGTGTTCGGCGGACTCGGTGAGATAGGCCACCGCTTTGGGCACGTCTTTCGGGACATCTTTCCCCTCCAGATACAGCTTTCCCAGGCGGTAGGCGGCGCAGGTGTTCTCCTGCGCCGCCGCTTTTTCATACCAGGATACCGCCTCGCCCATTCGGTTTTGACCTTGCAGAAGCTTTCCCAGCGCGTATTGGGCGAAGTCATATCCCGCTTCCGCGGCCCGCCGGAACCACAGTTCCGCCTGCTGATCGTCGGGAAGGACGCCCCGCCCATCCCGCCAGCACTTGCCCAGTTGGTAGGCGGCCAGGGTGAAACCTCTCTGCCAGAGCTGCTCCAGCACCTGTACCTGCTCCGCTTTTTCACTCTCTGGGTTTTCGTACTCCTCCAGCACCTCCTTGGCACTCTGGTAGATTTCGGCCATCCGCCAGTTGGAGTTCCAGGCGAAGTACACCGCACCCTGGTCCTCATCGACTTCATCTCTCATGCGGGCATCCTCGAAGGTAACCGTGCCCAACCGGAGCCGCTCCGCCTCTCCGATGACCATGTTCTTGATGGCTTTGAACTCCTTCTGCTGGGAGAGGGGCAGGTGCTCTCTGGGCGTGTCCTTGTAGTAACGCTCCAGTTCGTCCCGAAGCTGATTCCACTGTTCATAGCACTGGGCCACTTCCGGGACCTTGGCCAGCTCATCCACGATGGCGTCCACCTGCGCCTTTGACGGCTTTTTCAGGTAGCCGTAGACCTTTTTGCCCTTGTGATCCTCCAACATTCCGACCAGCGTCTCCATCTGCGTTTCGATGATCGGACTGTGGCACAGGCCTGTTTCCATCTCCTGAATGAGCCGCCCCATGGCCTCCACCGCCGCGTCCCTCACCTGCTGATAGGACAGATCTTTCTTTTGATAGAGAGACAGCAGTTCGTCCCGGAAGATCTCATTGGACAGCTGGGAGCGCATTTTTTCGATCCCTTTTTCCGTAAGAAACCCCTGCTTTGGATCCGCCGACCAGACCATCATGTGGATGTGGGGGTGGTGCTTTTCGTCGTGGAAGGCGGCCCGCCATCGGAAGCTACTGGGCGAAATTTTCATGGCCTGAGCCAGTTCCGTCTGGTGGGCCAGCAATAACTTCCGCCAGCTCTCGCTGCTTTCGTAGCCCAGCCTGTGGGCGTCCTCCCGTTTCAAAGAGTAGACGAAGGTCCACACCGGCCCGGTATGCCCGTTGATCTCCTCCATGGTTTTCTCCAGATCAGCGGGACCGTCAGCGGAGAACAGACCGTGGGAGCGGGGGCGCTGGGCCATATATTCCAGGTATCCGCCGCCGTCGTGGGAGGGGGATGGAGCCTCGATTAGCTCCACACCCTCCCGGGTGGCGATGTATTCGGCGTAGTGCCCGCCGCCGCTTCCCGGTTTGATGTAGCCTGACTTCTGGATCAGTCCCGGCATCACTCAGCCCCTTTTGGTAACGGACCGTGTCTTCGAAACTGATCTCGCCGTTGGTTTCCTTCACCTCTTTGACGCACCGGACGCGGGCTTTCCGCAGTTGATCCGGGTCGATCTCTATGTCGGCGGCCAGGATATTTCCCATGAGGTTTTGGTCCACCGACAGCTTGAACAGCAGGTGTCCCATCCGTTTACCGAATGCATTCAGCTTGCCTTCCAGCACATCGGACAGGACGCGGGGCAGGTAAGCATCGGCAGATTCCGCATCCAGATAGCCGGAGTAGAAACGAATGGCCTTTTCGATAAATTCATTTCTGGTGGAGCAGTTATCTCGCCGGTAGCGCGATTCCACCTCGGTCCAGGCGGATTCACTGAGCCAGACGGAATGTTTCTTGTTTTCCTTTTTCAAATTCAAAATCCTCTCTTTATTGCATCAGCGCCGCCCGAAAGCCTGTCACAGCGGGGATTCAGGCGGCTTTTGAGAAAAAACAGCGCCAATCTCAAATCGGGTTGGTCAGAACAGCGCCAACTCCAACCCCTGAAACCGCCCGCACTGCGGGCGGAAGTGACCGCCCAGGCGCAACAAAAGCGCCAGGGCTTTCTCCTGCTTTTCCTTTCGTCCTCCGTAAATCAGTTATGGGGCGGCAAATTCCCCGGATAGGCCTCTTCCGCAGCGGTGGAACAACGGGCCAAATCCGCCCCGAAACCGCCAGGAGGGGCAGGGACTCTGCCCCTCCCGAAATCGAGGCACACAGCCCCTCACAGGCCGTTACACGGGGAGAGTTGCTTGTTGCAGGGGACGGCGTACTGCGGCAGAAAGATCCTGCAGTATTCCTCCGGGCCGGACACCAGATGCCAGCGCATCATTTCGCCGCACTGAAACATCTGGAACATCACATTTCGATAGCAGGCCTTGATCTCCTCACGGCACTCTCTCGCAAAAATTCTTTGTTCATCTGTCAGGTTTCCGCGGCTCTCATCGCAGAGGAACAGAGCTACCGCATCTTCGTCGATAGGTTTCTCGTGCGTACGGTTCCACCGGTTGACAATGTACCGCCGCATGTCTATGGTGCGCCGTGCTGACAGAGACGGGTCCTGCTCGATCATGCAGTCGATCATCTGCATCAGCATCCGAATGCACACTCCTTTCTCTCCAGCGCCGCCATGCGCTGCTCCGCTCTCTGTCGTTCCAGAGCCAGGTCAGCTGCGTGGAGCTGCCGCTCATAGAACTGCTCGATGGACATTTGGATGGGCAGGATGTAGTAACGCAGACAGCCGTTGAGGGTGCGGCCGTCCCGGGTGGTGACGGTGGTGCGCTCCGTCCGGATCAGACCCCGGTCCTCCAGCTCGGTCACATACTTGCGCACCGTGTTGACGCTCATCCCCACCGCCTCTCCGATGGTCCGGTAGCTGGCCACGCACTGGTAGGTCCTCCGGTCCTCCCGGTGGAGGAGAAACCCGTAGACTGCGATCGCCCCGGCGGACAGTCCCAGGGAGAAGATCTCGTTGGGGAGGGGGAAGTAGTTCTTGATAGGGTCCCGCTTGGGCCAGTGCTGTTTTCTCATTTGGCACCTCCTGACTGTCCCTCCGCCCACAGGATGAACTTCTCTTTCGGAACTACCATACGGCTCCCCACACGAAGCGTGGGGAAGCTGGGATCGTTGAGCAGCTCGTAGGCGGTGGAGATGGACACGCCCAGTACCTGCGCCACCATCCTGGCGTTGAGGAACAGGGGCAGGTCGTCGTAGGACTTGTAGACAGACAGTTTCAATGATTAGTACCTCCGGTGTTTCAAATTCAGAGAAAAAATTTCTTGCGTTTCGGAGGTCTCTCTGTTAAACTGGGACACAGATTAGGCTGTGTTTTCCGAAACGCGGCAGGCCGCTGAACTGTTGCAGCAGTTCAGCGGTTTTTTTACAGGGTCTGTCTTTTCCCTTTCTGGTTTTCTGGGTTTGGCCATGCACCATACCGGTTCCTGCCCTGCGGCCTTGTTTGACCAACACAGCGTTTTCTTCCCCTTGGTACGCTCGGTTGTCGGTGCTCTGCGACAACGTCCTGGCGTTGCTTCCCCGGAGAGTATCGTCTCTGGTGATGGGTATTCATTTTTCAACGCCTCATGAAATGCCATCACAGCTGAGAATGAAAATATAGTCTGTGCGCCAGCCGCGGGATTTGCTAAACTGGAACCAGCAGGCGTAGTCCGGTTGCACCTTGGTGGATTTTCACCCCGTTTGTTCAACGTGGACGAATTGCCCAAGAGAACAGCAGTATGTTGCG
>NZ_JACLZC010000081.1 GCF_016901735.1 Pseudoflavonifractor phocaeensis | reverse complement strand
TATCCCCCCTTCTGCCCCTTTTGGTCCAGGCCCTTTTCGGGAAAAGGGCCTGGCGCCGCCCGCGTAGGGCCGTTCCTATATGGAAAATCGAAAAACGATCCTGCGGCAACCTGCATCCTTCCCGCAGGATACTCTTATTTTGATAGGAGACAACAGGCTTTTTCGACAAGCCGGACGCCGCCCAACGGGACTACGGACGGCTGAGACATACCCCTGCTCAGATTTTGAAAGCATAAAAAAAGACCTGAAATCTTGCAATTTCAGGTCTTTTCTGGTGGAGATAAGCGGGATCGAACCGCTGACCTCTTGAATGCCATTCAAGCGCTCTCCCAGCTGAGCTATACCCCCATGTCCCTAATCAATGCGCGCACTGTGTCGCTCTGGTGGAGATAAGCGGGATCGAACCGCTGACCTCTTGAATGCCATTCAAGCGCTCTCCCAGCTGAGCTATACCCCCACATCGTTAGGGACCCTATGCAATTGTTCGGGCTTTTCTTCCCGATGGTGGAGATAAGCGGGATCGAACCGCTGACCTCTTGAATGCCATTCAAGCGCTCTCCCAGCTGAGCTATACCCCCATCTGCTGACCGGCCGCCGCTTTTCGGCGGCACCGAACGAATGATATTATAGCGCTGTGCATCCCATTTGTCAACCGTTTTTTCCGCTTTTTTTCTTCTTTTTTCCGGACGCGGTTTTTCCCCGCCGTTTCCTCCCGCTTTCTACTCCTCCGCCCCGTATTTCAGCTCTTTTCCGTCCTTCCCGTACTTCTTCCGCTTTCCCGTCAATTCCGCAATGGTGATGCGGAAAATGGCCGTCCGCTTCAGACTCCCCGCTGCCATCCGGTCAAACTGCTCCAGATGCTCCGGGCAATACCGCTTGGTCAGCGTCCACAGCGCCGCCCGCTTTTCCTCCGGATCGGTCACCTCCCGCACCGGACCGCGCACCACCGCGCTCTCATATTCCGTGGTATACTCCTCCGGCACCACATGGGTGTCCCCCACCGCCGTCACGCACACCCACGGCCGGACCCGCAGACATGACGCCTTCTCCCCCTCCATGGCGCTGTGGAGGATCAGCTCCTCCCCGTCCCGCACCAGGCTCACCGGCACACAGTAGGGCATTCCAGCTCCATCCACCATGGCCATGGTCATCCACTGGGCCTTGTCCAGCACCGAAAGGGCAAACGCCCGCCCCATCTCCCGATCCTTCCGCCGCATACCTCTGCTCCTTTCTCCTCACTCGTTTCCTTCTATTATAAAGACCGCTCCCGCCCTCCGCAAGTTCTTTTCCAAAAGGACTTGACATCCGTCCTCAGTTGTATATAATAACGTATGAGTAATAGTTCATATGTTTACAGAAGGAGGGGGTCCCATGTCCCACCAAACCGACGACGCGGCCAGCTGCGACTGCGTCCGCGTCCATCACGAAATCGTCGATCGGGTCAACGAATCCATGCCCGACGAGGAGATCCTCTATGACCTGGCCGAACTGTTCAAGATCTTCGGCGACTCCACCCGTATCAAAATCCTTTACGTCCTTTTCGCGTCGGAAATGTGCGTGTGCGACATCGCCAACCTGCTGGGTATGAGCCAGTCCGCCATTTCCCATCAGCTCCGGGCCCTCAAGCAGAGCAAGCTGGTCAAGTACCGCCGGGAGGGCAAAACCGTCTTTTATTCCCTGGCCGACAGCCACGTCCGTACCATCCTGGATCAGGGTATGGAACATGTGGCGGAATGACTTCCACGGAATCTATGGATCAAAGGAGTGTGTGTGATGAAAAAGCGCTTTAAGCTCGCCAATCTGGACTGCGCCAACTGCGCCGCCAAAATGGAGGACGCCATCCGCAAGCTGGAGGGCGTTCACGATGTGACCGTCAGCTTTCTGACCCAGAAGCTGACGCTGGACGCCGACGACGGCCGGTTCGAAGAGATCCTGGACCAGGCGGCCCGGATCTGCCGCAGGGTGGAGCCGGACTGCGTGATCCTCCGCTGAATCGTCCCACGGATCGGAGGTATCTTCATGGACCGCAGACAAAAAAAGACGCTGGCCCGTATCCTGGCCAGCGGCGTGCTGCTGGGCGCGGCGGCCCTTCTCCCCCTGACGGGCTGGATGCGGCTGGCCGCCTTCCTCCTCCCCTACGCCGTCATCGGCTGGGATGTGCTGTGGGAGGCCCTGGGCAGCATCGCCCGCGGACAGGTATTTGACGAAAATTTCCTTATGTCTCTGGCCACCATCTGCGCCTTTTGCATCGGCGAATACCCGGAAGCCGTCTTTGTCATGCTCTTCTACCAGGTGGGAGAGCTCTTCCAGTCGGTGGCGGTGGGACGCTCCCGCCGCTCCATCGCCGCTCTGATGGATATCTGCCCCGAAACCGCCAACCTGGAGCAAAACGGCCAGGTGGAGGAGGTAGACCCGGAGGAGGTGGCGGTGGGACAGGTGATCCTCATTCGCCCCGGCGAACGGGTGCCCCTGGACGGCGTGGTGCTGGAGGGGACCTCCTCCCTCAACACCGCCGCTCTCACCGGCGAGGCCCTCCCCAAAACTGTGGCGCCGGGGAGCGACGTGGTCAGCGGCTGCGTCAACCTCAACGGCGTCCTCCGGGTCCGGGTCACCCGGCCCTTTGCCGATTCCACCGTCTCCCGTATCCTGGAGTTGGTGGAAAACGCCGCCGGACGAAAGGCCAGGGCCGAGCAGTTTATCACCAGATTCGCCCGCTGGTATACCCCCGCCGTGGTCATCGCCGCCGCGCTGCTGGCCCTCATCCCGCCTCTTCTCTTCCAGGGGCTCTGGCAGGACTGGCTGGGCAGGGCCTGCTCCTTCCTGGTCATCTCCTGTCCCTGCGCCCTGGTCATCTCGGTACCGCTGGCCTTCTTCGGCGGCATCGGCGGCGCCTCCAGAGCCGGTATCCTGGTCAAGGGGGGCAATTTCCTGGAGGTACTGGCCCGCACCGATACGGTGGTGTTTGACAAGACCGGCACCCTCACCCAGGGGGTGTTCCACGTCACCGCCATCCATCCGGACCATATCTCCCAGGCCCAGCTGGTGGAGCTGGCCGCCCTGGTCGAGTGCTGGTCGGACCATCCCATCTCCCGCTCCATCCGGGAAGCCTACGGAAAAGAACTGGACGCCGCCCGGGTGTCCGATGTGACGGAACTCCCCGGCCGCGGCGTCCAGGCAAAGGTGGATGGAACACAAATTTTTGTGGGCAATGATACGCTGATGGAGGACATCGGCGTAAAGTGGCATCCCTGCCACCGGGTGGGCACCACCGTCCATGTGGCAGTGGAAGGGGAATACGCCGGACATCTGGTCATCTCCGACGCCGTCAAGCCGGACGCCGCACAGGCCATTCAAGCCCTACGGGCCGCCGGCGTGACCAAAACCGTTATGCTCACCGGCGACGCCCAGGCAGTGGGCCAGGCCGTGGGCCGGGAGCTGGGGCTGGACCAGGTCTATGCCCAGCTCCTCCCGGACGACAAGGTGGCGCGGGTGGAGGACCTGCTCCGCCAGGAGCCCCCAGGCGGCGCTCTGGTCTTTGTGGGGGACGGCATCAACGACGCCCCTGTTCTCTCCCGGGCGGACGTGGGCATCGCTATGGGCGCCATGGGCTCCGACGCCGCCATCGAGGCGGCCGATGTGGTCCTGATGGACGATCAGCCCTCCAAAATCGCCGTCGCCATCGCGATTGCCCGTAAAACCCTGTCCATCGTCCGGCAAAATATTATCTTTGCCCTGGCGGTCAAGGCGGTGGTGCTGGTGCTGGGCGGCATGGGCTATGTCTCCATGTGGTTGGCCGTCTTTGCCGACGTGGGCGTGGCGGTTATCGCCATTGTCAACGCCATGCGGGCCCTGAAATAATCAGCCTACCTGGGCAAAATACTGGATGATGCCCTCCGCCATGCCCTGGGCCAGCTTCATCTGGTACTTGGAATCACACAGATTCATCAGCTCGTTGTGGCTGGACATGAAGCCGGTCTCCACCAGAACGGCGGGCATATTGGTCTTGCGCAGCACGGTATAGTCGGAATTGTTCCGAATGCCGCGGTTGATGGTACCGGTGGCGGCGGCGGTGGCGTCCTGGACCGCCTGGGCCAGCTTCTGTCCCTTGGTGCTGCCGGTGGAATAGAAGGTAAAGAGGCCCTCATAGGTGGTGTTGTTCTCCAGGGCGTTGCAGTGGATGCTGATGAAAATGTCGGCGTCGATGTCGTTGGCCACCTGGCACCGGTCGGACAGGGTCATATAAGTATCGCTGTCCCGGGTCATGACCACGTTATATCCCTCTTCCACCAGCAGGTCCCGCAGCATGAGACTGATGGGCAGGGTGATGTCCTTTTCCATGATGCCTTCATAGTAGGCGCCGGAGGCCGAGCCGCCGTGGCCGGGGTCGATGACCACCGTGGCGCTGCTGGGGTCGATGGGTACCACAGGAGTGGGCACGGGAATGGGCTCGCCGTTCTCCGTGTCGTCGTCGTGGTAGGCGATGACACGGACGCCGCCCACCTCTTTCTGTACCAAAATATTGTCGGTATAAGTATACCCGTCCTTCAGGTCAAAGACCACCCGGAGGGTATGCGGATAGCCGTATCCCAGGTCATCTTCATGTTCTGCGTAACGCACCGTGGAGATGACCTCGTTTTCTACCGGGATGGTGTCCGATCCGCCGTTATAGGCCGCCCCCAGAATGTCGATGACCAGCCGGTTGCCCAGGTCGGTCACCTGATACTCCGGCACATGGTCGGTGGCGATGAATACGGTCTGGGCGTTGTCGTCCTGCTCGATACGCAGCACCTTGCCCTGGTCGGGATTGGGGGACACCGGCTCCTCTTCCTCCGGCTGGGAGAGAATGGAAGCCGTAAAGGTGGCGTTGTCCCACTCCACCTGGGCCCCCAGCATCTCGGAGACGAACCGGAGGGGCACCATGGTGCTTCCCGTGGAAGCGCCGGGCAGCACCACCGCCATGGCGGGCACGCCGTCGGGCAGCTCCCTGCGTTCTCCGTTGACGGTGGCGGTGGCCGAGCCCAGGGTCAGTACGATCACGGTCTCATCCAGGCGGATGATGACCTGCCGGGTCTCGTTTACCCACTGGACATCGGCGTCCATGGCCTCCGAAACCAAGCGGACGGGCACCAGGGTGCGTCCGTTGCCGCCTTGCTGCGGATAATAGACCAGAGCGGAGATGTCGGTGGGCGCCAGCGCTTCTCCGTCCATGGTGAGAAGAACGCGGTCGGTGACGACATCGGCGCTGTAATCTTTGCTCTCTTCCCGATAAAATTGAACGGTCAGCGTCCCGGCGGGACCGGCGGCCTGGGCCGGGACCAAAATGACCAGCAGCATCAGCAATAAAAGACAGGTTCGAACGATGTGTTTTCTCATGGCAGGCTCCTTACTTTAAGCAGTGAAAAATCGGCGGGGGAAATCTTCCTCATTCTATCTTATTTGACGGGATACGTCAACCGGGACAGGACAAAAGGTTGACATAAACCGCGAAATTTTTTCCCGCCCCTTGCGCTGGATGGACAAACTTGATATGATAAAGGGGCCATTTTATTTTGCATGTACGACCCATGCAATTGGAGGTTATCAACATGTTGAACATCACACGCGCCGGCGTATATTACCGGAATGGCGCTTTTCTCCCCGTTCAGGAGGGCGCTGCCGCCGGCCTGCCCGCCCCCGCTCAGGCACGGGAGGGCACCATGGCCTATGCCATCCTCAAGGCCCACAACACCCTGGACTCCATGGACCGTCTGGCCATCCGCTTTGACGCCATGGCCTCCCATGACATCACCTATGTGGGCATCATCCAGACCGCCCGCGCCTCCGGCCTGACGGAGTTCCCCCTCCCCTATGTGCTCACCAACTGCCACAACTCCCTGTGCGCCGTGGGCGGCACCATCAACGAGGACGACCACGTCTTTGGCCTCTCCGCCGCCAAAAAGTACGGCGGTGAGTTCGTCCCCGCCCACCAGGCCGTCATTCATTCCTATATGCGGGAGCGGTACGCCGCCCCCGGCCGGATGATCCTGGGCTCCGACTCCCACACCCGCTACGGCGCTTACGGCGCCATGGCCATCGGCGAGGGCGGACCCGAGCTGGCCCGGCAGCTCCTCAACAAGACCTACGACATCGCCTATCCCCCGGTGATCGCCATTTACCTCACCGGCGCGCCCCGCCCCGGCGTGGGCCCCCACGACGTGGCCCTGGCCCTGGTGGGCGCCACCTTCAAGGAGGGTGTGGTCAAAAACGCCGTTATGGAGTTCTTCGGCCCCGGCGTTGCCAGCCTCTCCATGGACTACCGCTCCGGCATCGACGTGATGACCACTGAGACCGCCTGCCTGTCCTCCGTCTGGTCCACCGACGAGACCACCAGAGAGCATCTGACCCGTCTGGGCCGCGGCGAGAGCTACCAGCCCCAGCAGCCCGCTGACGGCGCTTACTACGACGGCCTCATCGAGGTGGACCTGTCCGCCGTCGAACCCATGATCGCCCTCCCCTTCCACCCCTCCAACGCCTTCACCATCCGGGCGTTTAAGGCCAATATGGCCGACCTGCTCCATCAGGTGGAGGTGGACGCCGCCCAGCAGCTGGGCGTCCAGAACGCCGCCCCCCTCGCCGACAAGATCGTCAACGGCCAGTTCCGTGCCGACCAGGGCGTCATCGCCGGCTGCTCCGGCGGTACCTATCAGAACCTGGTCCGGGCCGCCCAGATCCTGGACGGCGCCGCCGTGGGCTCCGACGCCTTCTGGCTCTCCTGCTACCCCGGCTCCATGCCCGTCAATCTGGAGCTGACCCGCCAGGGTTATATTTCCTCCCTCATGGCGGCCGGCGCCTCCATCCGCTCCTGCTTCTGCGGGCCCTGCTTCGGCGCGGGCGACGTGCCCGCCAACGGCGCCTTCTCCATCCGCCACTCCACCCGCAACTTCCCCAACCGGGAGGGCTCCAAGCCCGGCGAGGGCCAGATCTCCTACGTCGCCCTGATGGACGCCCGGTCCATCGCCGCCACCGCCCGCAACGGCGGTATCCTCACCGCCGCCGACGAGCTGCCCGACGTCCCCGCCGACCGCCCCGACGAGAGCTGGAACTACGACGACAGCGCCTACAAGGCCCGGGTCTACTACGGCGTGGGCCATCCCAAGCCGGAGACCGAGCTGGTCTTTGGCCCCAACATCGCCGACTGGCCCGAGCAGGTGGCCCTCCCCGAAAACCTCCTGCTCACCGCCGCCGCCGCCATCTATGACCCCGTCACCACCACCGACGAATTGATCCCCTCCGGCGAGACCTCCTCTTACCGCTCCAACCCCCTCCGCCTCTCCGAGTTCGCCCTCTCCCGCAAGGACCCCCGTTACGTCCCCAGGGCCAAGGCCGTGCTGGAGCTGGAGCGCCGCCGCCGCGTCGATCCCACCGACTCCGCCGTGGTGGAGGCCCTGGACGGACACGACGGCAAAACCACCGGTCTGGGTACCTTCGTCATGGCCATCCGCCCCGGCGACGGCTCCGCCCGGGAGCAGGCCGCCTCCTGCCAGCGGGTGCTGGGCGGCTGTGCCAACCTGTGCCAGGAGTTCGCCACCAAGCGCTACCGCTCCAACGTGGTCAACTGGGGGATGCTCCCCTTCACCAGCCCCGATGTGGCCGACTGGAAAATCCGGCCCGGCGACAAGCTCTACCTGCCCAACATCCGCGCCGCTGTGGAGCGGGGCGACGAGGTCATCTCCGCCCTGCTCATCCAAAGCGGCAAGGAGACCCCCGTACAGCTCTTCCTGCCCAACATGACCCAGGAGGAGCGGGACATCGTGCTGGCCGGCTGCCTTATCAACTACTACGCCCGCTGAGCCGTTCAGCTGTGAACAAAGTGTAAAAGACGCACATAATGTGGAAAATACGACAGTTTAGGGCTTGAAAGCCCCCGTCATTTCCTGTATAATATCGTGTTGTCTACGCGAAGGCGTTCGCGTCACAGGATTTATTACGAGAGGACTGAAATTATGAGCGCATCCAGAGAAAAGAAGCAGCGGCAGAACGACCCTGCCGGAGGGCTCACCCAGAAGCAGATCCAGGAGCGTAAGGAGGAGGCCATCCGGAAGCGCAATCATATCATCTATGGTATCATCGGCGCTGTGGTGGTCGTCCTTGTGGCTGCTCTGCTGGTGTGGGACTCCGGCTTCTTCCAGGGCCGCAGCACTGCCATCACCGTGAACGGCCGCAGCTTTACCCCCGCGGAAGTGGCCTATTACTACTATTCCAACCGCAACATGTACGCCAACTACGGTCTCATTGACTCCACCCAGTCGGACAAGGAGACCATCTATGACGAGGAGTCCGGCCAGACCTATTACGATTTCTTCCTGGATTCCGCCAAGAGCTCCCTGGAGCTCATCGCCGCCGAGCTGGACGGCGCTTCCGCCGAGGGCGTGACCCTCAGCGAGGAGAGCCGCCAGAACGTGGAGGACACCATCCAGCAGGTCAAGGACGAGGCCTCCACCTACGGCTATCCCTATGAATCCTACCTGAAGGCCGCCTATGGCCAGTATATGACCCCCTCCGCCTTCAAGAGCTGCCTGGAAAACGCCGCTCTGGCCAGCCAGTACGCCACTGAGTATCAGGACTCCCTGACCTACGACGAGGCCGCTCTGGACGAGTACTATCAGTCGAACAAGGACAGCCTGGACACCTTCGTCTACCGCACGCTGTACTTTGACGGCGCCGCCGCCACCGTCACCGACGAGGACGGCAACACCGTGGAGGCCACCGAGGAGGAGACCCAGGCCGCCATGGACGCCGCCAAGGCCAAGGCCGACGCCATGCTGGCCGAGCTGGAAGCGGGCGGCGACTTCGACACCCTGGCCCAGGCCGCCGTGGACGCCGCCGGCGAGGGCGTCATGAGCTATAACGGCGAGATGACCACCATCGGCAGCAGCCTGAGCGGTTCCTCCGCCGCCGGCTCCGCTGCCGCCACCTGGCTCAAGGGCGACGCCCGCACCGCCGGCGAGTACGGCGTTGTCTCCTCCGACAGCGGCTACTATGTGGTGCAGTTCGTGGAGCGCTACCTGGACGAGACCCCCACCGTGGACGTGCGTCATATCCTCATCAAGGCTGAGACCACCGACGAGGACGCCGAGGATGAGAGCGGCAACGCCATCCCCAGCGACGAGGCCATGACCGCCGCCCAGGAGGAGGCCCAGAAGCTGCTGGATGAGTTCAACGCCGGCGACAAGACCGAGGATTCCTTCGCCGCCCTGGCGGAGGCCAACTCCGACGACCCCGGCTCCAGCTCCAACGGCGGCCTGTACACCAACGTCCGCAAGGGCGCCATGGTGGACAGCTTCGACGCCTGGATCTTTGACGAGAGCCGTCAGCCCGGTGACACCGGCCTGGTGGAGAACACTTACAGCGGCCAGCAGGGCTGGCATGTGATGTACTTCGTGGGCCAGAACGTGCCCTACTGGCAGTACACCGCCACCAACTCCCTCAAGAGCACTGATATGACCGAGTGGCAGACCCAGCTGGTGGAGGGCTACGAGGCTGTCGAGGCCGACGGTCTCCAGTATCTGACCGTGAGCTGACACACCCCACAATCCAAATCCACAAAGGCCCGCTGCATCCTCTTTGCGGCGGGCCTTTTTTTCAGAAAGGACGCATCATGAACGAAGCCTTTGGACGCACCGGAATGATGCTGGGCGAGGCAGCCATGGACCGGCTGTGGAACAGCCATGTGGCCGTCTTTGGTCTGGGCGGCGTGGGCAGCTGGGCCGTGGAGGCCCTGGCCCGCTCCGGCGTGGGCACCCTCACCCTCATTGACCAGGATACCGTCAGCCTCACCAACCTGAACCGTCAGCTGGGCGCCCTCCACTCCACCCTGGACCAGCCAAAAGCCCAGGTACTGGCCCAGCGGGTCCGGGACATCAGCCCCGACTGCACCGTCTATCCCGTGACGGCCCGCTATGACGCCCAGCACCGGGAGGACTTTTTCACCCGCCGCTACGACTATATTCTGGACGCCATCGACCTGGTGTCCTGCAAACTGGACCTGATTGAGACCGCTCTCCACCGGCAGATCCCCATCTTGTCCGCCCTGGGCACCGGCAACAAGCTGGACCCCACCCGCTTCCGCATCGGCGACATCTCCAAGACCGAGGGCTGCCCCCTGGCCCGGGTCATGCGTAAGGAGCTGCGGGCCAGAGGCATCCACCACCACCGGGTGCTCTGGTCGCCCGAGCCGCCCGCCCCCACCGGCCAGAGCGGCGA
>NZ_JACLZC010000009.1 GCF_016901735.1 Pseudoflavonifractor phocaeensis | reverse complement strand
GCGGGCGGCGCCAGGCCCTTTTCCCGAAAAGGGCCTGGACCAAAAGGGGCAGAAGGGGGGATACCCCCCTTCTGCACTTCCCCCAGGCGCTTTCACGGTACCTTCTGCCTTTTGTAGGGGGCGGACACTGTCCGCCCCGTTTGTACCCATGGAGTAGGGGCGACCCTTGTGGTCGCCCGCCGCCCATTGCCGCATTTTGAAAAAAGAAAGCCCCCAGACCGCAGTCTGGGGGCAGATTTAAGCTTTCTTTGCCGTGTGGGCTTGCACAACTTACCGAACGAGCGCTTTATGAAAGCTTTCTTTGCCGTGTGGGCTTGCACAACTTACCGAACGAGCGCTTTATGGAAGCTTTCTTTGCCTACTTTCTTTCTCGAAAGAAAGTAGGTCAGGCGCGGAGGAAGCCCTTGCCGAAGATCTCGCTGGAGTTGGCGATGATGAAGAAGGCGGAGGGGTCCTTGTCTTTCAAAAAGCGGCGGAGGGAGACGGCCTGACTGCGGGAGAGCGCGGTAAGGATGACCCAGTGTTCCTCGTGGGTATAGGCGCCCTCGCCCTGCCACATGGTCGCGCCCCGCTTGAGGGTGTGGGTGATGTACTCCACGGTGAGGGAGGGGCGGGAAGTGATAATAAAGAAGTTTTTCCGCCGGTTGAGGGACTCGATGACGCTGTCCACCAGCACCGACTTGAGCACCAGACCCAGAATGGAAAAAAGACCGGTCTCCACGTCGAAGATAAAGAAGGTGGCGGCGGCGATGAGCACATCGGAGAGGAGCAAGGCCCGTCCCACGTCGAGGCCGGTGTACTTTTTGAGAATCATGGCCACGATGTCGGTGCCGCCGGAGGAGGCGTCCACATTGAAGAGAATGGCAGAGCCCAAAGCGGGGAAGATGACGGCGAAGAAAAGCTCCAGCACCTTTTCGTCGGTGAGGGGCTGGCTGAGGGGACACACCCACTGAAAAACCTGCACCACGCCGGAATAGAGGAAGGAACAGTAGACGGTTTTCAGTCCAAAGCCCTTGTTGAGCATGGCGAAGCCCAGGAAGAGGAAAAGGGTGTTGATGATACCGTTGTAGGCCGAGGCGGTAAGCCAGGGCAAGACGCCGATGGTGAGGGGCTCCAGAATGATTGCCAGGCCGGAGACGCCGCCCATGGAGAATTTGTTTGGGAATTTGAAGAAATAGACGCCGACTGCCACCAGAACGGTGCCCAGGGTCATGAGCAGAAATTCCCGGAGCAGGTTGGATTTGCTGCGCATAAAGCACACACCTCCCAAAGACCTTACCGCTGGGCCAGAATGGCGCTCCACAGGTCATAGCTCTCGCTGTTGGGCACGTTGCCCAGACGCCAGACCGACACCCCGGTGACGCCGAACATCCGGGCCAGATTGATCTTATCGGTCACGCTTTCAGCGCTCTCAAACCAAATCTGATAGAGGTCCCCGTTCTCGTCGTGGTAGCGGACGTAGGAGCTGCGCACCGCGGGCACATAGGTGACCTGGGCGTCCTCCTGGGCCAGCCGCTGGGTCAGAGTGGCGATGGAGGGACGGTAATAGGCGGCCTCCGCCACCGCGCCGGTCTCGTCCAGCTTGAAGCCGGTGGTATCCATGGACAGGGCCAGAGCGATCTTGGACCGGTCGGCCACGCCGGTGTCCGGGTCGGTGATCTCGGTGAGGGCGTCATAGATGTAAGAGAAGGGGGTCAGGGCAAAGGCGCTGGTGTCGGTGGCCCCCACCCGGATACTGGACTGGGGCGGGCGGTAGTCGTGGGCCATCAGGATGACTTTATTACAGACCTCCCCCAGGGCCTTGAAGTCGTAGCCGTCCAGATAGGGGCCGGGCTGCACGCAGACGTTGAGGATTTTGGAGGCGGGCAGAGCGGCGCGGAGCCGGGCCATAAAGGAGGCATATTCCCCCTTCAGGGCGGCGCGGAGGCCCTCAAAGTCGATGGTCAGACCGTCATAGTCCCGGGCCAGATTGGTGAGGGCGGCAATGGCCTGGTCCTGGCCCTCCTGGGTGGCGAGCATGGCGGCCACGGTGGAGGAGGTGGAGCCGTCCGGCAGGGTGACCGTATCGGAGGCCGAGCCAAAGACGCACAGATAGCAGGGGGTCCCCGCCTGCTCCAGATGGGAGAGGGCCAGCGAAGCGCCCTCAGGCACATACCAGCCGTTGTCATTGGAATTGGTGGTGTTGACGGTGACGGTACCGTCGTTGTACTCCAGCCGCCCCCAACCCATGGATACCGCGTCCATGGCGTCGGTCAGGCCGATTTGACTGTAAGCGCTGACGGCGTAAAAGCCGTGGAGCCAGTTTACGCGGGAGATGTACCGCTCATAGACCCGCACCAGCATGGCGGCGCACTCGGGCCGGGTGGCCGAGTGGGTGGGGAGAAAGGAGAGTCCGTCCGCCTCCTCCACGCCGGTGGTGAGCCCGAACTGCCAGGCCAGCGCCACATAACCCGGCTCCTCCAGGGCGTCGGCGTCCCGGAAGGGAAGGGACACGTCCATGGCGTCGTCCGCCAGGTCCTGATAGCCCAAAGCCCGGACCAGCATGACCGCCATCTCCTCCCGGCTGATGGGATCGGTGGGACGGAAGGCGCCCCCCTTGTCCACCACACCGTGGGCGGCGGCGGTCTCCACATAGGCGTAGCCCCAGTAATCCGGGGCGCAGTCAATGAAGGTGGCGCTCTGGGGCGCCACGGTCTCCCAGCCGAACATGCGGCACAGCACCGCCACGAAGGACGCCCGGTCCATGTTGTCCACGACGTTGAACAGGCCGTTGCCGGTGCCCTCCATGAGACCGTACTCGGTGGCTTGATTGATGTAGCTTTCCGCCCAGTGGCCGGCGGTATCGGTATATCCGGCGGCGGAAGCGGCGGGCAAAAGGGTGCAGGTGAGCACCGCGGCCAGAACCACGGCGGCGATGGAACGATGCTTCAAGATAAGACCTCCTTTAAAAGGCACAAAAAAACCGGTGGGAACATCCCTCATTTTAGCAGGAGCGCCGGAGAAACGCAACGGCCAGGGGGAGAAAGAAAGAAAATTTCGCCATAGGGGGTGACGAGCGCCGCTATTTTTGCTATGATAGAGGCGAACGCTCCCGCCGCGGTGGGAAATAGATCATTTGAGATGAGGGATGGGTCGGCATGAAATTGCTGGAAGAGCGTATTCGTAAGGATGGCACGATTCGGGGCACCGAGGTGCTCAAGGTAGACCGCTTTCTCAATCACCAGATGGATATCAAGCTCATCAACGAGATCGGCAAGGAGTTTTACCGCCTGTTCGGGGACAGCGGGGTCAACAAGATCCTGACCATCGAAGCCTCCGGGATCGGCATCGCCTGCATCACCGCCCAGTTCTTCGGGGTGCCGGTGATCTTTGCCAAGAAGAACAAGACCAAAAACATCGCCGGCGACGTGTACACCGCCAAGGTGGAGTCCTTTACCCACGGCAAGGTGTATGATATCATCGTATCCAAGGAATTTCTGGGCCCCCAGGACAAGGTACTGCTCATCGACGATTTTCTGGCCAACGGCAGCGCCCTCCAGGGCCTGATCCAGCTGGTCCGCCAGGCCGGCGCCCAGCTGGCCGGGGCCGGCATCTGCGTGGAAAAGGCATTCCAGCCCGGCGGCGACATGATCCGCGCCATGGGCGTGCGGGTGGAGTCCCTGGCCCGGGTCAAGGCCATGGACGAGGCCACCGGCCTCATCGAGTTCTGCTGAGAACTCAACCCAAAGGGAGAAGCATCGGCGCCGCCGTACTCTCCCTTTTCCTATTGGCTGCAACAGCAACGGCTGTTTTGGCATAGAAGGAAACGGAAACAACGGTATGTTCTAAAGGAGGAACTACAATGAAGAAACGAATTTTTGCTCTGCTGCTGGCGGGCGCGATGATCTTCGGCCTGGCCGCCTGCTCCAACGGCGAGACCGAGACCAGCACCAACCCCGACACGCAGACCAGCACCGCCCCCAACGGCGGCGATGAGACCACCGGCGGCATCGCCAAGGAGGACCTGGTGGTGGGCTTCGTCCACGTGGGCGACGAGAGCGACATGGGCTACACCTACAACATGGTGCAGGGCGTCAAGGAGATGCAGGCCAACCTGGGTCTCTCCGACGACCAGATCATCACCAAGTACAACGTCACCGAGGACGACGCCTGCGCCGACGCCATCAACGAGCTGCTGGACGCCGAGTGTGACATCATCATCGCCACCAGCTTCGGCTTCGGTCCCTATGTGGTGCAGGCTGCCCGGGATAACCCGGAGGTCCAGTTCTGCCACCTGACCGGCACCGACGCCGCTTCCTCCGGCCTGTCCAACCTGCATAACGCCTTCGCCGACATCTACCAGGGCCGCTATCTGGCCGGTATCGTGGCCGGTATGAAGAGCCTGGAGACCGGCAACAACAAGCTGGGCTATGTGGGCGCTTACCCCTATGCCGAGGTCATCTCCGGCTACACCGCCTTCTACCTGGGCGCCAAGAGCGTCAACCCCGACGTGACCATGGACGTCATCTACACCAACACCTGGAACAACGCCTCCCTGGAGAGCCAGACCGCTCAGGCCCTCATCGACCGGGGCTGCGGCATCGTGAGCCAGCACTCCGACTCCACCGGCCCCGCCACCACCGCCGAGGCCGCCGGCGCCTTCCAGGTGGGCTATAACTCCGACATGATCTCCGCCGCTCCCGGCGCCTCCCTCATCTCCACCCGCATCGACTTCGGCATCTACTTCACCGAGGCCGTGCAGGCCATGATCGACGGCACCGCCATCCCCACCGACTGGTGCAAGGGCTACGGCGACGGCGCCGTGGTCATGACCGAGCTCAACGAGGCCATTGCCGCCGAGGGCACCGCCGAGGCTCTGGCCGAGGCCGAAGCCGCGCTGGCGGACGGCTCCCTCCAGGTCTTTGCCGGTCCTCTTCACGGCGTCAACTCCGCCGGCGACGAGCTGAACCTGGCCGAGGGCGAGACCTTCGTGGAGAGCGACGTGGCCAGCGGCAAGACCAGCGCTCCCTACTTTGACTACATCGTGGACGGCATCACCGTGGTGGGCGAGCAGTAAAAACCAACCAAGTCCATAAAAACCCCGGGCGGGGCCGCGGCTACCCGCGGTCCCGCTTCTTTTTGTATTTTTGAGAGAAGAGAGAGGTGTGCCTATGGCGACCCAACACGCCATTGAGCTGCGGGAGCTGACCAAGACCTTCGGCGATGTGGTGGCAAACGACAAGGTCTCCCTGACAGTGGACAAGGGGGAGATCCTCTCCCTGCTGGGGGAGAACGGCAGCGGCAAGACCACCCTGATGAACATGCTCTCCGGCATCTATTTCCCCGACGGCGGCGAGATCCTGGTGGACGGACGGCCGGTGACCATCCGCTCCCCCAAGGACGCCCATGACCTGGGCATCGGCATGGTCCATCAGCACTTCAAGCTGGTGGACGTGCTGACCGCGGCGGAGAACATCATCCTGGGCCTCAAGGGAAAGGGGCGGCTGGACCGCAAGGCCCTGGCCAGGGAGATTCAGGTCATCAGCGAAAAGTACGGCTTTGACATGGACCCCAATCAGAAGATCTATGATATGTCGGTTTCCCAGAAGCAGCGGGTGGAGATTTTGAAGGTCCTCTACCGTGGCGCGGACATCCTCATCCTGGACGAGCCCACCGCCGTGCTCACCCCCCAGGAGACCGACAAGCTCTTTGCCGTGCTGCGCAAGATGAAGGCCGACGGCAAGGCCATCGTCATCATCACCCACAAGCTCCATGAGGTGATGGACATTTCCGACCGGGTGGCGGTGCTGCGCAAGGGCAAGTACATCGGCGCGGTGGAGACCAGCCAGACCAACCCCCAGCAGCTCACCGAGATGATGGTGGGCCACGCCGTCAAGCTGGAGATCGACCGGCCTCAGACCCAGTATCAGGACCTGCGTCTGGAAGTCAAGGGCCTCAACTGCTTCAACGACGAGGGGGTGCAGGTCCTCAAGGACGTGACCTTCCAGGCCCGCGGCGGCGAGATTCTGGGCATCGCCGGCGTGGCCGGCTCCGGCCAGAAGGAGCTGCTGGAGGCCGTCGCCGGCCTTCAGAAGGTGCGCTCCGGCCATATATTCTACTATCCCCCCCATCCCAAATCGGACCTGGCGGGCAAGCATGTACCGGTGGATAAGGCCGGCGAGGAGCTGGTGGGCAAGACGCCCACCCAGATTCAGAAGATCGGCGTCTCCCTGGCCTTTGTGCCCGAGGACCGGCTGGGTATGGGGCTGGTGGCCTCCATGGACATGGTGGACAATATGATGCTCAAAACCTACCGGGAGGGAAAAGGCCCCTTGGTGGACCGGAAGGCCCCCAAGGCTCTGGCGCAGAAGCTCATCGACGAGCTGGAGATTGTCACCCCCGGCGTGTCCACGCCGGTGCGTCGCCTGTCGGGCGGCAACGTCCAGAAGGTGCTGGTGGGACGTGAGATCGCCTCCAGCCCCACCGTGCTCATGACCGCCTATCCCGTCCGGGGGCTGGACATCAACTCCTCCTACACCATTTACCACCTGCTCAACCAGCAGAAGGAGAAGGACGTGGCAGTAATTTTGGTGGGCGAGGACCTGGACGTGCTGCTGGAGCTGTGCGACCGGATTCTGGTGCTGTGCGGCGGCCAGGTCAGCGGCATCGTGGACGGCAGAACGGCCACCAAGGAGCAGGTGGGCCTTATGATGACCCATCTGCCCAAGGGACAGGAAGGAGGCGACCAGGCATGACCAAAGAGCAGAGAGAGCCCCTCATCCGCCTGGCCAAGCGGGAGGACATTACAGGCGGGAAGGCGTGGCTCATCCGTGTTTTGTCCATCGTGCTGGCCCTGGCGGCGGGCGCGCTCATCATTCTTCTTCTGGGCCACAATCCCCTGGAGGTCTATCCTTCCATGGTGGAGGGCGCGTTGGGCAAGCCCCGGGTCATCCGGGAGACCGTCAAGCGGGCCATTCCCCTGCTGGGGGCCGCCCTGGCCATCGCCCCTGCCTTCAAGATGAAATTCTGGAACATCGGCGCCGAGGGTCAGATTCTGGCCGGCGCTGTGGCGGCCACCTACTTCGGCCTCTTCTGGGCCGACCGGCTGCCCCAGCCGGCGCTGCTGCTGGTTATGGCCGTGGCCTCCATCGTGGTGGGCGGACTGTGGGGCCTCATCCCCGCCGTCTTTAAGGCCAAGTGGGGGACCAACGAGACCCTGTTTACCCTGATGCTCAACTATATCGTCCTGGGCTATGTCAAGTACCTCCAGGCCGGTCCCTGGGGGGCCGACCTGAGCGCCAACGGTTACCCCAAGATCCCCATGTTCGCCGCCAACGCCATGCTGCCCACCGTGCTGGGGGTCCACATCGGCTGGATCGTGGTGCTGGTGATGACGGTGCTGATGTTTGTCTACCTCAAGTACTGCAAGGGGGGCTATGAGATCGCCGTGGTGGGCGAGAGCGTCCGCACCGCCCAGTATGCGGGCATGAGCGTCTCCCGCATCGTCATGCGCACCATGTTCCTCTCCGGCGGTCTGGCCGGTCTGGTGGGCTTTTTGCAGGTCTCCGGGGCCAGCGGCAGCCTCACCGACAACACCGCCGGCGGCATCGGCTTTACCGCCATCACGGTGGCCTGGCTGGCCCGGCTCAATCCCTTTGTGATGGTCTTTATCGCTCTGCTGCTGGGCATCCTGGAGAAGGGCGCCGACACCATCCAGACGGTGTACACCATCCCGGCCTCGGCGGCGGAGATGCTCACCGGCATCATCCTCTTCTTTATGCTGGGCTGTGAGTTTTTCATCCGCTACCGGCTGATTTTCCGGGGAAAGGGGGAGAAGAAGCATGGATAAGGTTTTTACCATTTCCTTTTTGGTGGCGGCGGTGGCGGCCGGCGCGCCGCTGCTCTTCGGCACCCTGGGCGAGATCCTGACTGAGAAGTCGGGCAATCTGAACCTGGGCGTGGAGGGTATGATGTATATGGGCGGCGTGGCCGGTCTGGCCGGCGCCTACTACTATGAGCAGGCCATGGGAGCTTCGGCCTCCGGCGCGGTGGCCGCGCTGATCGGCACGGTGTGCGCCTTTTTGTGCGCGGTGCTGGGGGCCCTCATTTACAGCGTGCTCACCATCACCCTCCGGGCCAATCAGAACGTCACCGGCCTGGCGCTGACCATCTTCGGCACGGGCTTCGGCAATCTGGTGGGCGAGGCCATGGGCACCGCCGCCGGCGGCTTCGTGGCCGTGAGCCAGAACACCAAGAACGTCTTTATCGGCGGCATTCCCGGCCTCAAGGACCTGCCGGTGGTGGGACAGCTGCTGTTTTCCTACAATTATCTGGTCTATCTGGGCATTGTGCTGGCCATTCTCATGGCCTGGTTCCTGAAACGCACCAGAAGCGGCCTGAACCTCCGCTCGGTGGGCGAGGACCCGGCCACCGCCGACGCCGCCGGCGTCAACGTGACCGCCTACCGGTATCTGGCCACCTGCCTGGGCGGCGGCATCTGCGGCCTGGGCGGGATGTACATCGTCATGGCCGAGCAAAACGGCGTGTGGGTCCACGACTGCATCGCCGGCAAGGGCTGGATCGCCGTGGCGCTGGTCATCTTCGCCACCTGGAGCCCCTCCCGCGCCCTGCTGGGCAGCCTGGTATTCGGCGCGCTCTCTATTCTCCGCCTCTATCTGGACTTCGGCGGCGTGCGGATGATCCCCATTTATGATACCATTCCCTATGTGGCCACCGTGGTGGTCCTCATCGCCGTCAGCATCCGCCAGCGCCGGGAGAGCCAGCCCCCCGCCAGCCTGGGCAACGCCTACTTCCGCGAGGACCGCTGACCTACTTTCTTTCTCAGAAAGAAAGTAGGCAAAGAAAGGGAGAATCTGGCCCCGGACCATCGGTCCGGGGCCTCGGTCTTTCGAAAAAATGGAATGCGGAACAGGAAAGGTCAAAGTGCCTGCATGGAAGCGGGCGACCACAAGGGCCGCCCCTACGATATGGGGGTGCTTCCCACGCACGGGGAGCCCCCTGCGGGTAAAAGGGAACGATACCCGGCAGGGGTTCAGCGCACCTGGGGGAAGTGCAGAAGGGGGGTGTCCCCCCTTCTGCCCCTTTTGGTCCAGGCCCTTTTCGGGAAAAGGGCCTGGCGCCGCCCGCGTAGGGCCGTTCCCGCGGGGAATCGAAAAACGATTCTGCGGCAATTTGCATCTTTTCCACAGGATACTTGTACTTTGAAGGGAGACGATAGACTTTTTGGACAAGCTGTGGCCCCGGACCATCGGTCCGGGGCCTTCCTTTTTGGCGGCCTCTGCCAGCGCCTGCGGATGCCTCAAGACAGACAACGCAAAAGACCGGACGCCTGCTCCTGACGTCCGGTCTTTTGTTTAGGAAAGAGGATACAATGAAATGAAAAGAAACTGTCTCTTGCAGGGATTATGATATCCGAAAGATGTTAATAAACCAAACGGATGTTATTACAAGACTATTAAATCCTTGTTATGGTTCTATGCGGCGGCGCAGATCCTCCGCCCGGTCGATGTCCATAAGCTCCCAGGCCGAGGCGCACTCCACCAGTACCAGCGCCTCCGGGTGGGCGCGAATGATCTGTCCGCCGCCCCGGTCGCCTTTCAGGGCGGAAAGGGCGGGGAAGAAGGCCGCCGGAAAGACCGCCGGATTGCCCCGCTGCCCCTGAAAGGAGAGGGCGCAAATGGAATTGTTTGATTCTGAAAAAGTGTCAATTAATCTTTGAATACTGGCTGTAGTCAAAAACGGCTGGTCGCACACGGCGAAGAGGGCGCCGTCCAGCCCCTCCATGGCTGCCGTGCCCATGCGCACCGAGGCGGCGATGCCCTCGGCGGACTGGGGGTTATCCAGCGCCTCAAAGCCGGCGCGGACCGCCAGAGCCCGCACCTGAGACCACTGGCTCACCACCACCCGCCGGGCAAAGGGAAGCGGGGCCAGCAGCTTCAGCGTCCGCTGGGCCAGGGGGACGCCGTCCACCGGGGCGAGGAGCTTGTTGCCGCCGGAAAACCGCCGCCCAAACCCGGAGGCCAGCACCACGCAGCCGATGCGCGCCGCCATCAGCGCCAGAACTGGGCGGGACCCCGGCGGACGTAGCGGCCCAGGTTCTCCTCCACCACCTTGCCGCCCGCCACGGCGATCTTGCCGTTCAAAAGGACGGTGTCGGTCTTGCCCGCCATGACCATGCCCTCATAGGGAGTGTAGTCCACGTTCTGGTACTGCTCTTTTGCGGTGATGGTCCAGGTGCAATCCGGGTCAAAGAGCACCAGGTCGGCGTCGCTTCCCACCTGGAGCACGCCCTTTTGGGGGTACATACCGAAGAGCTTGGCGGGCTGTTCGGCCAGCAGCCGGGCCATCTGTACCAGGGAGATGCGCCCTTCCTTCACGCCGTAGGTGTAGAGAATGGCGGGGCGGTGCTCCACGCCGGGAATGCCGGGCGGAATGGCGGAGAAGTCGTCCTTGCCCAGCATCTTGGTGGGGTTATAGTGGAAGGAGCAGTGGTCGGTGCCGATGGTGTCGATCTCGCCGGCGGAGACCGCCTCCCACAGGGCGTCCACGTCGTCCTGGGTGCGCAGGGGAGGAGAGAACACATACTTGGCGCTCTCAAAGCCGGGCAGGTGGTATTTTTCCTCCGTCATGGTCAGATACTGGGGGCAGGTCTCCAGATAGAGCTTTTGGCCTCTGGCCCGGGCGGCTCTGGCGGCCTGCAGCCCCCGGCGGGTGGAGAGGTGCACCACGTTCACCGGCGCCCCCGCCATCTCGGCCAGGGTCAGCCAGCGGTTCACCGCCTCCGACTCCATGAAGTCCCGATGGGCCAGGGGGTGGGCGTCGGGGGTCAGGCGCCCGGCGGCTTTCAGGGCGGCCATGGCCTCGTTGATGAGGTCGCCGTTTTCACAGTGGCAGCCCACCACGCCGCTCTCTTCGGCCACGGCGCGGATGGACTCATAGGCCACCGCGTCGGACACCTGGAGGCCCTGGTAGGCCAGGTAGACCTTGTAGGAGGTGACGCCGGCGGCGGTCATGGCGGGGAGTTCTGACCGGATGCGGGGGTCCCAGTCCTTGATGGTCATATGGAAACCGTAGTGGCAGGAGGCGTGGCCGTCGGCCCGGTCATGCCAGGTGTCCAGCGCCGACTGGAGGGAACAGCCCGGGGCGGGTTCGGCGAAGTCCAGCACGCAGGTGGTGCCGCCGGCCACGGCGGCGCGGGTGCCGGTGGTCCAGTTGTCCGCCGTCTCCTTGACGGTGCCCTTGTTCATTTCAAAGTGGGTGTGGGTGTCGATGAAGCCGGGGAAGATCAGCTTGCCCGCGGCGTCCAGCAGCTGGCTGTCCGCCGGGTCCAGGTTGGGACCGATCTGGGCGATGCGGCCGTCAGCGATGCGCAGGTCGGCTTTGACCGGCCCGTCGGGCAGCACCAGCGTGCCGTTTTGGATGAGGATGGACATGGAAAGACCTCCTTTGTCAGTCCGGCGGATAAGCCGCCAAATTCAGGGAAAAGAGGGGGAATTCTGCTCTTATCATAGCACATTGCCCCAGGAAATCAAGGGAAAGCGGCGGCGGGCGCTCTTTCTTTTTGCCTGCCGATGCGCTATAATGAAATGGAACTCATAACGCAAGGAGGCGCGCTTATGGAAGTAGGCAGAAAGCTCACCCGTGTGGACGCTGTGGACAAGGTCACCGGGCGTGCGTACTATACCGACGACATGGGGGAGCGCCCCATGCTGGTGGCCAAGGTGCTCCACAGCACCATTGCCAATGGTTTTGTCAAAAAAATCGACGTTTCCGCCGCCGCCGCCCTGGACGGGGTGGTCAAGGTGGTCACCTGCTTTGACGTGCCCCAGATCCCGTATCCCACCCCCGGCCACCCCTGGTCGGTGGAGGCGTCCCATCAGGACGTGTGCGACCGCCTGATGCTCACCCGCCGGGTGCGCTACTACGGGGACGACATCGCCGCCGTGGTGGCCGAGGATGAGATCATCGCCCAGCGGGCCTTAAAACGCATCCGGGTGGAGTACGAGGAGCTGCCCCCTCTGCTGACGCCGGAGGCGGCCATGACGCCCGGCGTCACCCCCATCCACCAGGAATGCCCCGACAATGTGCTCAAGCACACCGTCACCAATCTGCCCCCCAAGGACTGCCCGGAGTTTTCCACCGTGGAGGAGGTGCTGGCCTCCCCCAAATTCCACCGCTTTGAAGGGCATTACGACACCCAGCAGGTCCAGCACTGCCACATTGAAAACCCCATCTCCTACGCCTATATGGAGCACGGCCGCATTACCGTGGTGTCCTCCACCCAGATCCCCCACATCGTCCGCCGGGTGGTGGGCCAGGCCCTGGGCATCCCCTGGGGCCAGGTCCGGGTCATCAAGCCCTACATCGGCGGCGGTTTTGGCAACAAGCAGGAGGTGCTCTACGAGCCCCTCAACGCCTACCTCACCACCCAGGTGGGAGGCCGGGCGGTGAAGCTGGAGCTCACCCGGGAGGAGACTTTTCAAAATACCCGCTCCCGCCATCCGGAGCACTTCGACGTGGAAGCGGCGGTGGACGATGATATGCGCCTGATGGCCCGGTCCTGCCGGGCGGTGTCCAACCAGGGCTCCTACGCCTCCCACGGCCACGCCATCGTGGCAAACTCGGTCAACGGCTTCCGGCAGATCTATGCCGATGTTTTGGGCCATAAGTCGGAGGCTTATACCGTCTATACTAACCTGCCCGCCCCCGGCGCCATGCGGGCCTACGGCATCCCTCAGGGGGCCTGGGCCGCCGAGTGCCTCATGGAGGACATCGCCCACGCCATGGGCTGGGACCCCTATACATTCCGGCTCAAAAACCTCATGCCCGAGGGCTATGTGGACCCCACCAACGGCATCACCTGCCACAGCTCCGGACTCAAGGCGTGTATGGAAAAGGGGGCGGCCTTCATCGGCTGGGACGAGCTGCGCCGGGCGTATCAGAACCAGACCGGACCAATACGCCGGGGGGTGGGCATGTCGGTCTTTGTCTACAAAACCGGCGTGTGGCCTATTTCCCTGGAAACAGCCTCGGCCCGTATCGTCCTCAACCAGGACGGCACGGTGCAGCTCTCGGTGGGGGCCACCGAGATCGGCCAGGGCGGCGATACGGTCTTTTGCCAGATGGCCGCCGAAGCCATCGGCATCCCCACCGAGGATGTACACATCGTCTCCTTCCAGGATACCGACATTACCCCCTTTGACACCGGGGCCTATGCCTCCCGGCAGACCTACGTCACCGGCATGGCCATCAAGAAGGTGGGACTGCAATTCCGCCAAAAGCTGCTGGACTACGCCGCCGAGGTGCTGGACCGCCCGGCGGAGGGGCTGACCATCCAAAACCGGGCGGTGTGCGACGCCTCCACCGGGGAGGTTCTGCGCACCCTGGAGGAGATTTCCCAGGAGGCCTTTTACTCCTTCCGCCGCTCGGTCCACATCACCGCCGAGGATACCAACCAGTGTAAGGACAATACCTTTGCCTTTGGCTGCTGCTTTGCCCAGGTGGAGGTGGACATCCCGGTGGGCAAGGTAAAGATCCTCCATTTGGTGAATGTCCACGATTCGGGCAAGCTCATTAACCCTGCCCTGGCGGAGGCCCAGGTCCACGGCGGCATGAGCATGGGCATCGGCCAGGCCCTCAGCGAGGAGATGAAGTTCGACTCCAGGGGCCGGCTCTTAAACGGCAACCTGCTGGACTACAAAATGCCCACCGCCATGGACCATCCGGAGCTCCACGCCCTCTTTGTGGAGACCGACGACCCCACCGGACCCTTTGGCAACAAGGCTCTGGGGGAACCTCCCGCCATCCCGGTGGCCCCCGCCATCCGGGCCGCCATCCTGAACGCCACCGGCGTGGCTCTCAACAGGCTCCCCATGTCGCCCCAGTACCTGGTGGAGCAGTTCACCGCCGCCGGACTCATCGGAGAGGGAGGGAAGGACCATGTATGACTTTAGATCCATCTACCAGGCCAAAGACGTGGCCGACGCCATCGCCGCCTTGCAGCGGGACCCGGAGGCGGTCCTCATCGCCGGCGGCACCGACGTGCTCATCAAGATCCGGGAGGGCAAGCTGGCGGGCTGTTCGCTGGTGTCCATCCACGAGCTGCGGGAGCTGTCCGGCGTGACCATGGAGGAGGACGGCACCCTTTCCATCGGGGCGCTGACCACCTTCCGCGACGTGACCTATGACCCCCTCGTCCAAAAACACCTCCCCGTGCTGGGGGAGGCGGTGGACCAGGCCGGCGGACCTCAGCTCCGGGCGGCGGGCACCATCGGCGGCAACGTGTGCAACGGCATCACCTCGGCGGATTCGGCCTCCACCCTGGTGGCGCTGGACGCCGACCTGCTGGTCCGGGGCCCGGCGGGGGAGCGGATTGTCCCCATCTCCCAGTGGTACAAAGGGATGGGCAAGACCGCCCTCACCCATGAGGAGATTTTGCTGGCGGTGCGCATCCCCAAGAGCCATTATCAGGGCTGGACGGGCCACTATATCAAATACGCCATGCGCTCGGCCATGGACATCGCCACACTGGGGGTGTCCTGCCTGGTGAAGCTGTCGGCGGACAAGCGCCGGGCGGAGGAAGTGCGCCTGGCCTTTGGCGTGGCGGGACCTGTGCCCATGCGGGCGCCTCACGCCGAGGCGGTCTGCGCCGGACTGCCGGTGGAAGCGGCGGCGGCGCGCATCGGACAGGCGGCGCTGGAGGACGTGAACCCCCGGGACAGCTGGCGGGCGTCCAAGGCCTTCCGGCTGCAATTGGTCAAAGAGCTTTCGGGCCGGGCCTTCCGGGAGGCCGGGCGCAAAGGAGGTGCCCGGATATGATGCAGGTGCTGCAAATGACGGTCAACGGCCGTCCGGTGGAGGTGGGCGTGGACCCGCGGGAGTCCCTGCTGGACACCCTGCGCAACCGGCTGGGTCTGACCAGCGTCAAACGGGGCTGCGAGGTGGGCGAGTGCGGCGCGTGTACCGTGCTGGTGGACGGCAAGGCCATCGACTCGTGTATTTACCTCTCGGTGTGGGCCCAGGGAAAAGCCATCCTGACGGTGGAGGGCTTGCAGGCCCCTGACGGGACCTTGTCCCCCATTCAGCGGGCCTTTGTGGAAGAGGCCGCGGTACAGTGCGGCTTTTGTACGCCGGGCATCATCATGAGCGCGGTGGAGATTGTGGGCTCCGGCAGGACCTACACCCGGGAGGAGCTGAGAAAGCTCATCTCCGGCCATCTGTGCCGCTGTACCGGCTATCAGAACATCCTCAACGCGGTAGAAAAGGCGGTAGAACTCTGTCATTCTCACGCGGGAAATGAGGCATAGAAAGGATTGAGTCCATGGCAGAGCAGGGGAAGCTGGTGGTGGTGCTGGGCACCACCGCCTGTGGAAAGAGCGGGCTGGGCGTGGAGCTGGCCCTTCGGTTCGGCGGGGAGATCGTCTCGGCGGATTCCAGGCAGGTATACCGGGGATTGGACCTGGGCACCGGCAAGGTGACGGCAGAGGAGACCAAAGGCGTTCCGCATTATCTACTGGACGTGGTCTCCCCCAACGAGAGCTATTCGGTGGCCCAGTTCCAGCAGGACGCCTACGCCGCCATTGACGGCATTCTGGCCCGGGGCAAGCCCCCCTTTCTGGTGGGCGGGACGGGGCTCTACGTCCGGGCGGTGGCCGAGGGGTACACCTTCCAGGAGGCCAGGCCCGACCCGGCGCTGCGCGCCCGGCTGGAGGGGCAGGACGCCGCCGCCCTCTACGCCCTTTTTCAGCAGAAAACCGGCCTCACCCTCAGCGAGAGCGAGCGCCACAACCGCCAGCGGCTCATCCGCACCCTGGAAAAGGTCTACCATGGGGACAGCCTCACCGAAGCCCCCCGCCATCCCCGCTATCAGGTCCTCCAGCTGGGCATGACCTATCCCCGGGAGGTGCTGAATCAGCGCATTGAGGAGCGGCTGTGGCGGCGCATCGACGACGGCATGATTGAAGAGGTGGCCAATCTCCGGGCCAACGGAGCCACCGACGCCTTTTTGGAGGGGCTGGGGCTGGAGTACCGCCATATTCTCTGGTACTTGCAAGGCAAATATGAGAGCGTGGATCAGCTCTGTGAGGAACTGGGCCGGGCCATCCGGCAGTTTGCCAAGCGGCAGGTGTCCTGGTTCAAGCGGGACAAGGACGTGCTGTGGCTGGATACCGGCGGCGACTTCCTGGCCCAGGCCACCCAGGCGGTGGAACGGTTTTTGCAGGGATAACCTTCCTTGTAGGGGCGGCCCTTGTGGCCGCCCGTTTCCCCGCAGATACAGGCGGGCGACCATAAAGGTCGCCCCTACGGTCCGGTTCCATCAAAAAACACCCCCTCCGCTTGGCTTAACAGTGATAAGGAACTAAATCACTTATCAACTGTTAGCTGACGGTTTTCGGGTGCATACGAAACTCCCGTCTGATTCCTAACAGGAATTAGGCGGGAGTTTTTCTTGTTAACAGAGTTTATATTGGAGGATAACATTATGAAAACATTACTTTCCTGTGAATTTAACATGGATACCGGTTGCGTTGAACTAAGATATTCCGACGGCAGCATGGTTTCCATCAACTGCACCGCTGTTGAGGATGAGGTGGCGAATAGTCGTTTCCAGCGGTCTGAACTGGACTGGCTCATGTACAACGATCCGCTGTCCTATGCAGAATTGATTTTGAATGGCGATCCGGAAGAATACCTGCGAACCGTAACGGAGGCTCCACAGTTAGATTTCGATTCATAAGCAAAGCCGCCAGAGGCACATCCATGCGATGCTGCTTCTGGCGGCTTTTTTACATTTTGTCAATTAAAGCAAACACTACGGCTTGTTGCTCTTCACTCAATCTTGACCATCGTTCCAGGAGCTTCCTTTGTGAATCAGTCAGAGAAACCGGTGAATCTTCTTCTGCGAATAGCTGAGAAAGCGTGATGCCAAAAGCCATGCAGATTTTTTCCAACGACGGAATAGTGGGAACCATATTCTTGCGATACCACGAGGAGATCGTAGATTGAGGCAAACCAGAGCGTTCTGCAAGCTGATACTCCGTCCAGCCCCGCTCCTCTCGATATGTGGTTATGGCAGAGAGAATATCTTTCACCTGCATCACCCCTTTGCTTGTGTTCTTCGTAAATTATACTTTTGTTTGTCGTTGCTCTTTAATAATTTTAATCGTATAATTTTAACGATATACACAAGCAAAAGGAGAATGATTTCAGTGAGCCAGAAAAGCTGTTTCTTTATTGGGCACAGAGAAACACCGGAAGAAATTTACCCAGTGCTATGCGCCGCTGTTGAGGAGCATATAGTCCGCTACGGCGTTACTGAATTTATTGTTGGCCGTTATGGATGTTTTGACGGTCTTGCGGCAAAAGCCGTAAAAACCGCAAAACAAACCCATCCAGAAGTCGAACTGACATTATTGCTGCCGTACCATCCAGCAGAGCGCCCGATTCCTGTACCGGATGGATTTGACAGTACCTACTATCCTCCGGGGATGGAAAATGTCCCTCGTAAGGTTGCTATTGTCAGGGCAAATCGGTATATGGTCGATCATACTGATTTCCTCATTGCCTATGCGTGGCACCCTGCCAGCAATGCAAGAGATCTTCTCGAATATGCAAGAAAAAGAGAGGGCAAGGGATTAATCCATGTGACAGCCTTGCCCCATAACGATTTATAAGAAAAAGTCATTACTTTAATATAGTTTTTTATCTTGCGAAAAGTAATGACTTTGTGCTAAAATTGAATCGACATATTTTGCCGAAAAGAGGTGGTTTTGTGGCGAAAAAGAGGTCCGCTTCTACCGTGACGCCGGATTATGAAGCGATTACATCATTTCAAAAGGGCCAGGCTTCACGCATTTTTAAGGAAGTGAACGAGCAGGACAAAGTTTTGATTGTCAGCAAGCAAAATAAGCCGCAGAACGTCGTTATCTCATACGAACGGTATAAGAGACTCAGGGAAGAGGGAGCAGATATATGAACATCAATGAACAGGCCAATTTTATATGGAGCATAGCCGATTTGCTGCGTGGCGATTTCAAACAGAGCGAATACGGCAAGGTGATTCTGCCCTTTACTGTGCTGCGTCGCTTTGACTGTGTACTTGCACCTTCCAAGGCAAAAATTTTGGAGGCCAATAAGACTTTGACGGTCAGCAACAAGCGCCCTATCTTTAAGCGCATGACTGGCCATGATTACTATAATGTCAGCCAATTTGATTTCGAAAAGCTCATGGATGACAGCAATGCCATCGAAGCCAATCTACGAGATTACATCAATGGCTTTTCCGAAGATGTCCGTGAAATCATGGACAACTTTGAAATTTTCGGGGTAATTGATCGTCTATCAAGGGCGAATCTGCTTTATCTGGTCGTGCAGCGTTTTGCGGAGATTGATATGAGCGATACCCAGATTGACAATCTGGAAATGGGATATATGTTCGAGGAATTGATCCGGCGATTTTCTGAGCAGTCCAACGAAACCGCTGGTGAGCACTTCACGCCCCGTGAGGTAATCGAACTGATGGTAGAAGTGCTGCTCGATCCCGATATGGACGAAATTGCAAATACCGACGGAAAGGTCATCACCATTCTGGACCCGGCCTGCGGCACGGGTGGAATGCTGTCCGTTGCCCAGAATAAAATGGAGTCTCTGAACAGCACGACCCAGGTAATCCCCTTTGGGCAGGAATTAAACCCCGAAACATATGCAACGTGCCGTTCCGACATGATTTTAAAAGGCAATACCAACAGCCGTATCGTTTTGGGAAACAGCTTCAATGAGGACGGATTTAAGTCCCAGACATTTGACTATATGCTGAGCAACCCTCCCTTTGGTGTGGAATGGAAAAAAGTAGAAAAATTCATCAAAGACGAAGCGGCTTCTCAGGGATATCATGGCAGATTTGGCGCTGGTCTGCCCCGTATCTCGGACGGCTCTTTCCTGTTTCTCCAGCATCTGATTTCCAAAATGAACCCGCCGGAAAAAGGTGGAAGCCGCATCGGTATTGTATTTAACGGTTCGCCCATGTTCTCCGGTGATGCCGGAAGCGGAGAAAGTGAAATCCGCCGCTGGATTATTGAAAATGATCTGCTGGAGGCTATTATTGGCCTTCCGGATCAGCTGTTCTACAACACCGGCATTACCACTTATATCTGGATTTTGACCAACCGCAAAGAGAACCGCAGAAAAGGCAAAGTGCGTCTTATCAACGGAGCCGGTTTCTTTGAAAAGATGCGCAAGGGTCTCGGCAATAAGCGCAACATGATCAGTCCAGAAAATCGTGCAGAACTGGTGCGCCTGTACAGCACCTACGAGCCGGATGAGAACTATATGGATCTGGATAATGAATATTTCGGATACCGGAAAATTGTTATAGAACGTCCCCTGCTTAACGAAGATGGCACACCGGTAATCGACCGCAAAGGCAATAGAAAAGCAGATGCCTCCCTTCGTGACTACGAAATGGTGCCGTTGAAGGAAGACATCCACGAATATTTTCGTCGTGAGGTTCTGCCGTTTGTGCCGGATGCCTGGATTGACGAGAGCAAGACCAAAATCGGCTATGAGATTCCGTTTACCCGTTATTTCTACAAGTTCACTCCGCTGCGTGACAGTTCTGTAATTATGGAAGAAATTAAGGCTTTGGAGGAACGCATCCAAGCAAACCTTATGGAGGTGTTCTCAAAGTGAAGAGGTATGCAGAATATAAGGATAGTGGAACAGCTTGGATTGGAAAAATCCCAGCCAATTGGAAACTCAAAAAGCTCAAATATTACACGACTGTTAACGACGAAGTCCTGACCGAAAGAACACCTGCGGAATACGAATTTCGTTATGTTGATATTGGTAGTGTTACATTGGAAAACGGCATTGAACAATACCAAGAAATGCTTTTTGAAAATGCACCTTCTCGCGCAAGGCGAATTGTACGAAAAGGAGACGTGATTGTATCCACAGTACGTACTTACCTGAAAGCGGTAGCCAGTATCCAAGATGATGATGATGTTATTGTTTCAACTGGTTTTGCTGTAATACGATCAAATAAGGTTGATCCCAGATTTATGGCATATTCGCTTATTAATCATTATTTTGTAGAGAAGGTGTCCTCTCTATCAACAGGTGTAAGTTATCCTGCAATCAATCCGTCTACGCTTATTAATATCAAAAATATAGTGCCTCCAATCGAAACTCAAAAGCATTTGGCAAGTTATTTGGACAGAATAATTGGAACAATTAATTCCGCAATTTCTGATAAAAAGCAACTGATTCAGTTGCTTAATGAACATAGGACTTCAATAATATGCTCCGCAATAACAAGAGGAATTAGTCCAAACGTAGAAACAACGGATAGCAAAGTCGATTGGATTGGAAAAATTCCAAAGCATTGGAGAATAGTTCCTGCTAAAGCTTTGTTTTCCCAAAGCAAAGAAACCCGCCATGAAACGGATATTCAGCTGACCGCCAGCCAAAAGTACGGCATTATCTCCCAAGAAGATTACATGGATCGGCAGAACTATAAAATTGTTTTGGCCGATAAAGGGCTTGAAAACTGGAAGCACGTTGAGCCAAACGATTTCATAATCAGTTTGCGTAGCTTTCAAGGCGGGCTGGAGATAAGCTATATTCCAGGGTGCATCACATGGCATTACATCGTTCTGAAGCCTAAGGCGGGTGTAGCACCGGAGTATTTCAAGTGGCTGTTTAAGTCTCCCCGATATATTCAGGCATTGCAGCGCACGGCAAACTTTATCCGTGATGGTCAAGATTTGAGATTTTCGAACTTTGTGCAGGTTCCTCTCCCCTTGATTCCAATGGATGAGCAAAAAGACATTGCCGAATATTTGAATAAGGAAACCGCACGAATTGACAGCATCATTGCGGATATTACAGAACAGATCGAAAAACTAAAGGAATACCGCCAAAGCGTCATTTCTGAGGTGGTAACCGGAAAGGTGGCAGTAGAATGAACTATCAAGAATTGTCACCGCAAAGCGAAACTTTGCTGAAAGAAATTATCGACCTCCAAGCCAGCGGTCAGGACAATGCGGCTTATTGGAGTAAGCGGTTTGATGGATTATCCATGCAGCAGGATACCCTGCTCCGGGATACGTTTCGAGAGCTGAAAGAATGTGGTTATGTCCACATACAGTGGGCTGACAACATTCCATACTATCTGTCCCTCACAGTAGATGGTCAAAATTATTTCACTAACAAAAAGGCCGCAAAAAAAGCCGAGAGAAAACTATCTCGGCGGGAATGGCGGATTGCTGTCATATCGGCCATCATTGGCGGTATGGTTGGGCTGATCCCCTGGATTTGCACTTTGATAGGAGGTGGTCAATAATGGCAATCGAAACCAAAGAAATTACATTTGAACAAGAGATTGAATACAGCCTGCTTGACCACGGCGGATATATCAAGGGAAATCCCCGTGACTATAATCGTGAGTTTGCCATAGACACCAAGCAGCTCTTTCGGTTTCTTCAAGACAGCCAGCCCGTAGAATGGGAAAAGCTGTGCAGAAAACACGGAGAGAATGTGGAAACGGGTTTTCTGAAGAAGCTGTATCGTGATCTTGATACATACGGAACATTATATGTGCTGCGGCATGGCGTTGTAGATGCTCCCGCCAAACTATCTCTGTGCTATTTCAAGCCTGCCAGCGGCATGAACCAAACCAGTCAGGCACTCTATGAGAAGAACATTCTCACCATCACCCGGCAGGTGCATTATAGCCTGAAAAATGAGAACTCCATAGATGTTGTGCTGTTCATCAATGGATTGCCTGTTGCGACGGTGGAACTGAAAAATCCAATCACCGGTCAGACTGTCGAAAATGCAAAGCGTCAGTACATGAAAGACCGTGATCCCAGAGAACTTCTGCTTTCGTTCAAAGCCCGATGCTTGGTTCACTTTGCCGTGGATACCGAAGAAGTGTGGATGACCACAAAGCTCAATGGCATCAACACCTATTTTTTGCCGTTCAACAAGGGAAACAATGGCGGCAAGGGAAACCCTGTTGGGAACAGCACCTACCGGACTTCGTATCTGTGGGAAGAAGTCCTGCAAAAAGACAGTCTGCTGGACATTGTACAGAGATTTATCCATTTGCAGGAAGATAAAAAGAATCCTAAAAAGTCTGTTATGATCTTCCCACGTTACCACCAGCTGGATGTGGTCCGCAAGCTCGTTGCCGATGTCTACGCAAACGGAACCGGACACAATTATCTGATTCAGCACAGTGCGGGGAGCGGAAAATCCAACTCTATTTCTTGGCTGGCACACCATCTGTCTAACCTGCACGATAAAAATGACAAGGTTGTATTCAACAGCATCATTGTAATTACAGATCGCCTCGTATTGGATAAACAGCTTCAGGATACCATCTACCAGTTTGAGCACGTGGAAGGCGTTGTGACTAAAATCGACAACAACGCCGCACAGCTGGCAGATGCTTTGAACACAGGTAAAAAAATCATTATTACCACACTTCAGAAGTTCCCGTTTGTCCTTGAAAAGGTAGATGATTTAAGCGGCAAGCGGTTTGCGGTCATTGTGGATGAGGCCCATTCTTCCCAGACCGGAGAAGCCAGCAAAAAAATGAAGGCGATCCTGGGAAATGCTGAGGGGCTAACGGAGGAAGAACAGCTCCAAAAGGTTGCGGATGAGGAGGCCAAGGAAGAGCGCAAGCAATCCGACAGCGAGGATGAAATCGCAAAAGAAATGGCTACACATGGTCGGTTGCCTAACCTGTCCTTCTTTGCCTTTACCGCAACACCCAAGGCGAAAACGCTGGAAATGTTTGGAACCCCGGATGCAAGCGGTATTCCTCATGCTTTTCATATTTACTCGATGAAGCAGGCCATTCAGGAAGGTTTTATTCTGGATGTTCTGAAAAACTATGTAACCTACGATACCTATTTCAAAATCGGCAAGAAAATTGCCGATGATCCCCGCTATGAAAAAAGCAAGGCAAATAAGGCGCTTGGCAAATTCTTAAGTCTGCATCCGCACAATCTGGCCCAGAAAACCCAGATCATCGTAGAACACTTCCGCACTGTCACCAAAGACAAGATTGGCGGCAAGGCCAAAGCAATGGTAGTGACCGGCTCACGCCTGCACGCAGTCCGGTATTATCAGGAGTTTCAGCGTTACATCAAAAAGATGGGATACGAAAATGAGCTGGGTATCCTGATCGCATTTTCTGGGACTGTCCATGATGGCGGAGAGGAATACACCGAAGTCAGTCTAAATGGAATAAAAGAAAGCGAACTACCGGAAAAATTCCACAGCGGCGAGTATCAGGTACTTTTGGTTGCGGAAAAATACCAAACTGGGTTTGATGAGCCGTTGTTGCACACCATGTTTGTAGATAAAAAGCTTAGTGGTGTAAAAGCTGTCCAAACACTTTCCAGGTTGAACAGAACCTGCTTCGGAAAAGATGATACATTTGTTTTGGACTTTGTAAACTCTGCCGAGGATATACGAGCCGCTTTTGCTCCGTATTATGAAGAAACCAGTATTGAGGAGACAACAGACGCCAACATCGTATATGAACTGAAATCCAAATTGGATGAATTTCGTGTGTATTGGCAGAGTGAGATTGAGGCTTTCTCTAAAGCATTTTTCAAGCCTACCAAGAAACAGGGAAATATGGATTTTGGCGTACTCAACAGTTTCCTTGATCCGGCAGTGGATCGATATAACGGTTTGGATGAGAACGAGCAGGAAGAATTCAAGACTACCCTCGCAAAGTTTGTTCGTACCTACACATTCCTCACCAACATCATCCGACTAGATGATGCCGACCTGCATAAGTTCCATGCTTACGCAAAATTTCTTCAGAAGAAACTGCCAAAGCGAGAGGGCGGCGGTCCTATTTTTCTGGATGATGAAGTATCGCTGCAATATTACCGGGTTCAGAAAATTTTTGAAGGGTCTATTGCGCTGGAGCAAAGTGAGCCGTTGCCCAATAAACTTCATCCCGGAAAACCGAAGCCAGAGGAAGAAAAGGCCCCTCTGTCTGAGCTGATTGATAAAATCAACGAAAAGTTTGGCACAGAGTTTACTAACATCGACAAGGTCTTGGAGCAAATTGTTTCTGATATGGATGCCAACGAGGAATTGCGTGTCCAGGCTCGCAACAATTCACAAGAACATTTCCGTTTTCCCTTTAACGATGCGTTTATGGACGTGGTTATCGGACGCATGGCGCAGAATCAGCAGTTCTGCGAAAGAGTTTTGGATGATGCCAAATTCGGAGATACCGTTCGTGATTTGTTGGTAGGTGTTGTCTATGAACGATTGCGGAGCACAACAGGAAGTGGAATCCATCCATAGCTGTTGACAATTATTCATATATTAGAGTAGTTTCTTTACATAATTTAGCATTACAGGTCAGAATGTATTGAATCGCTTTTTGTGCAAATTTCTTACTTACCGTCGTATCCCACTCTGCCAACTGAATGATCTCCGCTGTTCCAGCTTCAAAATTAAACGAAATTTCGCCCCATTCGCCGTCGTTGTCCACCTGATACAGGTAGACAGCGGCGGCGATTTTCTTTTTGCGTTTGGTCTGGGATTTACGTTTTAGGCGAATCATGTGAAGCACCCCGGCGTCTGTCAGCAAACAGGCTAAGTGCTCCACAGCTTTGCGGTAGGCTCGTTCCGCACCGCTGGCTGTGCTGCCCTCAAAAAGTACCGCCAATTCCTCAAAGGTCAGCCGGGTGCTGAGTGGGCTGACCCTACCACAGGTCATACAGATGGCGTTTCGCTTCTCCAAAAGAGTCTGCTCTCGGTAATTTAGTTTTTCAAATGCTTCTCGGACAGCTTCAGCCCGGATACCGTTCCAGAGAACCTCCGCATAGTCCCAGTGGTCATCCCGGCTGACATCCTCGCCGGTTTCTTCGCTATCCTCATCCTGTACGGTCTGATAAAACGGAACACGGCTGCGATTTTGCTTGGCCAATGCCAAAAACTTCGCTGCGGTTTCCTCGGTGCAACTATTTTTCTGAGCATATTCCTGAATCGCCGCCTGTTCAGACTGACCGGATTGATTATAGAGCCAAGCAATCCCACGCACAGCTTTGTACTCATCCACATTTTCAAAGGAACCGGTCTCCTCCTGCATCCGGCAGATCAAAAGGGCGTTCCCGATAAAATGGTGGGCATAGGTCAGAAAATCTGCCCCTTGTGCGGGATCGTATTCCCACAGACAATCCAGCATGGCAAGTACACAGCCCATTTTATAGTCCAAAAAGCGTTCCGGGTCATAGCGATCCAGCCCCTCCCGCAGCAGGAAACGGCGAACACGGCCATTGAGCCGGTTTTCATAGCGGTGAAGGAAAAAGGAAAACCAGCGCTGTTCACGGTTCTGCACAGCCTCCATGATGTAATCATTCAGGCTTTCCCGAACAGGCGGTTCCGGGTCAAGCTGAAAGATGCGTTCCACTTCCCGCATGGTCAAGCCCTTGGGTTCCGTCAGAAAACTGTATTTTGCACAGTGGCCGGGCAGCTCCCATGTCCACGCTGTATCCATTTTCCCTCACCGCCTTTCTGATGTTTCGCTGCTCATTTCTTTTGTACCGCTTCCAAAAGTGCCTGCTGAGTCATTTCCCGCTCATAGACAGTGCTGGCATAACGCTGATCTGAAAGCGCACGGAGCATCTTATCCTTTGCCAGCTTTTTCATAGCTGCTGCCGTCTCTTCATCCAACTTTCCCCGGCGGGTGCTTTGCAGGATGGTGTTCATACGGCGGGTATAAATCGCCTTGATAGGATGGTCATCCGCAAGCTCACGTTGTTCCCGGCCTCTCAGATTGCCGATTTGTCGGCACGTCCGTCCACGCTGGTCGCCGGGGGCCAGCCCGCCGCAGTATTTGGTGTGCCGTGCGTCAATGGTGAGAAACCATCTGCCGCAGATGGGGCATTTCTTGGGGGCGTGGCCTACGCAAAGCCCCTCGAACAGGTCAGAGCGGAACATTCCCACAAAAGAAACATAGTGCATCCGCTTGACCAGCTGAGGCTCCATTTTCCCGGGCCGAGTAGCGGACACATACTGCACCGAAGCATTGGTCAGAGTCATCCAAGATGGATTTTCCAGCGATAAAGTTGGTTCGCTTCTGAAGAACTGTCCGAACATCGCTGCATAACCATCTGGAGTGCGGTCATAGCCTGGTTCATTCAACCGCTCCGCAAATTTCGTCAAGGCTTCCTTGTATTGCCTTAGAGAATAGCTCAAATGCCCCAGCACCTGCGCTACCCGGACGAGCAGCGTTGCCTTGCCGTGCTGTCCGGTCAGAGCGCAGACTAACTGCTCCGGCTGAGTGAGCTGCAAATAGACTTTTGCATCCTCCATAGATTCTTCGGAAAAGATGACGGCCAGCTTTTGCTCAAAATAGCCTCGATCCAGATGGGAGAATGGCGGCGTTGCCTGCAAGAAGGAGATAATCTCGCCAGCGGCCTGCTGCACCTGCGGAAGCAGCTCCATATCTACGGAACCGGTGTTCATCCCCTGAAGCAGCCGGTTCAGCACATTGCAGGGAGTATCCAGCTTCTCAATGGTGCTGTCCGGGATGTTCAGCACCTCGCAGCCAATGGTTCCCGTGGGCATGGTACTTCCCTCATAGGTCACGGTGTCCTGCCAGAAATCCAGCGATAAAACCGCATGGTTGATAATCTGATCCATCTTCTCCCTCCTGTCATGTTTTTCTATTTTCATAATAGCACACAATTAAATTCTTGTCATGTTTTTTGAAAACGGCTTGTCATGCCATTCGCCTGTTTTTTTCGATTTTCCCCATAACCTATACAGAGGGGTGAGAAAACTGCCCCATCAAAAAGGAAATGGAGGGAATTTGTATGAATCTGTTTGAAGTGGTGAAAACAGGCATCAACACACGGGAAGCAGCGCAGGTGTATGGAATCGATGTCAACCACTATGGCATGGCGCTGTGCCCGTTCCACAATGACCGTCATCCGAGCCTGTATGTATCGGATGACCACTACCACTGTTTTGCCTGCGGGGAACACGGGGACGTGATCGACCTGACTGCCAAACTGTTTGACCTTCGGCTGTATGATGCGGCACGAAAACTGGCATCGGACTTTCACCTTGTACTGGACAAGCCCTTGCCAGAATCAATTCGCCAAAAATTAAAGCACAAAACCAAAGCACAGCAGCTTCGTGAGAACGAGCAGCTGTGCTTTTCTGTTTTGAACCAGTATCGGCGGTTGCTCCTGGATTGGGAAAGGCAATATGCACCGCAAGCGCCGGAAGATGTGTTGGACGAGCGGTTTGTGGAAGCCTGCCACCGTCTGCCCTGGGCAGAGTATCAGCTGGACATTCTGCTGCAAGGCGATTCCTATGAACGAGGCGAAGTCGTGAGTGAACTAACGGCAAACGGATACATCTGCAAATTACAGACCCGCCTGAGAGAGGAGCGATACCATGAATAACCCTGTTTGGATTGATGATAAGGGGAAAATCGTCGAACCGGAATACTGCCGGGATTTCCTGTCCCAGCATCCCATGCGCTGTATCAACGACCGCTTTTATACTGTGGATGGCCCATTGCCCGATGAGAGCAAATTGAAGCGCACGATTTATGAGGAAATCTCGCCCTGGCTTCACGCCAAGGTCGCACAGACGGTGGAGCAGATAATCAAAGCGTTGAAGCTGGCGGCATACACAGAACCGTTGACCCTGCAATGTGACCGCATCCATGTGGCGAACGGCACTTGTTTCCTGGATGGCACCTTTACGGAGGAAAAAGAGTATTGTGGCAACCGCCTTCCGGTGTCCTATCGGGCAGATGCTCCTGCACCGGAACACTGGCTGCACTTCCTTTCAGAACTGTTGGAACTGGAGGATATTCCCGCCTTGCAGGAGTATCTGGGCTATTGTCTAATCCCCTCCACCAAGGGCCAGAAAATGCTCATGCTGATTGGCAAGGGAGGCGAGGGCAAAAGCCGCATCGGTGTGGTGATGAACGCCATTTTCGGGCTCAACATGAACACCACTTCCATCCAGAAAGTAGAGAACAGTCGTTTTGCCAGAGCCGACCTGGAGGGCAAGCTGCTCATGCTGGACGATGATTTGGACATGAATGCCTTGACCAAGACCAACTATGTAAAATCCATCGTGACAGCAGAACTGCGGATGGATTTGGAACGGAAGAGAGAACAGAGCTATCAGGGGCTGCTTTATGTGCGTTTCCTCTGCTTTGGCAACGGGGCATTGACTGCACTTCATGACCGCAGCGATGGTTTCTTTCGCCGTCAGATCATTCTGACCACCAAAGATAAGCCTGTGGATCGGTTCGATGACCCGTTTCTTGCTGAGAAATTGATTGCCGAAAAAGAGGGAATCTTCCTCTGGATGCTGGAGGGATTGCGGCGGCTGATCGCCAATCACTATCACTTTACCATCAGCCAGAGAGCCAAGGACAATATCACTTCCGCAGTTCGGGATGCCAACAACATTCTGGACTTTCTCGATTCTGAGGGTTATGTGGCATTCAAGGCCGATTATGAAGCCAGCACCAAAAATCTGTATGCAGCCTATAAGCGGTGGTGCGAGGACAACGCCGAAAACCCACTGTCACCAAAGAGCTTCGCAAACCAGCTTAGCCAAAATGCTGAACGCTACCATTTGGAGCCGGTCAACAATCTACACATCGGCGGTGGAAAACGGTGCCGGGGATATATGGGCATTTATGTTCTGCTCTCGCCTATGGAGTTGTAACGGAACATCAAAATTTTCTGTTCGTGCGTTCATGCGTTCCTAATCGGGTGCAGCCTTTGGAACGAAGGAACGCACGAACGCAAAAAATCGAAGTTCATTTTTTATTGTTCGGCTCAGAGGGCGCTCTAAAATCCGCACTTCCCGATCAATGGTTGTGCAAACAGTGAAAAACACTACTGTAAACAGAATGCAAATCATCATTCGGTGATTTACAGAACGGTGATGGTGGTATGCGGAAAGGTGGCTAGAGGCGAAGACATTTTCAGGTCTTTACAAAGAGGTTTCATTGAATCATAGTTATGCCGCCGGCATACGCCTTTGCAGGCCCCGAATCTTTTTGAAACCTCGTTTCCAAGGATAAGAGTCACCGTCTATGCGATTGGGCTTGTGTAGGTAAACCGGTGCCCGTTGAGCTCCATGTCCAGCACGACGCTCGTCTTGGCTTCAGCATAAACAGACGGAGGGAGCAAAGCGGTGACAACTGTGATATATTGCGTTATAGTCTGACGTTCATCCGGATTATCCCAAGAGGAAATCTCGGTTTCCTCCGTTTCACCGTCAACTGCGTAGTTTTCCTGAGGGATGGGCTGACCATCCGCCAGCACCGTCACACTGACAGTTTTACCCACCGCGTCTTCCGGCGCACCGCACACCACGGGGAGGAAGTCCTCTCCTTTAAACTCATACAACCGGATTTCCACCATACCAGTATCCGGGTCATAGGAGCAGCGAAACTCGGGGCTTCCGCCCATATGCTCGGCCACATAGGTTTCCGTTTCTCCATCGGTCCGCTCAATGGTCAGGGTGATCTCAAAATCCGGATGGCTCCCCTCGCCGTTGGCCGCCCAATATGCTTCGAAATCGGGCACAAAATTATCATACATCGCGCTGTAATGCCCGGTATCGATCTCCTCCCTGGAAATGCCTTCACCAAAGATGTCTTCATAGAAAGCCTTTTGAGAAACTAAATCAAACACATCGATCCTGGCCGATGAAATGGTCTCCGGATTGGCCAGAGTCGCGTCTATCAGCCCATAGGAGCTGTTTATGATGGCAGTGTAGATTTGGCATTCCTCCTGCGCATCCGGTTCCTCCGCATCAGAGGATGGCACTTCATGCGGGTCAGAAGCCTGCAGTTTCGGAGAGCCTGTCGAGGATTCCACGACAGATCCTGTATCCGAATTTTCTGTTATTTTTTCTGCCGACTCTCCACACCCAGCCAGGACGGTCAGACACAGGAGAACGGGAATGAATAAACTCCATTTTGGTTTTCTGCGGTCACTCATCGCGGCCCACATCCTTTCCTTCTGTTTTTTCTAAAGCCTTTTTCCTGCGAACCAAAACGAAAAAAGCCAGTGTCACTACTGCGGCTAAGAAAATGGCGGCGGCAATGGAGAGCACTGTCCATCCGTTTTCATACTCTTCCGGCAGATCTGCCGGCGGGGAAATGGATTCCCCGTCAGCCGGGTCGACGGGATCTACATTTTCCCTTCCGGCTGAAACGGCGGCGGCATCTCCAGATGGGGATATCTGAATCACATCATTTGTGCAGTAATAACTATACATACCTGTTTTTTCAATTTCAGGCCGATAATCCTCCGGAACCGCGCTTTGATCGGTGGTGAGGTTCCTTAGGCCGTCCACAGGAACTACAAGCTTTGCAGGTGCCGTCTCGCCGCTCCATGCATCTGTGATTGGGATTTCCATGATGCTCCGATAGACGGAATACATGTACTCCTTAGGATACTCTTCGCTTTCTTTCAAACCGTCCGTGCCCCAAAAGAATGTTTCTCCATCCTTTTCAATGGCCCCCATGCTGGATAACTCAGACTGTCTTAGGGTCATTAGTTTGTTTTCAGGGTCTTTGGTGTATTCCTCCGGCCATCTGTCTTGGCGGAGGGTAGCGACGCTGACAGCGAGATACTCATTTCCACTTGGAAGCCCGGCGGCAGGGATCAGTTCAAAAATATCCACCTGCCCTTCAGTAATGACCTCATCAGGCTCAAGAACCCGGATACCATAGAGCCGATTATCGCCTTTTTTGGAAGCAAGTTCAACATCGGCGGTGTATTCGCTTTCCTTTATGACAGTTTCTCCAAGCCAGGCCTCTTCTTCCATGCCGGAGTCATCTGTCAGAATTGGTTCTACTGCCAGCTTGCCCTGCAAGGGAAAACTGCTGGAAATAGAACCCACAAACGCTGCGGAATAATATTCGGCGTCGGAACCTCTATATGCTGTCAGCGTAGCTTCCGGACCGATTTTGAGAACACCTTTCGTCCCTTCTGCCATAAACCGTATCGCAATGGGAGATTTCTTGGTCTCATTGATAATCAGCGAACCGTCCCCGATGATTTCCAAGCTTCCACCCCATCCGAATCCCCACACAACAAGAGCGGAAATATGGTTTTCCCCAACTAACTTCAGCTTCAAATCATCTCCCATTTCATTGGTGTTCAAACTGGTGTTCGGGTGATTGTAGTTGGTCAGCGTGATGGTGTTGGTCTCACGATCATAGGCCGCTCCCGCTACTTCGACAGCCGGCTCGCTGCTGCTGAATAGAAGCTGCGCTTCTTCTCCTTGAATCAGTTGAATCCAGGCGCTGCTCCATTCTCCGGAAGACGGTCCGTTTTCCGCGAATGCCGCTACGGGCAATCCAGCAGCGATGCAAATGGTCAGCAACACTGCAATCAGTCTCTTCATGAGCTCTCCTCCTTTTTCCGGCTTTGCCGGGGATAAAGCTGGACAGGATACAATGGCATGGTATCCCGATGTTTGTATGGTTCTGATAGTCTCATCCTATTTATGAGATGATGCTTTTTTTCTGCGTGCAAGGAGGATAAAAGCCGTAACCCCTGCTGCAACTGCTGCGGCAACGATCAGCCCAACCGCCATATAGGAAGTTTCGCCGTCATCCTTTTCCGGTTCGGGTTCCTCTGCCTGCGGACTGTCCGGTGAGACTGGTTCTTCAGAGCCGTTGCCATCGGACGCCTGAGCGGAGGTTTCCGGGGTTTTGCTTTCCATGGAAGCAGTTCCAGACGCTTCAGACTGTGGGCTATCCGAGGAAGCGGCTACCGGCACAAAGGGCTTGTCGGATCCGAGGATAGCGATCCGCCCCGGGGAAGGGGCTTCAAAAATCAAAGCGTCGCCCTCGGAAACGGTTTCAAGAGGCTCCGGCTCCTCACCGAGATAAACCGCCTGATGATGGCTTTGGCTTTTCAGATGATCATTTAAGGGGATGCGGATCTCTATCGGAATGTCCCCCAGCTCCAGCCGTCTGCCGCTTTGCCGGATCGAAATCTCATAGACCGATAAAAGCCCTGGCAGCTGGGCTTCCAGTCCGGGATCGGCGCAGAGCAGGCTTTCCGCCGCCATTGTATCGGCATAGAGCTCTGCATCCTCCGATAAATCCGCTTGGAGGGAGACGGACACGCCGTTATCCGGAAAGGTGAGTTCCACCTTCCCGGAGCCAGCCGCAGCAGGGGCCGGCCCGTCTGCTTCCGGGCCGCTGGAGGCCCAGGGCCCCCAGTCCCCAACATCGGCTACCATATATTGGCCGTCCGGATCCCCGACGATCATAATCCACCGGGCACGCACCCGGATGGTGTATTCCTCCTGCGGCAGGGTCACGGTATCGGATGAGAAAAAGACATAGGGCTGGATCTCCGACGTCTGGTTTTCCAACACCTCGCCTTCGAGAAGCAGATGAGCCTCGTACTCGAAACTGTCGCTGGAACCGGCGTTTTCCGGCTTATCCCACTGCACTTGATTTTTGTAGCCTGACCAGCGGGGATTGCCGGGTATATATTCTTCCGCAGCCAAAGCAGGCTGGGCAAGCGCTGGGAGCGTGATGCAAAGCGCCAGTGCCATTCCCCATATCCGCTTTTTCCATGTAGCCCGAATCTTCATGGCACACTAGATCCTCCTTTTTTACTGTAAGGCGCGGGAAGAAGCTGTCTCCCCGCGCCTCTTGTTTTCTGCTCTCAGTTCAGTACTGCGCCGCCCCACTCGACCGCCTCAAAGCCGCTACGGTCCATGGGAACGATTTCCGGCTCGGGAACCGCGCCGCCCTCGTACCGGACAAAGCCAAACCACAGGCGGAATATGTTGTCCGGCTGGACCGAGAAGCGGACCGGCATTTCCGCATCCACCCCTTCGGTGAGCAGCGGATACATCACATAATCTACGCCGGGCTCCAGGTAATCCGTCCAGTATTCGATAAAGTCCAGAATTTCCTGCTCGTTGAAGCCATAAGCCTCCAGCACCCGGCGGTAGGTCTGCTCCCGCTGCTCCGCCTTCACCACAAAGCCCTCGTCCAGGCGGAAAATGGAGGGATCTGCCAGGCTTTCGTAGAACAGGAAGCCATATTTGCCGCCTGCATCCTCCAACGTGCCGTCCGGATGGGCGGTAACTGTCCATCCGTCCCCATACAGCGGGTCGGACACGGTCAGAAGCTCCGGCCGGTCAAAGGTGACGGTGATCTCCGTCTCCTCTTCGGGGTACAGGTAGATGTTGGGCTTTTTGACCTCCACTCCCCTGGGGGTCATGGAGGAGGGATCCTGATTCATGGAGTTGAGCCGGTCCAGAAGGGCCTGAGCCTCGGCTTCCTTGCCCGCGGCGATCAGCTCGGCGTACCGCTGGTACAGCTGGGCGATCCTCCAGTCCTGCCAGTTCTGGCCTTGGACATCATCGAAGGCGTTGAAATCCCCCGCAAGGGACTCATACCCGTTATCGCGGATGTTCCGGATATAGGCGTCCCCGTCCCCGCCGAACAACTCGGTGATCCCCCAGTTCATGTCGATGGTCATCTGATCCATGAAATCAATAATGGGATGCTTGTTCTCGGCGATATAGTCCACCACCGGCTGGGACTGGATCACCCCCTGGGTCACCTCTGCGGCGGTACCGATCCGCTCTGCGCCGGGATGCTTGACCATCTCCGATGTGGCGCCGATTCCGGTTAGGATATTATCGATAAATTCCATCCCGGGGGAAATATTGGCGTAGGGGCTGCTGCCCGGGGTCATATCCTCCACCGCTTCGGTCAGGGTGGAAATCTTTTCCACCCCATTCTGGAATCGCTTGGCCCCCCGCCGGACAGCGGCAGAGCTGGGGGTCTGGCTTGGACTTTCCCCCCGGGGTCTGGTCCAGTTCTGGATCGTCTCCTCGGTTAGCATGAGATAAACGCCTCCGGCGGCGTCGGAGCCGGAGGGCCGGTAGCCCTCAAAACTGCTGGGCAGCGACCCGGAGGGCGGGTCGTCGGCGTAGACCGGCGTTATGGCGGCCGACGCCGCGATGATCGCCGCCAGGGCAAAAGGCATCCATTTTCTTCTCATTGCAGTTTTCCCTCCTTTTTCGTAAATTCCGTGTATTCCGCTATGGTCTGGGAGAGCGCCTGGTCCTTTCCGTCGTCCAGTTCCGTCGCCTGATCCAGATAGGTCAGGGCCAGGGGGTAGTTCCCCCGGATGCAGTTGGCCACCCCCAGATAACAGTTGGTGTAGGGATTCTCGGGGTTCAGTTCGTAGGCCCGGCCGAGGAAGAAAAAGATGGTAGGCAGGACATAATCCATATCGCGTGCAGTCACTTCGTCCAGTATGCTAATCCCTCGCATCAGGTTGGCGGTCTCCCACTGGGGATAGGCGTACACGGCATCCAGCCAGTTGTTTCGGAAGCCTACATCGCTTCCCATTTGGCGGCACAGCTCGCCGTACTGGAGGAAATACTCCTGGCTTCCTTTGTCGGCCACTTTCTTCAGAGCTGCCTCTGCCCCGGCCGGATCTCCAGCCACGAGGCAACACTGGGCCAGGAGCAGATGTACCGTGTCGTCCGCCGGGAGGAACTCCGGCGCGCCGTTTTCCGCAATATCCTTTTCACGTCCGGCAGTGTATTCCGCCGCCAGTCGATCGCCTTCAATCAGATCACCTGAGAGCGCCGCCTCCGTCAGTTGTGCAATCAGCGGGTTCTCAGCTGGGCTTTCTTCGGACAGTCCGGACGCTGGAAAAAGAAGTCCCGTTCCGGCCGCAACTGCAATCAACAGTACGCATCCTGCCGTCGCCAGCTTTTTCTGGGGATACCTGCGCCGCAGCACTGCCAGGGCCGCGGCCCCAGCCGCCAGGGCCATGCCGAGGATCCCCCCCAGCAGACTTCCCTTCAGGAAAACAGTGCAGCACAGAAACAGAATAAACACAAGGATCGATATGGTCATCATCATTTCAGTTCCCTCCCTGCGCAAGCTGTCCTCGGACCCGTTCCAGCGCAAAACCCGCGTGAACGGACACCCCGGTCCAATCTCCGGTATGGCTGCTGCCGATTTTCGGCATGATGTCCAGACTGATCTGGAACGCCTGCTGGGCGTTTTGCAGATCTCCCAGTTCCTCATAACAGGCGCCCAGGGCGTACCAGATGTAATGTTCGTCTGGTTGCTGAGCCAAAGCCGCAGTGTATTCCCGGATTGCCTCTTCATACCGGTCCACTCCATTGAGAACCATCCCCCGGATATAGTGGGGGAAGCCGGCTTCCTCCTTCATGGAGATGAGGGCGTCCGCCAGCTCCAGCGCCCTTTCTCCCTCGGGATCCTCCCATCGATAATAACCCAGATCCACCACCGTATTGTCTGTGGATGCAGCGAAGGCCTGGATATAGGCGTTGAGGTATTCGTTCTCCTGGATCTGCTTCAGCTGCTCCTCCGGCAGCTCGTGGTAACAGGCGGCGCCGGGGAACCTGTCGCTCATTGCATACCAACTGTCCTCCACCGTGAGGTAGCTGACGAACTGATAGAGCATATAATCGGCGTAAGGGTCATCGCTCTCTTTGGCGATATCCGACAGGCGTACTCCATAGTCCGCCACCGCCGGGTAGTCGTCCAGCAGCATGGCGGCCCTGCCGGCATAGCTGAGGGCTATAAAGCTGTCAGGATCCTCCTTCAATGCCGCCTCTGCCAGCTCCAGGCACTCCTCTCCCTGGGCCAGCATAAAATAGCCGTACATAGCCTGTTCGGTAAGGAAGGGGTCACCTGTTTCCTCTGCGGCCCGCTGAGCGTAGGCGGCCCCCTTTGCGGTGTCCCCCAGCTTCAGATAGATACCGGTAAGCTTCTTCATGTGGGCCAAACGCTCATCCTCACTGTCCTCAGCCATAAGCTCCTCCCGGTAGAGGGTATCGTATCGGTCGACACAGGCGAGGATCTCAGAGGATTGCGAGGATCCCGGGACAACCGGATACCCGTCCAGCATGTAAAGGACCAGGTACTGGTAGGCGATCTCTTCCGGGAAATCCTCTGCCAGCCCCATAGTCCGATGCATGATATCGTTGTCCACTCCGCTTTCTCCGACGCTATCTCCCGCCTGAGCCCAGGAGATCAGGTCCGCGCAATTATACTGCACCTCCACCTGCGCCCGGCCGGCCAGAAGCCGTTCCACGGCGCTGGGGGAGAGTCCTGTTTCCTCTTGTGCGGCGCCGCTGTAAATCTGGGCCGCCGCCAGCTGCACCACAGCATCCTGCTGGAGTTCTTTTTGCGCATCGGACAGCTCTTCGGCCTGCCGATATGCCTCCAGCAGCCGGAAGCACAGGGCCGATGTGATCTTTCCCTGCCGGTACTGTTCCTCCAGCAAAGTAAGTTCATTCGCTCCGGCAGTTATATTGACCAGCTGCGCTAGGGTCTCGTTGCGGGTGTGTGCACTGGCATGGAGAGAACCAAAGTGTCCTCCTTCCGCATACTGCTCCAGCGCGTCCAGCGTTTCCAGATAATCTACATACTCCTTTCGGGCAGAGAGATAATCCCCTGCCGAAAGATAGGACTGTGCGGCGGAGAGCTGCTGCTCCATGCTGGCCAGGAAGCCGGTAGACCCGGCCTCCGTGGTGGTAGGAAGGGCTCCCCACAGCAGTGTGAGCGCCAGAACAAGGCAGGAGAGGGCCGGGCGAAACCAGCCGCTTTTCCATACCGGCGATTTGGGAGGCGGGGCTGCGGATGCGTCGTCTTCTCCGGAAGGCTTCTGCGCGCTGGGCATTTCAGTTGGCAAACCAGTGGCCAGGGGCCGTCTGGAAGCGGCGGCGAGGATCCCGGTCAGCACAGCCCATTGGACAATGGCCGAGACCAGCCTGGCCAGCCCGGCGGCGAATACGCTGTCGCCCGCTGGCTGGAGCAGAGCGACCGCTGAGCTCAGCATCGCAGAACCCATGAACAGCCCGACCATGATCACTGCGGAGAAGATGGCTGAAACAGACACACCTTTCGCTCTCTTTTCACCTGTAACCGTTTCCACCACATGAAAAAGAAGCATAGACGTCAATACAGAAGCGGTCGCATTGATCAAAACAGCGGGAATCCAGACGCTCCAAAGGTTTTGGAACATCGGCGCAAGGTAGGTTTGGAGCAGCGACAGCAGCAATTCCCGGCCGTAAAATACGGCGAGCAGAGGAAGAATCCCGCTGAACAATAGCCGGAAAGGGAACCTCTTATCAGGCCGGGCTGACCGGGCTGCAGCCAACACAAAGGCCGCGCCGCCCAATATCCCGGCAGAATCCGCAAGGAACAGGGTCAACACATCCAGCGAATGTTTTTCTATGTAGAGCAAGGCTGTTTTCAAAAGAAAGGGAAGCAAAAGCTGGCAGCAAAGCCCGCCGAACAGCCATTTTGCCCAGCCGCTTTGATATGCGTCAGCCAACGTTCGCATCAGTCGTTGTTTTTCTTCTTTCAAGGCAAAAGCCTCCTTTCAGTGGAGTCATTGTTCATCTGGCCGAGGGGCTTGTTCCGGCTGAGAAAGAGCCGTGCCGCATTCCGGGCAGAATTTCACTCCCGGTTCCGCAGCCGCCCCGCATTGTGGGCATACAGCAGGGGACTCTGCCACCAGTTTTGTTCCACATTGCCGGCAAAATTTTGTTCCCGCTGTGTTCTCTGTCCCGCAGGATGGGCAAACAGGACCTGCCGAGGCCGTCGTGACAGCCTGCGCTGCTTCCGCCGCGCGGATTCGGTCAATCTCCAACTGTGCATGTGCAGCCTCATCGTAATGGGCTTTGGCCGACTGACAGGCCTCCAGTATCTCTGGCTCTATCTGGCCGCCGGAAAGAAATTGGCCATAATAATACTCACCGATTTTTCTCAGCTCTGTTTCCGCAAGAGCCTTTTCCGATGTAATTTTTCCGTTCAACTTGCTCATCGCAATCGCTTCGTTGGTTTTATCCCCCAAATTTTTTGCCAAGCTGCCTAACTTATCCAGAAACGCCATAACAATACTCCTCTCTTATGATTTTGTTTATCTGACAGAGCCGTTTTCCAGAGCCGTTTTCCGGCTCATGATTCAGTCTTTCGACGGGTCGATTCATTAAAAGCTCATTTTCGAGATACTGTACGATCCGATCCGACATAGCGGCCATCGTCCGTTCTTTTCCCTGTTCAGACAATCCCCCGCATGGCTGCAGCAACGCGACCCTCAGCTCGGTTCCTACCTCCTTTTCCTCGGCAGAAATAGAAAAGACGCTGATATTTCCATACACCTTTGCCCTGGCCACGATCGCGTCTTCTTCCTTGTGATAGGAAATGCTCTCTTCATCCAACACATCGTAGATCGCCATCAGCACATACCGCCTCACATAGGGAAGGATCCGTTTTACATTTTCCATATCAGCGCCTCCTTTTTTCTTTATCGGTTCTCTATTTGTGGCTGTCATTCGATATATCCGCTGATGGGTTCCAGATACATCGAGTCTTCTGAGACCAGCTGATACCGGTCGCCATGATACCCGTCGCTCCAGCCGTTTTCCGCTTTGTAGATTTCCCCGGTTTCGGTATCGCAGATACGCTCGTATCCGAGGGTTGCATCGCTTTGCTTTTGACTGATGATATCCTGACTGGTGTTTCGGTTTTCCCAGGAGGACATAATCCCGTCTAGCACCTCGTTTGCATTCCGGCTGAACTCCATAGCCCGCGCGACGGTTTCAGTTCCGGCCTGTTTTACGGCATTTACATAGCTTTCAGAATATTCCAGGCTCCTTGCGCACTCCGTAAGGATGTCGACCCATTCCAGAAAAGAATCTTTCACGGCAGTTACAGCCATCACATTATAGGCCATATAATAGCCGCCATCCGCCGATGGGACCTGATATCCTACTGGTGGCCCCGCCGCAATCTCAGCACTTCCGAAATCCACCACTGACGCGGCAAACATGCCCTCACCCTCTTTTCCTCCTTCGGTAAAGGTAGCCCGTAGAATCTCATCGTTCAGTGCGTAAGCACTCAAACCGCCGGTTGACGGGAAACGCTCGGTGACAGCAAATCCTTCAAACCGGGGGAAGGTATAGCCAGTATAACCCGGCTCAGCCTGCACAGCAAAATCTGCATACTGCGGAAAAATTTTAAAAAAGTTCTCAGTAGAGGGGGTTGACAGGACTGGTGCCAGGGCAAATATCTGCATTCCGGGGACGCCTGAAATCCCGGAATAATAAGCCCAGGCGTCCTTTCCCTCCTGACTGTGGAGCAAAGCATCTGCCTTCAGCAGCACGAAAATCTGGTTGAGAGGCTCAGCAGGATCCTGGACCCGGATGGAGTGATACATGCCTGTGCCGCCGCTCGTTACCGTCCATCCCTTGGGGATTTGCAAACTGAAATCTGCTGTTTCATACAGCTCCAGTTCGACCGATTTGGCTGCTGTTGGCGTGACGGCGATCTCGTCCTTCGATGAAGATAAAGCTTCCTCCGAAGGAGGGGTATCTGGTTCTGTGTCCGAAGGATGGGTTTCCAATTTGGAATCCGAAGAGATCTGAGACTGCGCAAGGTCTCCAGCTTCTCCGCATCCGGAAAGGGTAGTCAGAAAAACTGCTGCCAATAGTAGAAGTATAAATTTTGTCCGCCTCAACTTTTTCATACCATAAGTCCTCCTGATCCATACAAACGCTTTAGATAGAAACGTAAAATTTGCTGAAATAGTGATTTCACGGGATTGTTTTACAGCTTTATATCCACTCCTTCCGGTTTCTTGTTTGCAGAAAACTTCTGCGCAAATAAAATAGCGCCGCACCAGAAATTCTGACACAGCGCTATACCGCTTTTCAGATCTCCGCGCCAGTCCCTTAAACAGAGAATAGCATGGAGTATCCTAAAATATAAGGTTACATTCATCTCTTTTTTGGTTTTTATGCTGTTTTTTCTGAGATAACAAGGGGTTGCATTTGTCTCAAGCCCTAAAATCCGGGCTTTTTTCAAGGGCGGCGTCTTCTTTTTCCGGAATCCACTCATAATAAAATTGCAACAGGCCGATTCGGCTTTTGGTACCTGTTTTTTCATTGAGACTGCTAATATGGCGGTACAGTACGGGTCTTGAGATCGCCATCTGCTGCGCGATATCCTGCACACTGCTATCGGAAACCAGAAGATACTGCAGAACATCCTGCTCTCGGTCGGTCAATGAAAAAAGACTTGCAAAGGAAGAAAACTTTTCTTTTGGCGTGTATCCTGTTGCCGGGGCCTCGGGCGGGGCCAATGCCGTATGGGATCTAGTCGTATAGGCAAACATCAGAATACTGACAGCAACAAACAACACCAGCATGAAGATGACCAGTGTGAGGTTTCTGCCTGAAAGGAGCAGAGTTACTGAGCTGTTGGTAATCAGCGCCGCCACAAGGTTATTCACCGCCCGTCCCATGCCTGCCCAGAGATCTGGTATACGCATGCAAGCCGCAAATTCTAAAAAGCTAGTGGTAAAAAACACAACAAAAAATCCGGAAGCTATATAGGCGATCACTACTCCGGTCAAAAATGGGCCGCCCCACCGAAGTATTATCACACACAGAACAGAGAATACCATTACGCAGTACATCATAAGCGTCATGTATTTTCTGTTCCGAATATCAAAGAGAAAGCCTGCCGCCAGGCCGCTCAGCGCCAGCAGAATGCGGGGCCATTGCCCGATATCCATTGCGCCTGCAGCATGGCCTAAGGTGATTGCGTTGTCCAATGTGCTGAATACGCAGGCCATCAGGGCCACTAGAAAGACCAGGAGTAAGCCCGTCGTTATTTTTTTCTGTATTGGGCCGTTTGTTTTCTCCAACGCTTTAGATAAAGTTTTCTCTTCACCCATCAATTCCACGCGAAAAACATGCCTCGTCCGTATAAACAGAACGCTCAGCACTGCTAGAAAAACAGAAAGAATGACCGCTTCGGCAATTTCTATGTTGATTAAGTTGTTATTGATATATTGCAGAAGAATACCGCCCGCATAGGCAAAACCCACCAGCCGGGCCAGTGTTCGCTCCCCATGGATGGTACAGACAGCCAAATAGTGAGCCGAACTGCCGAAAAGCCCCATCAGAAAAAACAAAATCAACCCTGCTGTTAGGGTAATGGCGTATGAGATATGTTGCTGGATTAGAAAAATGCAGATGATGGAGACCAGAACGGTAGAAAAGGTAAGTAGGGCTTTGAACCGTTCATGAACCGCCCGATTCAAAACCGGATACAAGATAAATCCCAAAACGCTGATACCGAGTGCGTAATTTTGAGCAATCACTGTCTGATCCTCACCAACCATACGAGACATCATATTGACATAAAGATACTCCACGCCTAAAAAGACGAATGTAAATATGCTCAACAGCAATATGGCATTGATGGATGCTGGTGTTCTCAATCCCCTTGTCTTCATAGATTCTCCTTCACTTTATGCAATACGCATGGTCTCATCACACACTCTCTTATATTCACCATTATAGGAGATATAGGCTGTATATTGTTAACGCCCCTTAGGAAGAGGGTGATATTATATTCATCAAACTCCACTTACGGAGAGATCACAAGTTAGTGTTATAAAACGATGAAGCAGTTGTAACTTCCACCGGAATTACTTGTTTACATGGATATATGGATATATGGTACAAGATATTCTGTCAGATACAGAAATATTTTTATCTCTCAGAAATGCCGACTAATATACCAACACCATTAAAAACAAACAAAAAGCATGACTCATAGAATCTTATTCGCCCTTTTCTTCATCTGCTTATGTTTCAAAAATAGTGGCCGCAAATTGAGCAAATGCACTTTTGGGCGGGATAGCCAACCCTCTGCTTTCGTCTCCCAAAATCATCAGTGTATCTCCTGGATTTATTTTGAAAATCTCTCGGGCTTGCTTAGGAATTACGATTTGTCCTTTTTCACCAACCGTCACAGTCCATGCATATTTTCCTTCCGACTTTTCCATGTTCAGTTCTCCTCCGTGAAACAAGTATGATTTGTATAATTAATTATACTTCGTAAAGAGCTTAAAGTCAATATAGCGCTGTTGAAAAAGCATCTTTACAAATATGCGAATGTGAAAAAATTGACCAACATTTTAAATAGGGTACAGTTAAATAACACTTTTGATAAAGCTAGACACTGCTTTGTATTTGTGTGCTTGCTTGAAAACTGGCAGTGACAGTCATGTTTTCAGGGATGCCAAAAACAGAAATTCAATACAGGGAAAAAGGTCCCCAGAGTCTGGGGGCCTTTTTCATTACACTGAATTAGATTCAGATTTTGATTGTTTGGATGCAGCGGAAAAGGGTCAAGCTCAATTCTTGAAACAGATCTTCATCCATATCCATTCTTCCGTTGATAATGGATTCCTTTATTTTCACGGTTTCGCTTGCAAGCCCATCTAATCGCAAAGTCGATGGGGTGTTGCTCTGGACAGCTCTTCACAGGCGCAGTTCTGAGCGATTTTTGAGAAGTAATTAAGATGAACTGTACCGTGCAACGTGTATGCTCCACGGCAAACTAACTTTACGAAAGAATGAGGTATTTTCTATGAAATCCAATTTAAGAAATGAAATTAAGTCGTACATCGTGCGTTCCGGCTACACGATGCAGGAAGTCGTTGACCTGCTTTCTGAGGATTACGGCTGGAGCGACAGCGTTTCCAACCTGTCCAACAAGCTCCAGCGGGAGTCTCTGCGGTATGTGGAGACGGTACAGCTCGCCGATGCCCTTGGCTATGATCTCGTATGGCAGAAACGGAGGGACAAATAATGTCCGCCGTTCTTACCCACCGTATCTCCCGTCCCCATCGAAAAATCCGCAGATTTGGAGATGGATGGCAGAGTGGGTTTGCAAAATCTGCTCTGCCTGTGAGCGGCAGAAATGAAGCAATCGAGATTGCGGAGAGGCTGTCGGTCACACCGCCTTTTGAGGATTTGGGTACCACACACAAACCTCTAAAGGCGGCAAGGCATCCGCAGATGCCGCATTCCCCCTCGGAGAGCCCACGGCACTTTGCAGCCCTTCGGGATGAAAGTGTCATAGTGGGTTATTACACTTCCCGCAGGAAGTGCATCCCCGTCCCTCAGCCGTCTGCCATACAACGGAAAGGAGCTGATTTTTATGGCCAGAAACGACGGAATCGACCGCACCTTTGCCCGTAACCAGGACTTGCCCACCCTTGATGATGTGGCAAAAGTTCAGGAACATAACGAACGAGAAAAGGGCAGCTACTCCAACCAGGATATTGATACCACCCAGACCTACCGGAATATCCACTTCAAAGCTCCCACCGACAGCTATGCCGCTATGTTCGATCAGATGATTGCCGATGGGATTATCTCCACTCGTGGCCTGAAAGCCGATGCGGTGAAATACGGGGAACTGATTTTCGATGTGAACTCCGCTTACTTCCACAACCACGGTGGATACGAGTATGCCAAGCAATTCTACACCGACGCATACAAAGCTGCCGTAGAGATCGTGGGCGGTGAGCAGTATATCCTCTCTGCCGTCATGCACGCCGACGAGCGCAACCGGGCTATGTCGGAAGCTCTGGGGCAGGATGTGTACCACTACCACCTTCATGTGGTGTATGTCCCGGTGGTAGAAAAACAAATTCTTTGGTCGAAGCGGTGCAAGGATAAGTCCCTTGTGGGTACAGTCAAGGAAACGATCATGCAGGTCAGCCGCAGCAAAAAGTGGGAGTCAAAAGTTGCTCTGGATGAGCAGGGAAATCCGCTTCTGACCACCAAGGGGAAGAAAGTCCTGCGAACATCGTACAGCGTCCTGCAAGACGATTTCTTCAACTATATGAAAGCTGCCGGATATACCGATGTGGAGCGTGGAGAGCGTGGCAGTACCGAGGAACATCTGACTGTGACCCAGTTCAAGGTGGCACAGGAGCAGCAGCGTCTGGAGGCTATGACCGCCCAAATCGCTCAGACAGAACAGGCGCTGGACACCGCACAGGCTGCTGTTGAGAAAAAGCAGAAGGAGCTGCAATCCCTGCAAAAGCAGGCCAAAGAACAGCGTACTGCCGCCCTGACGGTACAGGAAATCCGCTCCATGGGGAAAAAGACGATTACCGGCAACATCACTCTGACCCCATCCGAGTGCAGCACACTCAAGGATTATGCGGTCAATGGGATTCTTGCCAAGGCGGAAAACAGCCGCTTGGAAGAAAAACTGCAAAGCGCACAAAAGAGTGCCGCTGTCTGGAAACAGCGATATGAATCGCTAAAAGAACAGGCACGGCCTTATCTGGAAGCTGTCAAGCTCGCACCCGAAAAGGTGCGGGCTTTTCTTGACGCCATTTTGACACGAACTCGGCAAACAAAGCAGCACGATCAACCTTCTCGCCGCAAATCGCAAGATATGGAACTTTAACAGAAAGGAATTTTTGCTTATGACCAATCTGACAACAAAACTCAATAAGCTGGTGCTCGATGATTCTCCTTCGGAAAAGCTGATTAACGCTTGTGCTGAAATCGATATTGAATCCTGCTTTGACCCGATTTTTGAGCCGCCGATTGATTTTCTGGAAGAATGCCGGAAACGCTGGGAAAACCTAATGAATCCTTTTACAGGTACGGTAGAACGAAAAATCGGAAATACCTGGTATCTGCTGGAGACTGTATGTGACGGAAATGAGCCGCTTACCCACAAGGTAAAACGGCTCATTTTCTCGGATAAGGAGGCGCTTTGTTCATGACACAGACTCAAATTCATGCTACAATATCACCATGCACACCAATTCTGTCAGCTGACCCAACCGTAAAGGAGGACGCTATGTTGGATCAGCAGAAAATCACCATCCTGTACTGCCGCCTCAGCAATGAGGATGCGCTGGATGGAGAATCAAATTCGATACAGAATCAAAAAGAGTTTTTAACCCGGTACGCAGCCGAGCATGGCTACACCAACCTGAAAATTCTGGTGGATGACGGATATACGGGAACCAATTTTGACCGCCCTGGCGTACAGGAAGGCTTTGCACTGGTTAAGCAGGGGCTTGTCGGTTGTTGGCTGGTCAAAGATCTCAGCAGGTTTGGCCGAGATTACCTGACCGTTGGGCAGTACACGGACATCATTTTTCCCAGCTACGATGTACGCTTTATCGCCGTCAACGATGGTGTGGACAGTGAACGAGGTGACAGCGACGGCTTTGCTGCTATTCGTAATTTGTTCAACGAATGGTATCCACGGGACACCAGCAAAAAAGTCCGGGTCGTATTCCGTCAGAAAGGCACCAGCGGAAAGCATCTGGGAAAACCGCCCTATGGTTATCGCACTGACCCTGCCGATAAAGACCATTGGATTATTGACGAGGATGCCGCCCCAGTAGTCAAGCGCATCTTTGACTTGGCTATTGACGGCAAGGGGCCGGAACAGATTGCCCGTATACTGGAGAAGGATAAGGTGTTGACTACCAAGGCGCTGTATGCCAAACAGTCGGAAAACCATCCTGACCCGAAAAAGCGGAAAAAGATGCCGGAACGCCCTTACCATTGGATTGGTCAATCGGTTGCGGGTATTCTGGAACGGATGGAGTACACCGGTTGTACCTGCAATTTCAAGACCTATTCCAAGTCCTACAAGCTGAAAAAACGGATTCCCAATGCAATTGAAGATATGTGTATCTTCCCTGATACGCAGGAAGCAATCGTTTCTCAGGCTCAGTGGGACAGGGTGCAGGAGCTGCGAAAAAACAAACGCCGTCCCACAAAAGCGGAACGGCAGGGATTGTTCTCCGGGCTTCTGTTCTGTCCTGATTGCGGGAATAAGTTGCACTTTGCTACCTGCAAGAGCTTTGACGGCAAGCAAGACCACTATGTATGCTCCAGCTACAAAAGCGGTCGAGGCACCTGCTCTGCCCACTATATCCGGGAAGATGTACTGCGGGAACTGGTGTTGGAGCGCATCCGTGCGGTCAATACCTATATCCGGCAGGACGTGGAGGGGTTTCAGGAAGAATGGCTGCAATGCCGCCGCTCCGATCAGGAACGCAACATCCGTGAAGATCGGAAGCGAGTGGAGCAGGCCAAGAAACGGCTGGCTGACCTGGATGTTCTTCTGTCCCGACTTTATGAGGACTTTGTCCTGGGTGATCTGAGCAAGGAGCGGTACAAGAAAATGACCGCCGATTACGAGGCAGAACAGGAACGGTTAAAACTCGAAATTGAAGTGACGGAAGAATGGCTGGAAACGCAGGAAACTATGAGTGCTGATGTAGACGCCTTTGTAGCCCTGACCCAGAAGTATGTGGATGTGCCGGAATTGACACCTACGATAGTCAATGAATATATCAAGAAGATTGAGGTGTTTGCGCCGGACAAATCCAGCGGCAAGCGGGTACAGAAGGTGAAAATCTATTTCAACTTCGTGGATGACGTAGAGATTCCTGTGATTTCCGAGCCTGTTGTTGCGAAATCTACCCTTGGACGCAGAAAAACGGCGTGACCATTACGGTCACACCGTTCTCTGCCCCTCGCAAAGCTAAATAGTACCTTATCACTATTACGCCTTTGCGGAGGGGGTGTTTTCATGTATTGGAGTTATGCCAAAAGGCTCAGCACTTCTCGAAGATGGTGGCAACGCCCTGGCCGCCGCCGATGCACAGGGTGGCGAGGCCCTTCTTGGCGTCGTCCCGCTTGGCCATCTCGTGGAGCAGGGTGACGATGATACGAGCGCCGGAAGCGCCGACGGGGTGGCCCAGAGCGATGGCGCCGCCGTTGACGTTGACCTTGCTCATGTCGAAGCCCAGCTCACGGGCCACGGCGATGGACTGAGCGGCGAACGCCTCGTTGGCCTCCACCAGGTCGATGTCGTCGATCTTCAGGCCGGCCTTGTCCATGGCCTGACGGGAAGCGGGCACGGGGCCCACGCCCATGATCTTCGGGTCCACGCCGCCCTGGCCCCAGGAGACCAGCTTGGCCATGGGCTTGAGACCGTACTTCTCCACGGCCTCGCCGGAAGCCAGGATGATGGCGGCGGCGCCGTCGTTGATGCCGGAGGCGTTGGCGGCGGTGACGCGCTGGACGTGCTTGTGGGCGTCGGCCTCATGGACCTGGGTCACGGGGAAGGTGTGGACGATCTCGTCCTCCACGCCGTCGGGGCCCACGGGGAAGGCGCCCTTCAGCTTGGCGACGCTCTCAACGGTGGTGCCGGGGCGGGGGAACTCGTCCACCTTGAACTCCACCATTTCCTTCTTCTTCTTCACCATGACGGGAACGATCTCATCGTTGAAGCGGCCGGCCTCGATGGCGGCGCAGGCCTTCTGCTGGGAGGAAGCGCCGAAGGCGTCCAGCTCCTCACGGGTGATGCCCCACACGTCGCAGATGTTCTCGGCGGTGGTGCCCATGTGGTAGCCGTTGAAGGCGTCCCACAGGCCGTCCTTAATCATGGTGTCGACGACCTTCTTGTCGCCCATGCGGGCGCCCCAGCGCTCGGCGGGGAGGGCATAGGGAGCGGCGGACATATTCTCGGTGCCGCCGGCCACGATGACGTCGGCGTCGCCGGCCAGGATGCTGCGGGCGCCCTCGATGACGGACTTCATGCCGGAGCCGCACACCATACCGACGGTGTAGGCGGGCACGTTATAGGGGATACCGGCCTTGACGGCGGCCTGACGGGCGGGGTTCTGGCCCAGACCGGCGGTCAGGATGCAGCCGAACATGACCTCGTCCACCTGCTCGGGCTTCACGCCGGCGCGGTTGAGGGCTTCCTTGATGACGGTGGCGCCCAGATCGGTGGCGGGCACATCCTTCAGGCTTCCGCCGAAGGTGCCGATGGCGGTACGGCAGCAATTGACAACATAAACGTCCTTCATGATTTTCATGCCTCCCAAAAATTGTGGTAATATGCACAGAAATTAGGGTACGATTCAGACGCATCTATTATATACGATGTCCTGAGAAATTGCAAGAACAAGGAGAGAAAAATCGTTAATATTTTAACGAGTCTTTCGGAATAGAAAGAAAACTCCCGGGTTTTCCTTGTTTTTGCGGAAAACCCGGGAGAGATGGGCCGGTTTTACTCCGAGGCCGGGAAGGAAGGGTCAGACAGGAGGCGCAGCTGGGAGGCAAGCCCCAGCTCCTCCAGCACGGCCAGGGTGTCTCGGGCGGTGGTCTGGAGGGTCACGCTGACGGTGCGGGACTCCTCGGAGGGATCGGTCCGCAGGAAGAAAACCAGATCGGTGCTGTAACAGGTCTCCAGCCGCTCCAAGCTGTGCAACAGGAAGCGCCGGCCGATACGGCCCGCCTCCAGGTCGGACTGCACCGCCTCCAGCAGACGCCCGGCCTCCTCCAGGGAGACGTACTGCTGCTCGGAGTCGCTCCATTCCGATTGGGTCTCCAGATAAGCGCCGCTCAGGGTGCCGGCGTCCAGGGCCGCATAGTAGCGGACCAAAACCTCCGGCTGGTTGACAAGGGCGGTGAGTTGGGCGCACAGGGAGGACGGGTCCGCCAAAAGCGCGTCGCTGACCGGCAGGAGGGAGTAATGGCGGGATAAGGTGCCGCCGTTGGTCAGGTGATAGGTGAACTCTGTATAGAAAATATCCTCGGTGGCGTAAGGTACGCCGGTGGAGGTGGTGGATATGCTGTATTCGTTGCCGTCGCTTTTCCGGAGGATCTCCCGCTGGTCCACGATGGACTGGTGGAGGGCAACCGCCGCGGCGATGTGCTCCGGCTCGGTCAGAGAGACGGAGGAAGCGGAGGCGAAGTCATTGGGATAGGAGAAAATCCGCAGTTCCACCGAGGTCACCGCGTCCGCCTGGGGTACCCGGGACTCGTAGCCCGTCAGATCGAAGATCAGCGCGCCGCACAGCAGCCCCAGCACCGCCATGGAGAGCGCCGCCCCCTTCCAGCCCGCCCGAAAGACCCGGAAGGACTTGCGCAGCAGCATTTCGGAGACAAAATAGCCCGCCCCGCCCCACAGCAGCACGCACAGGGCCAGCAGGGGGGGATTCTGATGGCTGCCGTCGAAGAAGAGGGCCCAGGTGCCGGTGCCCAGCACCACCCCGGCGCACAGGGCCACCCCGTACTTGAAGATGGGACGGACCCAGGAGATGGAGATCACATCGCCGGCGGACTCGATGCGGCGGCGGCGGTAGGCCACCAACGCCAGCGCCGTTAGGATAAGCCCCACAAAGGCGTAGACGAAAATGGGAAAAAGGCCGGTCAAATGGTATTCGTCATCATAGCCCAGCTTGCTGTAAAGGTTGAGCAGGGGAGTAAACCACAAAACGATTTCGTCCATGAGGCCGTCGGCGGTATAGCCGTAGAGGAACTGGTGGCACAGCTCGTAAAAGAGGGCGAAAATGGCCCAGATCAGCCCGTTCAAAATGCCGTAAAAGGCGGGAAGCGCCAGGATGTGGCCGGTGAACATGGCGCAAAAGACGGCGAAGGAGTAGAAGAAAAAGCCCATGGCCCCCACGCAGAATACCAGCAGGAAGAGGGAGGGAAAGTCAAAGCCGCTCGCCACCCACAGCTCGGCCAGGCCGGCCAGACCGGCCACCGCCGCCAGGGGTACAAAGAGAAAGAGCAGGCCGGAGAGGTAATTGGTGAAAAAAAGCCCTTCCCGCCGCACCGGCAGGGCGTGGAAGAACCCGGCGGACCGGTGATTGCAGAGGTAGGAGAAGAGGACCATGGCCGCCAGAATGCCAAAAAGCGCCGCCATCCAGGGTCCATAGGAGATGATGATGTCCAAAATCAGCGTTCTGGGGTAGGCGTCGGAGGAGGGGGAATACCACCGGTTGTCCGCGTAGGAGAAGATGCGGGGCACCACCAGCAAAAACCAGACCAGTCCCCAGCCCAGCCACAGGGGCCAGAACCGGGCGAAATTTTTCTTCAGAATGGCGGGGTAAAACCACTGCCGCACCCGCTCAGAGGACGATGTCCCGGACCGCATAGTCCTCACCTCCCAACTCGTAAATAAAGATCTCCTCCAGGGTTAGGGGCAGCGCCTCCATGAGAATGGGGGCGTAGACCGCCAGACGGTTCATGACCTCCTCGGCGGCCCCCCGGACAATGAGGGTGTGGATGCGTCCCACCTGAGAGATGTGGAGCACCTCCAGGTCCTCGGGCAGGGCCGGCGCCTCCCGCTCCTGAAAGACCACCTGCATTTTGACGATGTTGCCCTGCAATTCCGACAGGGACCGCTGAATGAGCACCTTCCCGTGGGACAAAATGCCCACATGGTCGCACACGTCCTCCAGCTCCCGCAGGTTGTGGGAGGAGACCAGCACCGTGGTGCCGTAGTCGGCCACGTCCCCCATCAGCAGGGACCACACCTGCCGGCGCATCACCGGGTCCAGACCGTCCACAGGTTCGTCCAGCACCAGCACGTCGGGCCGGCAGCAGAGGGACAGCCAGAAAAAAGCCTGCTTCTGCATCCCCTTGGAAAGCCGCCGGATGGCCTGCCGTTCGTTGACCGCCGGGAAGGCCTCCCGGAGGGCTTCATAGCGCGACTGGTCAAAGCGGGGATAAAACTGGCGGTAAAACTTCATCATATCCCGGGTGGAGGCGGACAGAAAGGAATAGAGCTCGTCGGGGATGGAGGCGATGCGGCTTTTCACCCTGGGATTTTCCCACACCGGCGCTCCGTCCACCAGCACCTGGCCGGCGTCCTGCCGGTAAATGCCGGTGATGTGGCGCAGGATGGTGGATTTGCCCGCGCCGTTGGGCCCCACCAGGCCGTAAATGGAGCCCTTTGGGACCTCCATGGAGAGACCGTCCAGGGCCCGGAAGCCGTCGAAGGTCTTGACCACGTCTTTTACCTGTATCATTGTGCTGCCTCCTTTCCCGTGGGAACGCTCTGCCGCAGCCGCTGACACAGTTCCTCCGCCGTTGCGCCCAAAAAGAACAGTTCCGCCGCCGTGCGGTCAAAGATGGTCAGCAGCTGGACCCGCCGCTGCTGGTCCACCGCCTCCCGCCGGGCGGCAAAGCACCCCTTTCCGGGCACCGCCTGTAAATAGCCCTCCTGCTCCAGGGCCTCATAGGCCCGCTGGATGGTGTTGGGGTTGATGGCCAGAGACGCCGCCAGCGCCCGCACCGAGGGCAGCTTTTCCCCCGGCGCGATGGCGCCGCACACCATCAGATGGCGCAGGCCGTCCTTGACCTGCTCATAAATGGGGCGGGCGTCCCGATAGTCCAGACGGATCATAAGTACCGCCTCCCTTCCTGCAAGTGTATGAAGTGTACTAGTACAGTTAGGATAGCAGAGGCCGGAAGGGAAAACAAGGGAAAAGAGATAAAGCTTTTCTTAAGATGAGAAAAGAGAGGGGGGTGGTATTTTTTGCAAAATGCACAAAACGACATGACAAATGACGGGGGATATATTATAATAAAAATACAGAGGGCGCGGGCCGCCCTTATGTCTGTATTGAGAAATGAGGGGTGCATTCCAATGGCTTTTTTGGACGAACAGAATTGGCAGAGCTTTCTGGACTGTGTGGACGATCTTCTGGCCGACAGCCGTGTGCGCTCCATGCGCGATATTCCCCACCATCCCGGCTGCAACTGCTATGAGCATTCGGTGTTTGTGGCGTATGTAGCCTTCCGGCTGGCCCGGCGGTGGGGGCTGGATTACCGCATGGCGGCCCGGGGCGGACTGCTCCACGATCTGTATCTCTACAACGCTCATATCCCCGGCACCCATCCGGGCAACCAGTGCTTTGACCATCCGGTGGCGGCGCTGCGCAATGCCCGGGCGCTGTGCGGCGGTCTGAGCGAAAAAGAGGAGAACATCATTCTCTCCCATATGTGGCCCCTGGCCCGCCGCCGGCCCCGCAGCGCGGAGGCGGCGGTGGTGAACCTGGCGGACAAATTCTGCGCTACGGTGGAGGTATTCCAGATCTGGCGCCGGATGCGGATGCGCCAGGTGGTCGTGGCGGCCTGAGAGAGCAACGGGAAGGCCGCGGCAGGGCCTTCCCGTTTTTTACTTGTATTTTTGGGCAAAAAGAGACAAAACTGGCACCGTTACCGCAAAAAGAGACAAAAAGGCCCCTGAAAAGGGGATAGGTTTTCGGCCACGTGCAAAAAGAACGGTTTTTTGTAAAAAATAAGGGTGCATTTCCTCCGGCGCTTTGATATAATCTGTATCGGTAAAAGGAGCGTGAGAAACAGGTATGGAATATGCGGGCGCAATCATCTTTTTGCCCCGGGAGGGTGGCAGACCCACCCTCATGCTGGAGGATCTGCTCTTCGATCCGGCAGCCAGGTGGCTGTCCCGGGCGCTGGAGCGGGCTGGCGTGGGCCGCTTTTTGGTGGTCTGTCATCAGAACGACCAGGCCGGCGCCGCGCCCTGCTTCCCCCAAGGTACCATTTTCATCACCACCGGCACGGAGGACGCCTCCGAGCAGCTGATGACCTTTCTGCGGGAGACCGAGGGACGTGTGTGTGTGGTGACCCGGCCGGTCTTTCTGACGGAGGACAGCGCCAAGCAGCTGGTCACCGGTTCGGCCCCTCAGTACGGCTCCGGCGAGACCGGCGTGTGTCAGATCGAAGCCGGCGTGCTGGCCGACGCGTTGGACAAGGGCGAGACCTTTGAAGGGGCGCTGCTGCGCCGGTCTGTCCGGTCGGAGGGGCAGGGCATCTGGTGGCAGAGCGTCACCCTGCTGCGCCGCGACCCCCAGCGCCGGGCTGAGGCGGAGCTCACCGCCCGGCAGAGCAGCGTCTGGCGGCTCATGGACGACGGGGTACGCATCATGGACCCCAACCACGTGTATGTGGGCCCCGACGTGACCGTGGGAGAGGGGACCGTGCTGCTGCCCGGCGCCATCCTGCGGGGCAAGACCCGCATCGGCGCCGGCTGCGAAATCGGCCCGGACAGCATGATCCGGGACTGCGTCATCGGCGACCATGTGACCGTCAACGCCTCCCAGCTCTCTGAGAGTACTGTGGAGGATGAGACCACCATCGGCCCCTACGCCTATATCCGGCCCAACTGCCATGTGGGCCGGGAGGTCAAGGTGGGCGACTTTGTGGAGCTGAAAAACGCCAGCATCGGGGCGGGCACCAAGATCGCCCATCTGGCCTATGTGAGCGACGCAGATGTGGGCCGTCAGGTCAACATCGGCTGCGGCGCGGTCACCGTCAACTACGACGGGACCAGCAAATACCGCACTGTCATTGGGGATAACGCCTTCATCGGCTGCAACAGCAATCTGGTGGCGCCGGTTCGGGTGGGCGCGGGCGCCTACACCGCCGCTGGCTCCACCATCACCGCCGATGTGGACGACGACGCCCTGGCCATCGCACGGAGTAAGCAGGTGGTCAAGCGCCAGTGGGCCGCCAAAGGCCGGACCAACTGGAAATAAGCAAGCGCAATCCCATGGATCTGGACGGGGATATACCCCGCTGGAATCAAAAAAAGAGAGGAATGTACACAATGATATCACACGGTAAGGACGTCAAGGTCTTCTCCGGCAGTTCTAACCCCTCCCTGGCGAAGGCCATTTGCCAGAAAATGGGGACCGAGTTGGGCAGCTGCGAGGTGGGCGCTTTCTCCGACGGCGAGAACTACGTTTCCATCTATGAGACGGTGCGCGGCTCCGACGTGTTCGTGATCCAGTCCACCTGCGGCCCCGTCAACGACAACCTCATGGAAATGCTCATCATGATCGACGCCCTTAAGCGGGCCTCCGCCGGCCGCATTACCGCCGTGATCCCCTATTTCGGCTATGCCCGTCAGGACCGCAAGACCAAGCCCCGCGATCCCATCTCCGCCAAGCTGGTGGCCAACCTCATCACCCGCGCCGGCGCCGACCGGGTGCTGACCATGGATCTCCACGCCAATCAGATCCAGGGCTTCTTCGACATTCCCGTGGATAACCTGCTGGGCTCCCCCGTGTTCGTCAAGTATTTTACCGAGAAGTACAAGGACTGCATGGACGAGCTGATGGTGGTCTCTCCCGACGTGGGCTCCGTGGCCCGCGCCCGGGCGTTTGCCCAGAAGCTGGGCGTCTCCCTGGCCATCGTGGACAAGCGCCGCCAGAAGGCCAACTCCTCCGAGGTCATGAACATCATCGGCGACGTGACGGACAAGCGGGTCATCATCCTGGACGATATGGTGGACACCGGCGGCTCCCTGTGCGGCGCCGCCAAGGCGCTGGTGGAGCTGGGCCACGCCAAGTCGGTCGCCGCCTGCGCCTCCCACGGCGTGCTCTCCGGCCCCGCGGTGCAGCGCATCCAGGACAGCGCCCTGGACGAGGTGATCTTCCTGGACACCATTCCCGCCAAGAGCGGCGTCAAGTGCGACAAGATCAAGTATCTGTCCGTGGCCCCCATCTTTGCCGAGGCCATCAGCCGCATTTACGAGGAGATTTCGGTTTCTCCCCTCTTCTCCTGATTTCCTGAATAAACCGGTCTGCCAGGCGGGCGCGTTGCAGAAGAGAACGCTCTTTTGTAACGCGCCCCCTTCTTTCGGCAGCGAAAACCAGCAAAGGAAGGTAAAATAACCATGTTCTTTTCGCGTTCCGGCCCGGTGGATTGGCTTGTGGTCTGCCTGGGCAACCCCGGGGACAAGTACGAGGGCACCCGGCACAACGTGGGCTTTATGGTGGCCGACGCGCTGGGGGACCGGGGCAATTTTCCCATCCAGCGTCTCAAGCACCGGGCCCTTACCGGTACGGCGGTCATCGGCGGCTGCCGGGCCATGGTGATGAAGCCGGTGACCTTTATGAATCTCTCCGGCGAGGCGGTAGGAGAGGCCGCCCGGTTTTACAAAATCCCAGCCGACCATGTGCTGGTGGTGTCGGACGACGTGTCTCTGCCGGTGGGCAAGCTGCGCATCCGCACCGGCGGCTCGGCCGGCGGCCATAACGGCCTGAAAAACATCATCCAGCACCTGGGCACCGATCAATTTCCCCGGATCAAGGTGGGTGTGGGCCAGAAACCCCACCCGGATTATGATATGGCCGACTGGGTACTGGGCAAGTTCCAGGGGGAGGACAAGAAAGCCATTGACGCCGCCGTCTCCCGGGCCGCCGACGCGGTGGCCTGTTATCTCCAGGACGGCCCCGCCAAGGCCATGAACCGGTTTAACTGAGGAGGAGACGCCATGGGCGGCCGAAAGCTGATGTGCCAATATGGGCCGGTGTTTTATCAGCTCTCCCTCTGGAAAGAGGGGGCGCGTAAGGCGCTCAAGGACATGGGGCAGCATGTGACCCTGGCCCGCCGCCGGCAGCGGGAAGAACTGCCCGTCATCGTCAAAGGACACCGCTCTCCGGTGCTGCGCCGTCTGGCGGGGGTGGACATGGCCCTGCAAAAAAATAAGGAGACCAATCTTGGGCTGGCCCTCTCCCAAATCGACGGCCTGGTGGTGGCGCCTGGGGAGACCTTTTCCTTCTGGGCGCTGGCGGGGGCGCCCACCGCCCGGCGGGGCTATCGGGAGGGCCTGGTTATCGCCAACGGGGATTTGCGCCGGGGCGTGGGGGGTGGGCTGTGCCAGCTGGCCAATCTGATCCATTATCTGGTGCTCCATAGCCCCATGGAGGTGGCGGAGCTCCACCACCACAGCGACGCCCTTTTTCCCGACGACCGGCGGCGGGTGCCCTTTGGTACCGGCACCTCCATTTTCTATCCCCATGTGGACTACCGCTTTCGCAACACCACCGACCAGCCGGTCCAGCTCCGGCTGTGGCTCTCCGAGGGGGATCTGTGCGGAGAGCTGCGGAGCGAGCGGCCCTTTCCCTGCCGGTACCGGCTGGTGGAGGAGGACGCCCATTTTGTGAACGAGGGCGAGGCATACTACCGGGTGAGTCGGGTCTACCGCCGGGTCATCCACCGGGAGAGCGGCCGGGAGCTGGGGCGGGAATTATTACTGCGCAACCACTCCCGGGTGCTCTACGATCCCGCCCTCATTCCGCCCGACCAGCTGCGCTGAAAAGGAGAGACCTGTGTTTTTAGAGGAGATTTATGAAAACAGCCGCCGCCTGGCCCCCCGTCCGGCCCTGAAAGCCGGCGGGCAGGAGCTCTGCTGGGGACAGCTGTGGCCCATGGCCATGGGGCTGGCCGCCCGGCTGCGCCGTCAGGGCGCCGGTCCGGTGGCGCTGGAGGGGAACGAGGACCTGTGGGTCCCCGCGGCCATGCTGGCCTGTCTCATCGCCGGGCGGCCCTATCTGCCACTCCATCCGTCCCTTCCCGACCCGGCCTGGCGGCAGCGGCTGACGGAAGCCCGCGCCCAGCTGCTCACCCGGGAGGAGGCGGAAAGGGGCTTTACATCGGGAGAGACCTGCCCGGCGGCCCGGGACCCGGACCGGGAGATCTATCGCATCTACACCTCGGGCAGCACCGGCGCGCCCAAGCCGGTGGCCATCACCCAGCGCAATCTGGAGTCCTTTCTCCGCTGGGCCAGGCGCCTGCCGGACATCCGGGCGGGCGCGGAAGGCGTGGTGGTGGGACAGGCGTCCTATGCCTTCGACCTGTCGGTGGCCGATCTCTACCTGGCCCTCACCTGCGGCGGCACCCATCTCTCCCTGACCGAAGGGGAGAAGCATGACCCGGTCCGCCGGGTGGAACGGCTGACGGCCTGCGGGCTCTCCCTGCTGGTCACCACGCCATCCTTTCTCCGCACCCTGCTCACCGACCGCCTGGCCCTAGCGGGGCGGCTGGACCGCTTTCGGGCGGTCTTTTGCTGCGGAGAGGCGCTGCCTCCCGCCGTCGCCCGGCGGTTTTTGGAGACCTTTCCCCAGGTCACCCTCTACAATGCCTACGGCCCCACCGAGGCCACCTGCGCCGTCTCAGCGGCCACCATCACCCTGGCGGACTGCGCCGGGCCGCTGCCCATAGGCAGGCTGGACAACTGTGCCCTTTCGGTGACGGTGGAAGAGGGCGAGATTTTCCTGCGGGGGGAGAGCGTCGCGCCCGCCTTCGGCGGCGTCTACGCCACCGGCGACCTGGGCCGGATAGAGCATGGACGGCTCTACTGGCTGGGGCGCAAGGATGACCAGCTCAAGTATAAGGGCTATCGGGTGGAGCCGGCGGAGATTGAGCGGGCGCTGGAGGCCTTGCCCGGTGTGGAACGGGCAGCGGTGGTGCCCCGCCGCTGGGGCGGCGACGTGCGGGGGCTGGTGGCCTTTGTGGTGGGGGACCGGAAAGAGGACGAACTGACGGCGGCGCTTGCCCGGCGCCTGCCCTCCTATATGATTCCCGGACAGTGGCGCAGCGTGGCCCGGCTTCCCCTGACGCCAAACGGAAAATGTGACCGAAAACGGCTGGAGGAAATGGTATGATGACAGAGAAGGAACTGGAGCGGGCGGTGGAGGCGCTGCTGGTCCAGGTGTGCGGCACGCCCCGGGCGCTGTCGGACGAGACGGACCTGCTGGACGAGGGGCTGCTGGACTCCATGGGGGTCATTGAATTGCTGGAGGGGTTGGAGGACCTGGGGATCGTGCTTCAGCCCACCCGGCTGCCCAGGGACGTTTTCCGGCGCAGGGCGGATCTTGTGGAGGCCTGTCGAAAGGCCCGCTTTTCCGAAGAAACAGTGTAAGGTGATTTTACCATACAGTAATCAGCGAGGTATGACATGAAGCAGCTTTTGAAGGGCCTGAATGGGCTGGAGGAATATCATAAACTGCTGGCGGCGGTGGACGGCGGCGGCTGTCCGGCGGCCATGTCCGGCCTTTCGCCGGTACACCGGGCCTATGTGGCCGCGGGACTGAAAGAGGACAGCGGCCGGCCGCTGGTGATGGTGTGCCCCGACGAGGGGGAGTGCGGCCGGATGGCGGCCGATCTGCGGGCCCTCACCGGCCGGGAACCGGCGGTGCTCACCGCCCGGGAATTCACCTTCCACCAGGCGGCGGTGGCCTCCCGGCAGTGGGAGCACCGCCGTCTGGCCCTGTTTCAGGACCTGCTGGACGGAACCTGTCCCATCCTGGTGACCACCGCGGAGGCGCTTATGCAGCGCACCATGCCCCCCGACCTCCTGCGGCGTTCGGCCCGCACTCTGCGCATCGGGGAGCGCCACGACCTGGAGGAGGTGACCGACACCCTGGTGTCCGCCGGCTACCGCCGGTGCCAGCAGGTGGAGGGGGTGGGTCAGTTTGCCCTGCGGGGCGGCATCCTGGACTTCTTCTCCCCCGACCGGCGCAATCCCGTCCGGGTGGAGTTTTTCGGCGACGAGGTGGACGCCATGGGGGCCTTTGACGTCAACACCCAGCGCAGGACGGAAAACCTGACCCAGGTGCGCATCCTGCCCGCCGCCGAGGTGCTGCCCCAGCAGGCGGAGGGGGGCGCGCGGGGACTGGCCGGCCGGCTGGAGAAGCTCATGGCCAATCTGCGCCGCCGGAAAGGGGACCATACCGCCCTCCTGTCCCACCTGGAGGAGGACCGCTCCCGCATCCTGACCGAGGGGTCCTTTCCCGCCATCGACCGGTATTTACCCCTCATCTATCCTGAATTTGCCACCGCCGCCCACTATCTCCCCGCCGACGCCCTGGTGGTGCTCAGCGAGAGCGGCCGGGTGGCGGACCGGGCCAAACACTATGCCTGGCAGATGGAGCAGGACGTGAAGGCCCTGCTGGAAAACGGCACCCTGGCCGGGGAGAGCGCCGCCTTTTTTATCGGGGAGGAGGAGCTGTGGGCCAGGCTGGAGGAGTGGCCGGTGGTCTATCTGGACTCCTTCGCCGTCTCCCGCTATCCCCGAAAGCCCAGGACTCTGCTCAGCGTTCTGGTCAAGCAGCTCCCCTCCTACGGCACCAGCCTGGAGACCGCCGTCTCCGACCTCACCCACTATGTGGACGAGGGCTACCGGGTGGTGGTGCTGGTGTCCAGCCGCCAGCGGGCGGACAATTTGCAGGCCCTCCTCCGGGAGAGCGGCGGCTTAAAGCCCGCCCTGGACTACGATCTCCACGACCTGCCCCCCACCGGCGGGGCGGTCATCGCGGTGGGAGGACTGTCCGCCGGACTGGATCTGCCCGCCATTCGCTTTGCCGTCCTCACCGAGGGACAAAACCTGCCCGCCAAGAAGCGCAAAAAGGCGGTGACCAACCGGTCCAAGCTGGGCTCTTACGCAGACCTGTCGCCCGGCGACCTGGTGGTCCACGAGCATCACGGCATCGGCCGCTTTTTGGAGATGGTCAAGATGCAGGTGGACGGGGTGGAAAAGGACTATCTGAAAATCGCCTACGCCGGGGCCGACGTGCTCTATGTGCCCGCCACCCAGCTGGACCTGGTGAGCAAGTACATCGGCGGCGGCGAGGACGCGCAGGAGACCAAAAAGCTTTCCAGACTGGGGGGCGCCGACTGGGAAAAGGCCAAGACAAGGGCCCGCAAGGCGGTAAAAGACCTGGCCAAGGGGCTTATTCAGCTCTACGCCCAGCGGCAGCGCCAGCCGGGCTACGCCTTTTCCCCCGACTCTCCCTGGATGAAGGAATTTGAGGACCAGTTCGAGTACGCCGAGACCGACGATCAGCTCCGCTGCATCGCCGAGATCAAGGAGGACATGGAACAGCCCCGGCCCATGGACCGGCTGCTGTGCGGCGACGTGGGGTACGGTAAGACCGAGGTGGCCTTCCGGGCCATCATGAAGTGCATCCTGGACGGCAAGCAGGCCGCCATTCTGGTGCCCACCACCGTGCTGGCCCGGCAGCATTTCCTCACCGCCCGGGCCCGCTTTGCCCGCTATCCGGTGAATATCGACGTGCTCTCCCGGTTCCGCACCCCCGCCCAGATGAAGGAGACCCTCCGCAAGGTGGCCGAGGGCGGGGTGGACCTGCTGGTCGGCACCCATCGTCTCTTCAATAAGGACGTAAAATTCAAGGACCTGGGGCTGCTGGTGGTGGACGAGGAACAGCGTTTCGGGGTGCAGCACAAGGAAAAGCTGAAAGAGAATTTCCGGCAGGTGGACGTCCTCACCCTGTCGGCCACCCCCATTCCCCGCACCCTCAATATGGCCCTGTCCGGCATCCGGGACATGTCCACCCTGGAGGAGCCCCCCATGGACCGCCAGCCGGTGCAGACCTACGTACTGGAGCATGACTGGGGCGTCTTGGCCGACGCCATGCGCCGGGAGCTGGAGCGGGGCGGTCAGGTGTACTACCTCCACAACCGGGTGGAGACCATCACCCGGGCGGCGGCCCGCATCAAAAATCTCCTGGGGGAGGACACCGAGGTGGCGGTGGCCCACGGCAAGATGAGCCAGGAGGAGCTCAACGACGTGATGAAACGCATGAGCGACGGCGAGGTGGACGTGCTGGTGTGTACCACCATCATCGAAACGGGCATCGACATCTCCAACGCCAACACCCTCATCATCGAGGACGCCGACAAGATGGGCCTGGCCCAGCTCCATCAGATCCGGGGCCGGGTGGGCCGGTCCAGCCGGCGGGCCTACGCCTATCTGACCTTCCGGCGGGGGAAGGTGCTCAGCGAGGTGGCCTCCAAGCGGCTGGGGGCCATTCGGGAGTTTGCCGAGTTCGGCTCCGGCTTCAAGATCGCCATGCGGGATCTGGAGATCCGGGGGGCGGGCAACGTGCTGGGCCCCGAACAGAGCGGTTTTCTGCTCAGCGTGGGGTATGATATGTACCTGAAACTCCTGGAGGACGCCGTGCTGGAGGAGCGGGGCGAAAAACCCCGCAAAAAGACCGAGTGCTCCGCCGACCTCACGGTGGCGGCCTCCATTCCCGACCGGTACGTCCCGTCGCCGGAGGAGCGGATGGACCTCTACCGCCGCATTGCCGCCATCCGCTCCGAGGAGGACGCCGACGACCTGGTGGATGAGCTCATCGACCGGTACGGCGACCCGCCCCGGACGGTGAATAACCTGATCTCGGTGGCCATTCTCCGGGCCCACGCCGCCCAGCATGGCATTGTCCAGATCGACCAGAAGGGGGGCAACCTGAACTTCTACCTCCAGGAGGCCGACCTCAACCGGGTCAGCGCCCTGTGTGCCGACCGGGCCTACCGGGGGCGGCTCCTCTTCGCGCCGGGAGACCGGCCGTGCATCGCCCTGCGGCTGAAAAAGGGCGAGGACGTTTTGAAATGGGGAAGCAAGCTGGTGGAGGACTACGCCAAAACCGGAGCATAAGAAAACAGCGCAGGGAGTTTCGCCCCTGCGCTGTTTTCTTTAGAGTGAAGAGTGAAAAGTGAAGAGTGAAAGGGGCTGGGCCCCCCATTATGCTTTGGGCGAGGGGAGGGCGCTGTGAAAGCTTTCTTTGCCTCCTTTCTTTCTCGAAAGAAAGGAGGAGGCTTTGGCGAGTTCGCAGACCAGAATGGGGGTCAGAGCCAGCGCCAGCACGGCGGCCCACTGTGCGGCCGTCATGGCCACGGTCTGAAAGACGGCCTGGAGAGGCGGCAGACAGAGGACCGCCAGCTGCATCACCGCGCCGGCGGCAAAGGCCCGCAGCATGGCCGGGTTGGAGAACACCCCCAGGGCGAAAAGGGACCGGTCCTCGCTGCGGACATTGAAGGCGTGAAAGAGCTGGCAGAAGGTGAGGGTGGCAAAGGCCATGGTGTTGGCGGTGGCCCAGGCCCCGTCCCCCGCTCCCAGGACGAAGGCCCCCAAAAAATAGGCGCCAAGGGTCAGCGCCCCCACCATCACCCCCTGCCAGGCCAGGCGGAGGGAAAAGGCCCGGTCAAAGAGGGGCTTATGGGCGTCCCGGGGGGGCTGCTCCATGACGCCCGCCTCCACCGGCTCCACCCCCAGGGCCAGGGCGGGGAGGGAGTCGGTCACCAGATTGAGCCACAAAAGCTGTACCGGCACCAGAGGCAGCCGGGGAAAATGGAAGAGGGTGGCCACAAAGACGGTCAAAATCTCGCCGATGTTGCAGGAGAGCAGATAGTGGATGGCCTTTCGGATGTTGGCGTAAATCCCTCGCCCTTCCTCCACCGCCGAGACGATGGTGGCGAAGTTGTCGTCGGTCAGGATCATATCCGCCGCCCCCCGGGCCACGTCGGTGCCGCTTTTTCCCATGGCGCAGCCGATGTCCGCCGCCTTCAGGGCCGGGGCGTCGTTGACCCCGTCCCCCGTCATAGCCACCACCCTGCCGCGCTTCTGCCAGGCCTGCACGATGCGCATTTTGTGCTCCGGCGTCACCCGGGCGTAGACCGAAAACCGCTCCACCTCCTCCTCCAGCAGCTCCTGGGGCATGAAATCCAGATCCGCCCCGGTGAGCGCCAGATCGCCCTGCCGGAAGATCCCCGTCTCCTTGGCCACTGCCACCGCCGTGCGCCGGTGGTCGCCGGTAATCATGATGGGCCGGATGCCCGCCGTATAGCAGTCCCGCACCGCCTGGATCACCTCCGGCCGGGGCGGGTCCATCATGCCGGCCAGTCCCACAAAGGTGAGACCGTGCTCCAGCGTTCCGCTGTCCAGAGAGCGGGGCAGAAAGGAGAGGTCCCGATAGGCCACCCCCAGCACCCGCAGCGCCTGATCCGCCATGGCGGCGTTGGCGTCCAGCACCCGGCGGCGGCTCACTTCGTCCAGGGTACAGCAGGTGAGGAGCACGTCGGGAGCGCCCTTCACCATCACCCGGAACCCGCCGTCCGGCCGGAGGTGAATGGTGCTCATCCGCTTGCGGGAGGAGTCAAAGGGCAGCTCTCCCCGGCGGGGCCATGTCTCCTCCAGCTGCCGCTTGTCCAGCCCCGCCTGAAGCGCCCCCCATACCAGCGCCGTCTCGGTGGGGTCGCCGGTGCAGCGGGGCCGTCCGGCCAGGTCGCAGTCCACCTCCACGTCGCCGCACAGCGCCGCCGCCGTCCAGAAAAGAGCGCTGTCCTCCGGACGAAGGAGCCAGGTCTGGGTCACCGTCATCTTGTTCTGGGTCAGCGTGCCCGTCTTGTCCGAACAGATCACCTGGGCGCAGCCCAGCGTCTCCACCGCCGGCAGACGCTTGACGATGGCCCGCCGCCGGGCCAGCCGCCCCACCCCCAGGGAGAGCACGATGGTCACGATGGCGGGCAGCCCCTCGGGAATGGCCGCCACCGCCAGGGAGACCGCCGTCATAAACATGGTCAGCAGGTCATAATGGAGGAGCAGCCCCACCCCGAACATCACCGCGCACACGCAAAGACACAGAAAAGACAGCGTACGGGACACCTCCCCCATTTTCTTCTGTAAAGGGGTTTCCCCGCCGCTCTGGTCCTGCAAGAGCCCGGCAATGCGCCCCATTTCACTGCCCATGCCGGTGGCGGTCACCACGCAGACACACCGCCCCGCCGTCACCACCGTTCCGGCCAGCACCATATTCTTCCGCTCGGCCAGCGGGGTCTCCGGCGGCAGCACCGCCTCCCACGTCTTGGACACCGGGGCCGATTCCCCCGTCATGGCGCTCTCGTCGCACCGCAGCCCGGCGCTCTCCACCACCCGGGCGTCGGCCGGCACCTGGTCTCCCGCCTCCAGCCGGATCAGATCTCCGGGTGTCAGCCCCTCGGGCGGGATGCGGGCCTCCTTGCCCTCCCGGGTCACCCGGGCCAGGGGGGCCGACATCTGCCGCAGCGCCGCCAGAGCCTTTTCGGCGCTGTCCTCCTGAGAGAGGGAAATACAGGCATTTACCACCACAATGAGCAAAATAATCGCCGCGTCCAGCCAGTCCGACCCGCCGCTGGCCCCCAGGGACAGCACCGCCGCCGCCAGCAGCACCAAAATCATCGGGTCCTTCAGCTGCCCGGCCAGACGGGACAGCCAGCCCGGCCGCTTTCCCCGGGCCAGGGCGTTGGGGCCGTAGCGCGCCAGACGCTGCGCCGCCTCCCGCTCTGAAAGCCCCCGTCTCCCGTCGCTCTCCAGGGCGGAGAGCACCTCCCCAGCCCCCATGCTGTGCCATGGCCGCATAGCTACCGCTCCTTTGTTCCGTGAAATTACCAGTTATTTCCTGGCTGCAACCAGTATAACCACATATCCCTACGATTCCAAGGGAACGGTGGTGGGGAGAGTAGGGAGGACCGGGACGGAAGGGCGCAAAAAAGCAGCGAGACCGGGATGGTCTCGCTGCTGGGGGGAAGGGGCTGCATTAAGCGGCGGGGGAAGGAGAGGGAGAGGCGGCAGCATCGCCGTCGCCGGTGGTCTCGTCGCCGGTGGGCGCGGCGGAGGCGGCGGCGTTGGCGGCGTCGATGGTCTCCTGATGGGCGGCGATGATGGCGTCCATGTTGGCCTTGAAGGTCTGGGGATCAATGGTATCATAGACCTCGTTGGTCTCCACCTCGGCCGCGTCGGTCCAGTCGTTAAGCTGGTTGCTGGCGTAGTAGCTGCGGACGTCCTCGCAGTCGGAGGAGAGGCGGAGGATGATGTGATAGCCGTATGGGCTCTTCACCGGCTCGCTCATCTGGCCGGGCTGGAGGGCCAGGGCGGCGGTTTCAAACTCCTCCACCATCTGGCCGCTGGAGGTCACATACTCCGGATAGGCCAGGGTGCCGTCGTCGTTGCGGCTGTCGTCGCTGCGCTCGTTCATGGCCGCGTCAAAGGCGGTTTCCAGGTCGTCGGCGGCCCGGAGCTCGGCCACCAGGGCGTTGGCCTCCTCCAGGATGGCCTGCTGCTCGGCCTCGGACAGGTCGTTGCCCTCGGCGTCCCGGGTGGAGAGGAGGATATGCTTGACCCGGTAGAGGCCGTTTTCATCGGCAAAGGCGGTGACGGCGTCGCTTCCCGGGTCCAGAGGACCGCCCTCCTGGAAGGCTTGGATGAGATCCTGGCTCAGATAATAGAGCTCGTTCATCTTGATCATGCCCTCCTGGGAGATGCACTGGGCGTCCAGGTACATTTGCAGGGTGATGTTCTGGGCGGCGAGGGCGGCTTCAATGTCGTCCATATTCTCCTGAACGGCGGTTTTGTCCTCCTCGGAGAGGGAGATGCCATTCTCCTCGGCCTTCTGGGCGATGGTGGCGTAATAGGTCACGGCGGTGAGGGCGTCCGACTTGACGTAATCCACGCCGTTCTGGTCGCCCAGCTGCTCGGTGGTCCAGTCGTCGCTGGTGAGGTAGCCGTAATACTGGATGTTGGTGATGCTCTGCTGGAGCCAGAAGAGGTAATCCTCGGCGGGGATCTTCTGGCCGTTGACGGTGGCCACCACGGTGTCCCGGGCGATGCCGGCGGCCTTGTAGGCCACGTCGTCCTCGGCGGGCTGGCTGGAGCAGCCGGACAGGACCCCGGCCAGCAGCGCGGCACTGACCACGCCGCTGAGCAGCTTCTTTGTCATATTCATGGGGATGTAACGCTCCTTTCAAGTTCTGGAGAACAATATACCAGTTTACAGACAAAAATACAAGGGAAGATCAGTCCTGAACGGGACGAATGAGCACAAAGGGGGTGAGCTGACGGTCCTGACCGGCGGGGTTGTCCCGAATCAGGTCCAGCAGTTCCTCATCGCTGGCGGTGAGGCGGGAGCAGTGGCCCAGCATCTCCACGTTCAAGTCGTTGGCGTCCACGATCATGGAGACGATACCGGTCTTTTCCAAAATCTCGTCGCACACGCCGGCGGGGTTTTCGGGGATGCGCACCCCCATATGTTCATATTCGGGAATATCCTCGCCGTAAAAGCCGTCCAGACCGGAGACCTCCAAACCGGCGATGCGGTAGAAGGTGCCGTGGACGCCCCGGAGCTTGTCGATGGCGGCCCGGAAGGCGGCCCACAGGATCTTGGGCAGGCCGCAGACGTTGATGGCAAACTGCATCTTGATGGGCAGACCCATGCCGGGGCCGGCGGAGGTCTGGTGGACAAAGCGGGAGAGCAGCTTGGCCCAGAAGCCGGGGCGGACCTCCTCCTCCCGGACCACCCGGCCCTGACACAGGGCAATCACCTTTTCACTCATGGACAGGATGTCGCCCTCCTGGTAGACGGGCTTGACGTAGCGCTCCATGAGGTCAATATAGCTCTCGCCCACCTGGACGAAGTGGGTGGCGATGGCGTGACGGGCCCAGGTCTTGCCCATGGCCTGTATGGTAACGCTCTTTCCCTCGTTGGCGTGGAATTCCATATAATATAACTCCTCTTTTCGTCGTTTCTAAAGATGGTTTTTCGCGTCTTTCCATTATAACCACCCTGGAAGCGAAAGGCAATGGGAGGGGAACATTTTCAGAAAATTCCACAGACGCATAAAGCCGGCGGCGGGGGACACACTAAGGGAAAGTCAAAGGGAGGTGTGTCCATGGCGTCCAAAGCCGCTGCCCAATGTCCGCCCCATCCCCGCAAAAAGCCCCGCATCCCGGGCCCTCTTACCCTGGAGCGGGTCAAGACCTATTTTGCCGGCTGCGCCGACTTTGCCGTCCGCACCGTCCGCCGGGCGGGGGCGGGCGACACGGAGGTGACCCTCTGCTATCTGGCGGGTATGGTAAAGATGGAGCGGGTGAGCGATTACATTCTGCGTCCCCTGGCCCAGGACGAGGCCCTGGCCGGTCCGCTCCGCGCCGCCTTCGCCAGAATGGGGGAGGGGGCGCTTTATAATCTCATCTGCGCCCACCGGACCGAGATGGACCAGGCCGCCGCCGACCTCATCGGCGGATGGTGCCTTCTCTTTTGTCCGGGAGAGGAGGGGTGCCTCTCCCTCATGACGGCCACCGAGGACAAGCGCTCGGTGGGACCGCCGGCGGGAGAGACGGTGCTCAAAGGAGGGCGGGACGGCTTTGTGGAGAGCCTGCGCACCAATACCAGCCTGATCCGCCGCCACCTGAAGGCCCCTGAGCTGCGCATCAAGGAGCAGACGGTGGGGCGTCAGTCTCTGACGCTGGTGGACATCGTGTACCTCGAGGGCATCGCCGACCCGGAGACGGTCAAGCGGGTGGAAGAGCGCCTGGCCGATATCGACATCGACGCCGCCCTCACCCCCGACAGCCTGGAGGAGTATCTGACCCACCAGAGCCGCACCGCCTTCCCCCTCTTGCAATATACCGAACGGCCCGACCGGTTCTGCGGCGGACTGGCCGACGGGCGGGTGGGGCTGCTGGCCGACGGTCTGCCTCTGGGCTATTTGATGCCCGCCACGGTGTCCGCCTTTTTCCGGGCCGGTCAGGACAAGGCCAACAACTGGATGGTGGCCACCCTGCTCACCCTGCTGCGCTACTTCTGCGTGCTGGTGACCCTGCTGCTCCCCGCCCTCTATGTGGCCACCGTCACCTTTCACCAGGAGATGATCCCCACCAAGCTGGCCCTTTCCATCATCGCCGCCAAGCAGGACGTGCCCTTCCGCACCGCCTTTGAGGTGATCGTCATGCTGCTGGCCTTTGAGGTCCTCCAGGAGGCGGGGCTCCGCCTCCCTCAGTCCATCGGGCAGACGGTTTCCATCATTGGGGGCCTGGTGGTGGGACAGGCGGCGGTGGAGGCCCGCATCGTTTCGCCGGCGGTGCTTATCGCGGTGGCTATTGCCGGCATCGCCGGCTACACCGCCCCCAGTCAGGAGATGGCCGGCGCCCTGCGGCTGTGGCGGCTCTTTCTCACGCTGTGCGCCGCCCTTGCCGGTTTGTTCGGCGTGGTGGCGGCCCTGGCGGCCCTGGTCATCCACCTGTCCCGGCTGGAGAGCTTCGGCGTGCCCTATCTGGCCCCCTTTGCGGGGGGAGGGGGCAGCGCGGCCCGGGCGGTGGTCCGTCCGCCCCTGCCCTGGACCAAACTGCGCCAGCGGCTTTATCATACACCGAACCGGAGGAAACAACGATGAAAAAGACGGCTGCGGCCATTCTGCTGGCCCTGTGTCTGAGCGGCTGCACGGGAGAGCTGCCCCGGGCCAGGGAGATCGAGGGGATGGATCTGGTGCGGACGGTGGGGGTGGACCAGGGTGCGCCGGTGCGGGTGACGGTATCCACCGGGCGGGAGCGGCAGAGCGGCGGGACCGACGGTCCTGCGCTGGTGCTGACCCAGGACGCCGAGAGCATCAGCGGGGCCTGTCTGGCCATCCAGGGACAGAGCGGGGCCAACCTCTTCTACGGCCATGTGGAGCAGCTCCTGCTGGGGGAGGCCCAGGCCCGGCAGGGGGTGTATGCGGCGCTGGAATATGTGCTGGATGACATTGAAATGAGGTTGGACACCGATTTCTATTTGGTGGCGGGCGGAACGGCGGAGGCGGCCATATCGGCGGGGGCGGAGGAGGAGCCGGCGGCCCGTCTGGAGGCCATGGCGGCGGACGGCGGGCTTCGGTCCTGGTGTGCCCCCCGGACGGTGGGTGCGGTGCTGGAGGAGCTGCTGGAGAGCGGCTGTTCCTACGCCCCGGCGGTGGTAAAGACGGGGGACGGACAGCTGGAGGGCTGGGGCTACGGCCTTTTGCGGGACGGGCGTCTGGTGGGCTGGGCGGACAGCGAGGCTGCCCGGGGCATCCATCTTTTGAACGGAGCGGTGGAGGCCGACCTGGTGACGGTGGAAACCGAGGCGATGGGGACGGTGACGGTCCGCCTGGTGGGGGGAACGACCAGGATAAGGGCCTCCTTTGACGGGGATACCTTTACGGGCCTGTCCATCGACTGCCGGGTGGAAGCCAATCTGGCCGAGGGCGGCGCCCGGCTGGACCAGGAGTCCCCGGCGGACACGGCGGAAGCGGCGGCGGCGGTGGAAGCGGTGGTGCGCGCCCGGCTGGGTGCGGCCCTCTCCCTGTGCCGCACCTACGAGGGGGACTTTTTTCAGCTGGCCCGGCGGGCGGGCATGGCGGCGCCTTGGCGGTGGGAGAGTCTGGAGGCCCAGTGGGACCCGTCGGCGCTGGTGTGGACCACGTCGGTGACGGTGGAGATTTTGCGGGGGTATGACGCCTCCTGAATTGGGAGAAATAGGAGCGGACATTATGGATCGGGATAAGATTTCACTCAGGCAGCTGCTGGCGGTGCTGTTTGCCGCCCTGCTCTCCCCCATGATCCAGCTTTTGCCCGGCCACACGGTGGAGTTTGCCGGACGGGCGGCGTTTTTGGCGCCGCTGGCGGCTTTGCCCGGGGCGCTGGCGCTGATGTGGGCCTATGGGCGCTGCCTGGAGGACGCGCCGGGTGGGATGGCCCAGGCGCTGACGCGGGCCTTCGGCCGCTGGACCGGCAAGGGGCTTACCGCCCTCTATTTCGCGGGCGGGGCGGTTTTGCTGGGGCTCAATGCCCGGTGGGCGGCGTTTCGGTTTTTGGCCACCAGCTACGGCAACGGTCCGCTGCCCTTTTTTATTGTGGTGCTGCTGGGACTGGCGGTCTGGCTGGGCCTTGGGAAGCGCTCCGCCTTTGCCCGGGCGGGCACGGTGTTTTCCTTTGCGCTGGGGGCGGCGCTGGTGCTGACCCTCCTCTTTGCCCTGCCCCAGGTGCATCCGGAGGCCCTGCTGCCGGTGTGGACCGCCGATGTCCCCGGCGTACTGCGCGGCGGCGGCGCGGTGCTCAGTCTGCTGGGCTACGGGGTGTTCGCGGCCTTCTGCGCCCCCGGCGTCTCCCGCCGGCGGGGAGACAGGGGACGGCTCTTTCGATGGGCGGTGTTTTTCTGCGGGCTTTTGACCTTGTTTCAGGTGGTGTGCATCGGCGGCTTTGGGGCCAACCTGGTGCAGCGGATGGACACCCCCTATTTTATGGCGGTAAAGGGCATCGGCGTGGAGGGCGGCTTTCAGCGCCTGGAATCTCTGGTAATCGCGCTGTGGGTCTTTGCCGATCTGGCGCTGCTGGGGCTGCTGCTCTTTGCCTGCCGGTCCATGCTGGGCCATCTGGCCGGTTCGGCGTGGGGCGGGAAACGGGGGTGCTGGGTGACGGCGGCCATCGGGGCGGCAGTGGCGCTGGTCTGGGCGCCGGACGCCTTCCAGCTGGCGGCGTGGATGCGCAATGGGGTGGCCTGGGGCCTGACCATACTGGGGTGGATAACGCCCATTTTGACGGCTCTGGTGCTTCGCGTAAAAAAAGCGAAAAAAGGGGTTGACAAAGGGAGTGGAGGTTGATATAATAACCCAGCGCTTCACGAGAGGGCACGAAAAGAGGATGAAATTCGGAAGAGACCGGGGGGAACCTGGACGGACTTCCGAAAGGGTTCCGAAAAAAGTGCTTGACAAAGTGAGATGCGCGTGGTAAAATAAACGAGTTCGCGTGAGACGCGGGACCGTTCAGAAAAAGGACTGAATTCGAGGTTGGCCGGCT